>DYNZ01000006.1:22631-85858 GCA_020720805.1 Leptospira biflexa | reverse complement strand
TTTGCAATGGACTTTGTGCCAAAAGGACGCGGTTATGGCATTGCCCAACCGGTCACTTGTACTGAGTCTATCGAAGTAAATCTTGTGCTGAGTTCATTGAAGCATCGATACTTTTTGGTATATTCTTCTGCGAATTTTTGCTTAAAAAGTTTAAGGGCATTCTTCACTCAAGCGCAGAGTAGGTGTCATCTTGCTGCGGGATAAATTAAAAAAATGAGAAGATGGAAATTTTTTTTTTAGGTTTGAATCCTGGCAGGATGAAAAAGTCCGGTTACACTGCCAAAGGCAGAGTAACCGGTCAGGAAAATATTTGCGAGTATCACGAGTATCGATCTATAACGTTTTTATACTAAAGGCATTTTGGTTTTCGGATATCGCAAGGCAATGCCAGCGATGTCGACGCACCCTTTAGCCAGTATAAAACCCGAGAACCAAAGTGTTTCGAGTATATTATAGAAGTGGCTTACCTTTGTAAGTTAAGGTTTTCAGCAGTTTTTCTGATTGCGCTGTCGCAGCCGGTGATAGTTTTCCATAAAGCAGACTTTCGTTCATGCTTTGACCGTCATGGATCATCCAATTTAACAGATCAGCAACGCCCTTAGCGGTTTTCGCGCTCTGGATATTTTCTGACATCTCCTGATAAACAATGATCCAGGTAAATGCTGTGATAGGATATCCCTCTTCAGCGTCAGTATCCACCAGAGAGACGCGTAGGTCATCAGGCAGCTTCATGTCGGCTGAGACAGAGATACTTTTCAGAGATGGTACAATGAACTTGCCTTTTTTGTTCTGCATTTTCGCGAAAGTAATTTTGTTTTTCTCGGCGTAGGCGACCTCTACATAACCGATAGAGAAAGGGGTTTGTTTGACAAGCCCTGCAACGCCAGGGTTTCCTTTGCCGCCAACGCCCACTGGCCAGCTAAGACTTTTGCCAACGCCCACTTTTTTCTCCCACTGTTTGCAAACCTTTGCAAGGTATTCCGAAAAAACATGTGTTGTACCGGATCCGTCAGAGCGGCGGGTAACGGAGATGGGTTTGTTTGGAAGTTTTACGCCTGGATTTAATTTGGCGATATCGGGGTGATTCCAGTTTTTGATGTCACCTAAAAAGATACGGCCAGTGATCTGTCCGGAGAGGTTGAGCTGTGCTTTCAGCTCGGGGATGTTGTAGATAACAACGACAGCACCCAAAGCCATAGGGATGTGGACGATTGGTTTACCAAACTCTTTCAGCTCTTTTTCGTCGAGGAAAGCATCCGTTGCGCCGAAGTTGATGGTTTTTTGCTGAAGCTGACGAACGCCGCCACCGGAACCGATACCCTGGTAGTTGACCTCAACATTTTTTACTTTTTTATATTCCAAGAACATCTTGGAGTACAAAGGGTAAGGAAATGTCGCGCCAGCGCCAATAATTTTTGATGAACCTGAATCCTTGCCGCAACCCAAAAAGGTGAGGGAGGCTGCGCCAAGTAGTAGTACAAGCAGACCTTTGAATTTCATGAAATTTGTTCTCCTGGTAATTAACAAAATAGAGTCATAATCAAATATATTCTGTGCATAATTTCACAGAACTTTGTCCATATTATGAAGCACTAATGTTAGGATTTTATGAGTTTTTTGTTATTGATGGCAAATACGGAAAAAAAATTATACACTGGTTTGGCCGTCCTGATCCTCCATATAATCTGTATCCAGGATATGGCGTCTGATTTCCCCTGTGACCATATAGATCACCTCCTCGGCAATGTTGGTTGCCATATCCGCGATGCGCTCCAGATGGCGAGTTAATGCGTGGTGACGAATGAGAACATCGGCGAGGTCGCAGTGCTTTTTCATCGCTTCAATGATCAATTTCTTAAAACTCTTTTTCATGTCGTTGACCTCCTGATCGCGTTGGCATATAGCGTAGGCAAGGTCAGCATCACGGTGAATAAAAGCATCCAGGCTCTGGTGCAGCATGATTTGCGCCTTTTTGGCCATGATGCTGTAATCAAAATCAAGTTTGAGCTTGTGAGGGTGTCTTGATATATAAAGAGCCTTGCGGGCGATGTTGACGCTGATATCGCCGATGCGCTCCAGATCATTATTTATTTTTAAAACGGAGGCCACAAAACGCAGATCCATAGCTAAAGGCTGGTAGAGTGCAAGAACCTTTAAGCACTCCTCCTCCAACTCGACCTCCTGCTGGTCGATAGCATGGTCGGTTTGGATGACCTCGTTGGCCAGATCCACATCCTGTTTCAGAAAGGCCTCCACGGCGGATATAACGCTGGCCTCTACCTGTCCGCCAATATTGAGCAGATGCTCCTTCAGTTTTTCAAATTCGCGATAGTAATATGCTGTCATCATGATTTCCTATAATATTTAATTTATTTATATATCCAATTTTAAAAAGCTAGGCTCAAGCAGGAATGGTCAAGGTAAAGGTCGTCCCCTCGCCGGCAACGCTCTTGACATCCACAGAACCTCCATGTGCCAGAATGATGTGCTTGACGATTGCCAGACCTAAACCGGTGCCTCCCATTTTGCGACTTCTGGCTTTGTCAAGCCTGTAAAATCGTTCAAAAAGTCTTTGTAGTTTCTCCTCAGGAAGAGCCTCGCCCCAGTCGCGGACGCGGATAGAAATATTTTGATTTTCTCTGGTCGCATAAATGTTGATCTCCTTACCGGGATGGCTGTATTTTATGGCGTTGTCTATCAGATTCACCACGGTATGCTCGATAAGGTTAGGATTGACAAGAGCTGTCAGTTCGGAGCTGCACTCAATGGTTACGGTAAAGTCGTTGGCTTTGAGTTTGTCGCTACAGTTGTTGACTGCAGCTTCCAGGATTTCGTGGACTGCTGCTTGCTCTTTGACGATTTTTGTGGTGTCGCCCTCTTGTTCCAGTTTGGCTAACAGTAGTAGGTCATCAATAATTTTATCCAGCCGGATGCTGTTTTTGCGGATAATCTCCAGAAAGTTTTGGGTATTACCACTATCGTTGACGTTGCCGTTGAGCATGGTCTCCACAAAGCCAAGGATCGTCGTGATCGGGGTCTTTAACTCATGAGAAACATTGGCCACGAACTCCTTGCGTATATTTTCCAGCTTTTGAATTTTTGTAAAATCGTGTAATACAATAAGAAGTCCCCCTTTTTTTTCTTCGGGAATTTCGATTTTCGTGGCCTGGGCACGAATAAATTTTTTTTCTGAGAGACTGGCTTCGTTTTCCTTTAATGAAACACTCACTAACGCGAAATCTTCTTCGTAAAAATGCTGAGCCGAGAGTTCGGCATTTTTTATAAATTTGATAAATGCGCTGTTGCGGGAAACCTCGGTGATCGATTGACCTTTATAACGCTGATCTTCAATATTCAGGATATAGCATGCCGCCTTGTTGATTAGCAATATTTTTTCTGCGTTATCAAGGGCAATGACCCCCTCCTGGAGGTTGGCAAGCAAAATTTTGTATTCATTTTTTTGATGATCAATTTTTTTCATCTGCTCCTGGGAGCGTCGGGAGATGAGATTGATAGCCTTGCCCAGATCCTGAATTTCGCGGAAATCCGAGTCGGGATAGAAATGAGCGATTCTGCTGCTGGCAATCTCCCTGGTTTTGTGCTTTAGTTGATTGAAGGCTCGGAAAAAGGAGCGGTAGTTGAAAAAATAGATGATACCAATTACCAGAAAAATAAAGACCAATAGCCCGAACGCGAAGAGCAGACTGTGGGTAACCTCGGCGGATATGCGCTCGTAGGGATAGAGAATCGTTAGGTAAAAAAAATTGCCATCAACAAAAATTTTTCTGCCGAATGCGAAAACTTTTTGTTGTGTACGATCACGTCGGATAGCATGAGATTCAAGTTTTTGCTCCAGTTGGATCAATTCTTCGTGCGCTTGTAAATCGCGGCCGCTTTCTTCAAGAAGGATCTTGTCTGAATTTTGGTAATGCAAAGAAGACCAGATGAGTCTATCTGAGGAATAGAAAAAAATTTGGTACAGGCGTTTGTCTTCTATGGTAAAAAGTGAGTCATAGATTAAATCCAAAGCCTTAGGAGATGTCTCTGATTTGAAAAGATTGGACTCAATGAGTTCTGCGTGACGCGCCAGATGAAGTCTGGTCGCATCCAAGGCAGTACGAAGAAAGATATAGTGAAGGATCGAAAGGGAAAAAAGTATAACCAGAGCCAAAAGGAGCAGGTTGCGAATGATAATAATTTGAAAAAAACTGCGTCTGCTCACTCAGGATCCTTCAATCCGTATAATCCTCGTCTAGATCTTTCATGCGGTAGCCAACCCCGCGGACAGTTTCGATGATCGCTTCCCTGTTGCCAAGTTTTTTTCGCAGACCTACCACCAGAACATCCACGGATCTGTCTGTAATCGGGTAGTCAGGGCCGCGCAGGGCGTCCACGATCTGGTTGCGCGTAAAAGCCCAACCAGGTCGCATTGCCATCAAATGGAGAAGGCTGAATTCGGAATAGGTCAACTCCAGGGAACTTCCGTCCATAATTACCTTATGCTTCTGTGGATTGATGGTGATCCCATGAACGTTCAGTACTGTGTTCTCATCAATCATCGGAGTTTCATAGCGGCGCAGAATAACCCGCACTCTGGACATGAAGACGTTGATGCTGAAGGGCTTGGTTATATAGTCATCAACGCCAAGTTCCAGACCTTTGACAATGTCCTCTTCCGAACCTTTGGCTGTCACCATGATAATCGGGGTTTTGCGGATGCTTTTTTCCGCTTTGATGATTTTGCAGATTTCAAGTCCGCCAATACCTGGTAGCATTAGATCAAGAAGTATCAGGCTGTATTTATTGGATCGAATATGGCTGAGCGCCTCTTCGCCTGTGCGGGCAGTCTGAATTTTGTAACCCGCGTTGATTAAATTAAAGGAGACCAGCTCCAGGATATCCTCTTCATCTTCAACGATGAGAATGGGTAGTGTTGTCATGGTTTGATCCTGTTTCTATGATAGTTAAATAATGAGATTTTTTGCGTTCGGCGCATCTTAAAGCTAAGATTTTTCTGATACATTACAATTACTTTTAATATATCGACATCAAAAAGACAGAGATATGTTAGTATTTTGTGAGAAAGAATGATTTGAGAGGAAAATTATTGTTTTCACTCCCTTGGAAAATATCTGAAAAAAGCAAAAAATAGAAACCGCTCATATATATGTAACAATTGTGTGCTTTCTTGTTAAGAAATCCTGCTGCTGCGGGGAACAATCGCTTTCATCGGGAAAGCATAAACTTCCAATGTTATCAATTTGAAAAAGAGAAAGTTTTTATCTATCGATTTTAAGGAGTTATCTATGATACGGGGAAATCATGGCGGTCAAACCTCGCCAGCGTTGAGAAATAACAGGATTGCAATGAAAAAAATTTCGAAAACCAGATTTATGTACACCAGTTTTTTTCTGCTGCTGGCAGCAGTTATCTTTTTTCGTTTCCAAGCGGATGCGTTTTCCGGAACCACGCCTGACAGCAAAGATATCAAAGGCCAACTGATTGCCTCTGACGTAAAACCAGATGGCAGCGCGCCCGCTGAGGTGAACGCCCTTGCCGAAGCCGGAAAATTTGATCTGACTAAGATTGAAGATCCAACCGTTTGGGTTTTGATCTTTCTGTTTCTGGTGGCCATTGCGGTAAGTATTGAACGTGCATTTGTATTTTATAAAAATAAGGGAAAAAATGATAAGCTGATTCGCCTGTTAACTGAGGGGCTTGCGCGCAATTCGGATAATCCTCACGATCTAATCAAACATATCCGCCATCCGCGTTACGGTATGGAGGGTAGGGTCGCTGCAAAGACCCTCGAAGGTTGGCCATTTGGTGAACAATCCATGCGCGAGTTTGCCCAGGCCGCTATGGAGGCTGAGCGTCGCCGTCTCAACCGCTGGCTAGTAATTTTATCTACGCTGGGAAACAATACCCCATTTATTGGACTGCTTGGTACTGTATTGGGAATCATGCGCGCCTTTAGCGATCTGGCGATGGTCGGCGACGCAGGTCCGGCTGTGGTTATGAAGGGTATTTCCGAGGCTTTGATCGCTACCGCGTTTGGTCTTGGTGTTGCGATCCCCTGCGTTATATCCTACAACATATTCTCTACCATGGTCAAAAGCAAGCTGTCCAACGCGGAAGAGATTATCGATATCATGACCGGGGTCAGAGCCGCTTTTGAGAAAGAGGGTCTGGCAGGCGTACAACTATATGCCAAAGAGGCGCACTCTACAACCACAGGTCAGTTGATTCTCAATGAAAAGGATCTGGCTGACATGAAAATGGCTTCTGAGTAAGCTATTTCAACATTATCCACAAGATTAGGAGTTCTGCATGGCAGCAAATGTTTCAGATAATGATGGTGAAATCAGCGGTATAAATGTCACCCCGCTGGTGGATATCATGCTGGTGCTTGTCATTATTTTGATGGTAACGGCTGAGTTTACAAAATACCGCACTGTTCCCGTATCCCTGCCCAAGGTGAACGCATCGGCGATGAAGCAAGAGCCTCATAAGATTGCCCTTACCATCAAGCAGGTAAAGGATAAAGAGGTTCTCTATTGGAATGACAAACCTGTCACCGATATGGAGGCTCTGCCTGGCCGTTTAAAATCATTGAAGCAGATCCATCCGGATGTGGCAGTGATCATGCGCGCCGAGGGCGACATCCAATATAAGAAGATGTTGGTGATCCTTGATCAGGTAAAGCTGGCAGGGATTTCCAAAGTTGGTCTGGCCGTGGACGCCGATAGTAAAACCGCAAAAAAGATCTAATTTCTGGAAATTTGGGATAACAGATATGCGCAGCGAACAACGCCAGCAGCTAATCGAAAAGCTGCCGATATACAACTCTTTTGAAGAAGTGAAGAAAAAAAATATTTTCCAGAGATTCAGTTTGCATTTTATTCTCGCTTTTCTTCTTCTCTTTTTTCAATCGCTGATGGCCATAGAGTGGAAAAGCAGCGACTCCTTGAACAAGGAGTTTGACAACATGAAGGTCACGGTAGTCAATTTTGGTGAGTTCAGACCGCTGAGACGCTATAGAAAAAAGGTGAATATCGTCATTGTCGATGAGGTCTTCGGCAATAAGTATGTCAAAGAAAAAGAGGATAAAAAAATTGATTTGAATGACCCTAACGTGGTGGCCGGCGATTCTATTGCCGACGGCGCCCAGCAGTATATCCCTGGGGCGGCCACGGCACCGCAGGATCTGGCTCCCCATATCCAACCGGAATATTCGCCAGCTGCCAGATCTGCTGGTGTTGAAGGACGAATTACCCTTGAGCTGATTATTAGCGACAAAGGGCAGGTGCTGCGTGCGCGCGTCGTCGGCAAGAAGCGCTTAGGCTATGGGCTGGAACAGAACGCAGTACAGGCGTTCATGAGAAAAACCTTCAAGCCGAGCATCAACAGCGATGGTAAACCCATTAAAATCAAGATCTACCAGCCTGTCCAGTTTAAGCTGATATAAGGCTGCGACTGGATCTCATTGGAAAAGGAAAGCGGACAATCACGATAAAGAGAGCAGGACATAGAACGGGTAAGCTACAAAGGTTAGCAGAGAGACTGTGGTTTCAAGGCTGACCTTTTTTTATGCCTGCACTTTCCTTTCGATTGTTAGCTGTTTGTGTGATGATGATTAGATAGTAATTTTTTTGACGAAAAAACAAACTGTTATTCTTTTTTAAAATTTTTTTTCAGAATTGTAACAAAAAAAACATAAAAGGATGCTAAATAAAAATCATGATAAAGAAAATTATTTTTATACTCGCAACTCTGGTTCTGCTCCCTCTGGCTCTGGCCGCCGAGGGTATTGTGAATGGAACCGTCATCGATAACCTTTCCGGTGAACCCATGATAGGGGTCGTTGTCTTTATCAAGGATGGAGACAAAACCTATGCAGGCGTGACAGACTTTAATGGTAATTACACCATCACCAAGGTTCCTGCGGGCAGCCATACCGTAAAATTTCAAATAGCGGGATATCAACCTTATGAAGTCAATGTGGCTGTTTTAGATAATAAAAGAGTATCAGCAAATGTGGCCATGGCCTATCAATCAAGAAAAACTGTTGTCGTACAGGGAAGACGAATAAGCAACACAACTGCTGCGTTGACTTCGCAGCGTAAAAAGGCTGCTGTTGCACAGGATGCTATTTCTGCAGAGCAGATAAAAAAGTCACCAGATTCAAATGCAGCGGATGCGGCAAAGAGGGTTACCGGTGTAAGTATTCTTGGAGGGAAGTATATATATATCAGAGGACTGTCAGAACGATATTCTACAATTTCCGTAAATGGATTACAAGTTCCTTCACCGTTACCATCTAGGAAAGTTGTACCTTTAGATATTTTCCCAGTAAGCCTACTTGATAATTTAATCATTAGCAAATCATATCTTTCTGATATGGCATCGGACTCCACAGCTGGGGCAGTACAACTTAACACTCGAGATTATCCGACAGAATATGATTTCAAGGTTGGCTTTAGTTTGAATTACAATAGTCAAACTACATTTAAAGATTTTCTGGCTCTTCATGGAAGTGATTATAGTTTTTTTGGTTTTGATGCAGGAGAGCGTGATATTCCAGATCTTTTTAGTGACTCAAAGAAGGCTAATAATAGTAATTATACATTAGCTGAATTAGATGCAATGGCCAAGAGTTTTAGGCGTGATTACATTCCTTCCTCTGAAGTTGGAATTCCAGGAGGAGGCTTTAATCTTTCCTTTGGTAATACTTATAATTATGATAATGGAAAAGCGCTAGGTCTCTTATTCTCCGTGGCTATGAGTGAGTCGTCAAAAACAATCAAAGATGCCAAAGAAATTAGATATCAAGGAACTGATTACAAACTAGTGGATTTGACATATGACCAATCAACTTTTTCTACAGTTGCAACTACACAATTGTCACTTGCATATGCCTTTTCTCCCAAAAACAAAATCAAATATAACACATTCTATACACATCAATCTGATACTTCAGCTAAGATAAAGCAAGGCAAGATTTCCGAAGGTAAACAATACGGAACCGAATATATTTCATCATATGAAGAAACAAATTTGTGGTTTAATCAATTCACTGGTGACCATGTTTTTGATTTATTTACAGAAAATAATGCAATTATTTGGAATGTTGGTTATTCTCTTACAACAAGAAAGCAGCCCGATGTCTCAACACTCTTTTATATGTCATCAGGAAACATTGATCCAAGTATACCAATGCAGAAATATTATAATGATCATAGAGAAATAAGTTTTCAATTTGCACCAGAGTATGTTTTTCCATTTAAGCAATGGGATGGATTAAACTCTAAGATAAGAATTGGAAGTGATATTATTACAAAAAAAAGAGTAAATGAAGGTCGTAGGTTTCGAATTTTATTCCAAAATATTACTAGCATAAGTAATTCAACCGGTACACCAGAAGAGCTGATTACCAATAATGATTTAAGTATTAGTGAATTAACCGGAGATAATTTAACAACTGGGCTGGATTCTTACGAAGCTGATTTAAATATTTATTCTGGTTATGGAATAATAGATCTTCTAATCACAAGGTCATTGCGAATAATAGGTGGTGTGAGGGTTGAAAATTGGAAGCAAACAGTTTCTGCATATTCCATATTTTATAAAGATACCCTCTATACCTCATCAATTATAAATACTGAAATATTGCCCAATGCAAATATTGTTTATACAATGATGGATAAAATAAATCTTAGATTTGGCTATAGCAAAACAATAAATAGACCGGAATTTGTTGAAATGGGCATGTATAACTATTACGATCAATTAGAAACGGGCTTTATTATTAAAGGTAATCCAAATTTGGAAAAGGCAGATATTCAGAACTATGACCTGCGATTTGAGTTTTTTCCAACGGTTGAGGAGATTTTAGCTTTGAGTTTCTTTCTTAAAGATATTCAAAATCCAATTGAAGCAACTATTGGCATTGCTGACGATCCAACATTTACTTTTGCGAACCAAAAGAAGGCTATGGTATATGGATTTGAGTTAGAGATTAAAAAAGATTTTTCTTTTATAGCCGAATCTTTGAAAGCATTGTCAGTATTGGCAAATTTTACATGGTCCTATTCCGAAATTGAATTGGATCCTTCTCTGGGAAGTGCAGAAACTGATTCTAGTCGGTCATTACAAGGACAGTCTCCAATGCTTTTTAATTTTGGATTAACGTACAAGATTTACTCAATTGGTTCAGAGTTTGCACTATTGTACAATTATTTTGCACGAAGGATTGTCAATGTTGGAGTAAATGGTCTAGACAATGTTTATGAAGAGCCTTTTAATCAATTAGATATTACCTTCTCTCAAAAGATTTTCAAAGAAGGCCAATTAAAAATTTCTATTGCAAATATATTAAATGATAAAATAGAGCAAAATCAAGGCACTGGTGCTGAAAAAAAATTGATAAAAGAGTATAAAAAAGGTGTCAATGTTTCCTTTGGCTATACTCATAGTTTGTAAAATGGTTTGATTTTTAATCAAATAAATTGATAGGAGAAAATAAATGAAAAAAATTTCATTTGCTACAATGACTGCTATCGCTCTTGTCGGAATGCTTTTTATTAGCGCTTGCAATACTGATGAGGGTAATACAGAGACGACTACACAGACATGTTCAGGTGGTTCGCTAAGCTTAGTTGATGGTGATACTCTTTCGCCTAGTACATATGCCGGACAAAATGTAACTGTTGCGGCTGATGCAACAATTACATTATCAGGGGCTGTTTACATTCCCTCTGATTGTACAATTACACTCAATCCTGGTGTCACTGTTAAGGCTAAATCAGAATTCCTTTCTTATTTAGCTATCAAGCAGGGTGGTAAAATAATGGCCGAGGGAACAGCAGCGAAACCGATTGTTTTCACATCTGACAAGGCAGCTGGCTCAAGATTATCTTCAGACTGGGGTGGTATTGTCATTCACGGAAAAGCACCTGTAAATAATAGCGCGGGTGTTAATATTGCAACTGATACTGAAATCTATACTGGTCCTTATGGTGGCGAAACTAAAGCTGATAACAGTGGTGTATTGAAGTATGTTCGGATAGAATTTGCAGGTCGTGAAATTTCTTCTGGTAAGGAATTTAACGGTTTATTTCTTGCTGGCGTTGGAAGTGGAACTACTATCCAATACGTTCAAACACACCGTGGATCAGACGACGGAATTGAAATATTTGGTGGTACCGTTAGCCTTTCTCATATCGTAATAACACATAATGAAGATGACGGCTTTGACTTGGATGAAGGTTGGAGTGGTTCAGCCCACCATTTTATCATTGCCTCCTCAAATTATACTGATGCAATGATCGAATATGATGGCTTAGGTGCAGATCAGTCTCGTGCTACCCAATCATTCTTTTCCAATTTTACCATTGTAGGGGATACAAAAGCAGGTGGAAAAATTTTTGATGTTAAGGCCAATGGACAGCTTGTTTTGGTTAATTCCTTGATTGCAAATTTTACAGATAGACATATCAAACATGCTGCACAAGCTACTGAAGCACCAAGTTCTACTTTTTTTTCATCGACCGGATTAAATGGAATCACTGATAATAACACGTTGAATGGTAATTTTGTCAGTGCATTATTATCCAATAAGTTTGAGAAGGTAACTGCCAGCGGTACAGCAATTACAGATGTTGCAGGTCTCAATATTGTTATTGATAATGAAACTACATTTGACCAAATAGCTAACAATGAATTTGCTGCTGCTATGACCTCTTTGACAGCGCCAACCACCTACTGGGGCGAGGGCGGAGCCGCAAATTTCAAACCAGCTGCTAGTACAGCGACTGTATCTACATTCGTGACTACCAATATGACAAACTGGGCTGGTGTTTCCATGGATTTGACAGGAACCAACTATGTTGGCGCTATCGATCCGGCAGGCACCAACTGGGCTGAAACCTGGACAAATTTTAGCCTCAATTAAATTTTTTCGCAATTGATTAAAAGAGAGAGGTTTTTTGCCTCTCTTTTTTTTTGAGAGGGACTGATATTATGTATATATACAAATTTTTATTATTTTTTTTATTTTTATTTTTTTTCTCTTGCTCGGAAAAAACAATTGAATTTGCAAATGGTGAGAAATCGTTAGAAAAATTAGTAAACTCAATTACAACAGCAATTAAAAAAAATGATGAACCTTTATTTCGCCAGAAAATGATTACAAAAAAAGAATTTATTAAGTTAGTGTATCCTCATTTGCCAGAAAAAAAATCTGGAATTAGTGGTATTGACTATTGGGGTTTGATGATTCCAGATATGATAAAAGGACCAAGGCGAGCTCTTCGTAAATTTGCAAATTATGAATTTGTTAAAATTGGACAACCTAAAAAAGTGCTCCATTATGGCGAAATTAAAATTTATAGAGATATACCAATTACCTTTAAAAAGGATGATAACGAAATTTCTACTTCAGAAATTTTTAAAGCGATAGTCGAATATAAAGGATCTTTTAAACTATTTAATATTACTTTTGAATGATATCTGCTAAAAGGAAGAGATGCAGTTTGAAAACACAAATATCATTAATACATAAAAAGGTGATGTGGTTATAGAAAAATAATTTATTAAACTTTTTGGATCCATAATTTGTTTTATAGACGGATCTTGCAGTATCTGGCACGGAGGTCCGGTGATATTATACGGGAAAAGAGTAATCCCAACCAATTTTATCGAAGCCTTGCTGCATGCAGGGCTTTGCTGTTTTAAATCATTGTTGCGGGGAATTGGCCAGACTCAATATCATGGGGGCAAATTTACCCTCTGCGCCAATCGGTTTGTAGCGAAAGAGGTTGCATTATAGCGCATTATGGCAGTGTCAGGAAGTCGATTCGTAAATGTGCTGTTAGTCGGATAATTTGGTAGTCGGCTAGCAGATTTGATAAGGACTATAAAGCCGTCACGTTATGTCGCATTAGCCGTCAGGCTGTGAGGTGACGGAAATGGCCGCATTATGTCGCATTGTTTCGAGGGCGGCTGGCAGGACAGCAGGGAAGGTTGAATACTGGTATCATTGCAATTGTTCGGATGGATTTTTTTCCAAAAATGGTAAAATTAGCGTCATAATTTCTAAACTATGCGGAGATGGGGAATATACATTTTTCAGATGTTACGAATGCCCCTTAATAGAGACTGGAATTTTTACTTGCTTTTACGGCAGGTAATGTCATATTATTAAAATATCAGAGGATTCAGGTAAAATGAGTACTGTTATTCTGCATCTGTTAATAATTCAGGAGTCCGGGCTGTGCAATTAAAAGAGATAGAAAAAGAGATTACCCAGCTTTCAAATCAGGAACAAGCCAAATTGCTTCATAATTTGCTCCACAATGTTTCGCAAAGTATTTTTGAGAACTTTGATGGCATCTGGCTTCAGGAAACGAAAGATAGGTGGGAGAAATTTCAAGCTTCAGGCAAAAAAGGATATTCAGATACTGATATATTGGAAAAGGCAAAATTAAAATTAAAAAAATGAAAGCAGTTTTTGTGCCTGAAGCACGTGATGAGCTGTTTGAGTCAATTGATTACTATGAAGAGCAGGCATCCGGATTAGGACTCGATTTTTTAAGTGATATAGAGGAGGCGATTCAATCAATTAAAATGTTTCCAAAATCTAGCGAGGCCTTAGATAAAAAATTCCGAAGGAAAATTGTTAAAAAATTTCCATTTGGCATTATTTATACTGTGGAAAGTGACATTGTTTATATTATTGCCATTTCCCATCTCTTTCGCTTTCCAGGATACTGGAAAGAGAGAAATTTATAAGAGTTTGGTATCAATTTTTAGGTTATTTCATACTGGCACTTTTCAGCCCCGTTTCAATTGTAGCATATATACTCGAAACACTTTGGTTCTCGGGTTTTATACCAATAAGCATCGATGCTTCGATAAACTCAGCACAAGATTTGACCGGTTGGGCAATGCCATAACCGCGTCCTTATCGACCTTGGCATTAACGGTTGCGGGACAAAGTCCATTGCAAACAGTAAATACTGGTTAAAGGGTGCGTCGCCATCGCTGGCATTGCCTTGCGATATCCGAAAACCAAAATGCCTTTCGTAATCCCGTCCGGGAGGGAAAGGCAGCGAAAGACACTGCATTATGTCGCATTTGTCCGGGAGCGGCTGGCAGATGTAGAGACTGGAATTTTTACTTGCTTTTACGGCAGGTAATGTCATATTATTAAAATATAGAACCTCGCAAGGATAAAAACGATGGCTTTATCAGCAGCGGATTTAGAAGAAGTCAAAAATTTCATCAAAGGGAATCTGGTTCAGATGCTGGCAGAGCAGAGTCTCGGCAAACCACCGGTGGTGTATGAGATCGAACTGCGCGAACGCATGGTCCGCGTGGAGGAAGAGCTCAAGCACCAGCGCGAGCTGATGATGCAGGGCTTTGATCGAATTGACAAGCGTTTTGAAGAGCTGCTTGGATATATGAATGGTCGCTTTGAGCAGGTGGATAAGCGTTTTGAGCAGGTTGAACGTAGAATCGAAAATCTGGAAAAGCGCATGGATTCTTTTATGCGCTGGAGCTTTGGACTGACGGTAACTACAGCGGCGATTGTAATCTCTGTGTTGAAATTTACCTGAGATATTTTTTAGTCTGCGCCACAGTTTTGCTGGATTGATCTTGATTACCGGTGGTACTAAACCCTTCTACCAGTACTTCGACATGAAGCCTTCCGAATTTTTTTATTGATTTCACACTTGAAATCTTTCATATCATTCTTGAAATCCACCATTTCGCCCTTGAAATTCAGCATTTCATTCTTGAAGTTCACCATTTCCCGCTCCAGGCGGTTTATGGATGTACCAGTGCTGGCAAAGAAATGACCGAGAATGACTTCCAGGTTGTTAACGCGCTCTTCCATTAAGACGGTCATGATAAAAACTCTTTGGAACTCTTAAACCTATCAATAAGAATGATGAAAACCTTGCCTTCCTCAAGTTATAATTGAAAAAGGATAATGCTATTCCTGCTTACAAACTCGGAATTACCCAACTATCTCCTCCTTTTCCTTGAGAAAATTCTAGCAGAGGAGATTTTCCAAACCGTTTTTCACGGGAAGAATCTTGAGATGGGTTTTTCGATATCTCAAATATGAATAGTATTGACAAATAGAAGAAGTTTTTGGATCGTTATCCTGTTTTCAAGAGCCTGGTTCCCTTTCGTGTGTTACCAATGGGTGCAAAATATACTCGAAACACTTTGGTTCTCGGGTTTTATTCTGGCTAAAGGGTGCGTCGACATCGCTGGCATTGCCTTGCGATATCCGAAAACCAAAATGCCTTTAGTATAAGATGGCTTTTTGAATTTTATTTACCTCTTAAAATTTTACCACGCGCTATGCAAGAAAGATCACTTCAACTATGACCAATTCTAAAACCCTGTACCGAATGTTTCGTCTGTCAGTTCTGCTTCCGCTTTTTTTTGCCCTGTCCTGCCAAAAGCCCCAGGAGGCCTCCGTTAGCAAGCAACCTGACCCGATGGTGCAGGAGACCGTTGAGTTTCAGGGGGATGTGGAACATATCTTTTTTCACCCCCTGATTATCCACAAGAAGGACTCCTTTTTTAACCGTGCCAACCGCCACTACAACTACATCCAGCTCTGGTTTGTCACCCTTGGCGAGTTTCAGCGCGTTCTGGAGAGTTTGTACCAGCGTAATTATATCCTGGTGGATATCTATGACACCTACAAGAGCGACGGTAAGGGGATTCACAAGCAGAGCCTGCGCCTGCCAAAGGGAAAGAAGCCTTTTGTAATGTCTGTAGACGACCTCAACTATTATAAAGCGCATATTAAAAATGGAACTGTATCCCGCCTGGTTTTGGACAAGGGGGTGATCGCCTCAGAGGAGATTCAGCCTGACGGCACAACACAGATTGGCCACAACAACATTGTTTCGCAGCTCGAGAAGTTTATCGCCCTTCATCCTGATTTTTCCTGGAAAGGGGCACGCGCGATGATTGCCCTAACTGGTTTTGATGGTGTGCTTGGTTACAGGACGCAGAAGAAGGGGATCGCGGATGAGGAGAAGGCTCTGGCTCAGCCGATTATTGACAAGCTGAAATCGATGAAATACCGTTTTGCCTCGCATAGCTATGTGCACATCTTTTCGCAAAAGGTATCGTATGCCACCTTCAAACGGGATACCGATCTGTGGGAGGAGAGGATAGCCTCTCTGGTTGGGAAAACCGACCTCTATATCTGGGCCTATGGCGAAGATACCTACAACAATGATAAGTTTGCCTATCTCTACCAGAAGGGCTTTCGTTTTTTTATGGGGGTTGGAAATGTGACTGTGCCCCAGATCCGCCACTATCGCAAACAGCCCTATTTTTTCAGTTACCGCATACCCATTGACGGAAAGTATATGACAGGGGTGTTCTGGGGCAGCAAAAAAAGTCCTTTTTTTGATATTACAAAGGTCAGGGACAAGGATCGCCCGGCCCGGATCTAAGGATGTCCTGCACGGCCATTGGCGGCGCAGGATGTCCTGGATCAGTCGGCGCTGGGGTTCTCCCTGCCAAAATCCACGCCCTTTGCCATGGCCAGGATCTTGGTTACAAAGGAGATCAGCGACTCCGCGAAATCGGGTTGCGCTCCTGTCTGCACAATGCGCAAATCCTTGATCTCCGGCATGGCCTGGGCGATCTCCGGCAGCCTGGCCACCAGTTGAGCCAGGATGTCATTTTCACCGATTCTGTTTTTAATCTGCTGACGTAACTCTTCAATGTGTGCCGCGTTTTTCTGGCTGATAAACTCCTGCTCCTGCTGGCGGCTCTGCCATGCGAGATCTGCCTGGTTCTCCTGCTCGGTGCGGTGCAGTCGCGCCTCGAGACGCATTGCCTCCATCTGGTCCAGATTCTGCTGCTCTAACTGAGCTACCTGTGCGCGCAATTTTTCCAATTCGAGGCGCTGGCGTAACAATTGACCCTCCAGCTCCAGTTGAATCTCCTTCATCCGGGTCTCCTCCTGCAGGGTGTTGATCTGGCTCTGGAAATCCTGGTTGATTCTCCGCTTCTCTTCATCGATATGAAACTGGTTTTCACGGATGCGGATGCGCTCCCTTGATTCCATGCCTGCCAGCTCAGATTGCTCCTGTTGCTCCAAACGCTGGCGCTGATCCTCCTGCTCCCGGGAAAAACGAATACTCTCCTGGCGCAGTCGCAGCTCATGGGTTTCTGTCTCCTTGCTCTGGCGCAACCTGGCGATTTCAAACTCCGTTTGTGTCCGTCCCTGTTCATTAACCAGCTTGGTCTCTAACTCCTTTTCATGGATTTCGCGCTGGGTGTTAAGGTAGCTAATTCGGGCGCTTTTCTCCTTTTCATAGCGGAAAGGCTTTTGCAGATTTTCCCATAGTGAGGCAGAGCTGACAATTGCCTCGCGGATCTGGACCGTAACAATTTTGATGCCCAGTCCTTCTTGCGCGGTTTGATCTCCTTTTTGCCTTCCTTCTGTTACCAGTTTCAGGCGTGCAGTCAGCTCTTCGATGACTGGCTCTTTGTCCGTGAGAACCTCTTCAACGCTCATTGTGGCAATTTTATCCTTGATAGCTGCCTCGGCCTGTTCCCGTAATTGGGCATTGACAATACCCAGCGGGTCGCGGCTGTCTGAAAAGTCGAGTTTGCGGTAGGCGATCGAGAAATCCTCGATCTGCCATTGGACATAGGCAAGAATGTTGATACCCTGCTTCTCTTTGGTGATGCAGGTGGCCACAACGCCGATGGTCTGCATGGCTCCAGGGATCACAAGATAAGAGTCCTTGAAAGGGTTGTAGCGAAACGAAAGTCCCATGCCGATTGTAATGGGCTCTTTCTGGTTGAAGCGGGTGTGCACAACATAGGCGTTCGGTGGAACAATGATCTTGCGCCAAAACCAGCGCCCTGTCTCGCGCAGACGGACCGGCTCCTTTTCCAGTTGCAGCTCCTCCGAAGATTTGATCTGGGACAATAGCTGCATATTGGGGGCCTTGCCCTTTGGCGTTGGTGCGGCTGCTGGCGCGGCAATTCGATCCATACGCAATGGCTCCTGGATCTCCTCCATGGCTGGTTCTGATACGAAATTGTCTTCGTCGCTTGCCTGCTGCTCTACAAAGATATTTGCCGCTGATTTCCGTTTTGCTTCCATGGCGTTCTCCTTTTTTTCGTAAAATTAACTTTTCTGCGGTGTTTCTACTGGCTGAGTTCCGCCAGGATCTCCACTGGATGACGTACCGGTTTGTCGCTGAGATGCTCGATCTGCATTCTACAGGTTGGACAATCGGTGATAGCGACAGACGCCTCGCTGGCAGAAATTTTCTTAGCCAAGTCGGATCCGATGTTCCGGCTTAGCTCGTAGTTGTCTCTGCTCATCCCCCAGCTGCCGGCCATACCGCAGCAATGGCTATCCAGATTGTCAACCTGCAAACCACCAATTGAGGTCAACATCCTCAGGGAGCTACCTGAGTGGGGTTGAACTTTCAAATGGCAGGGCATATGGTAGGCAAGTTTTTGCTCTATCGGCTTGCGCAATGTGGCGAGGGCTGCATTTCCAAGGTTGTTGATAAAATGGGAGATATGGATGCTCTTCTCCTGGACTGCTCTGGTAAATGGGGAATCCTCCAGGTATTGCCACTCCCTGGTCAGGGAGAGGCCGCAGGAGGAGCAGGTGACCACCACTGCATCGACCTCGGACAACAGACCTTGCCATTGCATCTGATTCTGGTGAATTTTTTCATTCGCCTCGCGGCTCATCCCTTTGGAGAGCATCGGCAGCCCGCAGCAATGTTGTTCCGGCGTTATCACCTCAACCTGAAGGTAGTTAAGTAAGCGTAGGGCTGCTTCTCCAATCTCTGGTCTGATGTACGAAGCGTAGCACCCGGCAAAATAGAGTACCTTTTTCTGGTGCAGCCTTTTCTGTGTTGCCCCTTTTTTCATTATGCGATCCTGAAGGGAGCTGGCCGGCATGAGCGGAAACTCCCTATAGACGCTGACAGTGCTGATTTTTTCCGCTGCTTTGCGGATCAGGCTGCTTTTCATGAAAAAGGCCAATAGGAATGAGAACTTTCTGGTGTTCCTGCCGGCTAGCTCTGCTCCGGTCAAAAAGCGGTAAGCCAGGGGAGTTCCGAATCTACGGCGGTAGAGGCTGCGGGCTTCTAGAGCCATTTTGGGAATATTCACATTGGAGGGGCACTCCTGGTAGCAGCTTCCGCAGTTGACGCAATGATCCATTACGTTCTGTAGGGTTTTTCTGTAGAGCTCCTGGGAGTCGATCTGACCGCTAATCAGAGCCCGCAACAGATTGGCCTTGGCCTTGGGGCTGGCCTCCTCCTTGCGGGTGAATTTGTAGATCGGGCACATGCGCGTAGCAGTTGTGACCGTGGTGCATTTGGAGCAGCCGTGACAGGTCTCGATAGCCAGATCCAGCCCCTCAGGCCAGAGCAGAGCAGGCTGCGACCACACCTCGGAGTGGTACTCAGTGCCGTAGCGGAGATTGTGCCAGATCAGATCCTGATCTTGGCCGCTTTTGATCTCCGGGTTCAGGGTATGGTCAGGATCCAGAATCTTCTTGACTCGTTGGAAAAGGTGATAGATATTTTTGTACTGCTTCTCTATATAAGCTGATCGTATCCGGCCATCCCCATGCTCGCCGGAGACAACACCACCTAGGCTGTAGACCAGTTCGAAAAACTCATCAGCGATAACCTTTAATAAAAAAACATCCTGCTGATTTTTGAGGTTTAAGAGCGGTCGGGTATGCATCAGACCCTTGGCGATATGACCATACACTACAAACGAGACGTTATGGCGCTGCAGCAGGGCGTAGGTTCCCGCAAAATAGGAGACCAGTTGCGCGACAGGCACAGCTGCATCCTCGATCAGAGCCAGAATTTTTTTCTCGCCCTTAAGCTTGTACAGGATAGGAACCGCTGCCTTACGCACGGCCCAGAATTTTTCTTTCTCTTCTTTCTCGATGGCGACAAAGGACTCTAGTGCGTTGCAAAGCTGCTGCGCCTTCTTCGCTGCCTCAGCGGCCTCCTCGGCGTGAAAGGAGTCAAATTCTATAAGCAAAACGTTGTCAACTCCTGCCGGGATCTTTTCTGCGAGAAGGGGGTCGCTTTGTCGCGCCAGTTCCAGCAGAGATTTGTCCATGATCTCTATACCCGCAGGCTGTAATGGCATCATCTCCTGAACCGCGCGAGCCGATGAGGCAATATCTTGATAATAAGCTACGACCAGGCTATCGTAGAGAGGCTTTGGCCGGAGCGCGAAGGTAATTTCGGTGATAATGGCCAACGTTCCCTCTGAGCCGGTCAAAAGTCTGTGTAGGTGCAGGCGGTTGTCTACCACCATATCGCGGAGGTTGTAGCCAGCTACATTATAGCGAATGGGAGGGTAAGCGGAATGGATCTGGAGTCGGTTCTCCTGGTAGAGCTGAAATAACTCCCGGAAGGGCTCGAGAAGAGATGACTCCTCCAGAGCGGCCAACTCTGAAAGACGATAGCTTGATCCGTCAGCCAGGGCAAATTTTGCGTCCACGACATAATCAGCCACATTTCCATATTTCACGGAGTGGGCGCCGCTGGCATTTGTGCCCATCATACCGCCGAATGTGGCGTACTCGCCGCTGGAAGGATCCGGAGGAAAGAAGAGGCCTCGGGCGGCAAGCTCCTTTTCCAGCTCGCCAAATCGATAGCCAGGTTCGCAGGTAAACCTCTGGCCTTCCATGTCAAGATTGAGTAGCCGATTCATAAAACGCGAAAAATCAAGAATAATCCCGGTGCCTATGGCTGAACCGCAGAGTCCGCTGCCAGCGCCGCGGGCATGGACGGATAGCCTGTGATGCCTGGCAAACGCGAGGGCTGCAATAACGTCTTCATGGCAGGCAGGATAGATTACAGCAACAGGTTTTACGCTGTAGATGCTGGCATCCGTAGCGACCATTTGCGTCTGAATGGGATGGAAATATACTTCACCCATGAGAAGTTTTTGTAGTTTGGAGATGACTGCAAGAAATTCGTTTTGTGTCTCGATCATGCTGTCTGCTGTTCCTGATTTTATCTCTCAATCGATATCCGAAGATAGGGATAACTGGCTTTCTGGCAGGGAAGGGGCAAAAAGGCAATGAAAATATCTATGATGATTCCTTTGTCTGCCAGTATAATTTGTATTTTGGACCATTCATTCATCCTTAAAAAAATGAGGCTGAGAATAAATTCGTATATTACGCAGTTTCGCAAAGGTAAGGAATAATTACTGGTTTTGAAAGGATTCCTGGTTGACATGGATGGTTCACCTCTTCATGAGTTCGGCAAACGAAGAATAGGATGGTAAATGTATGAGTAGCGCGCTATTTGAAAAATTGGCAGAGGCAACCCGATCAGCCCGGACAGAGAAAGATTTACCAGATTATCTCCTGGTTCATATCGAAACGTTGATTGCCAATCCAGATCATTATAAGGCATTCACGAAAGAGATCGAGATTTTAATAGAACAGTTGCAGGATTTTGACCTCTTTGCCCAGACCGGCTATATGCCGCGCGGGTACACCGCTTTCCATTTAGAAGGATCTCTAAAAAAAATTCTTGGACTGGATAAAATCAGTTCCCGTTGAAGCGGATCTGGAAGTTAGTTTTTTACTTGACTTTTCCACTTGAGATCCGGACTTTCTCTAACAAATCCATTATTATAACATTTTTTTTGATACCAGCGATGAGTGCTATCGTGTAACGGCATCGATATGGGATAACCATAAGCGCTGGTATCTGTGTGTTCATGAAGAGAAGACAGGAAACTGTATATATACAAGAAATCTTTAAAATCAAATTGTTAACGGGAAGGATGGCTTACATGACCCAGAAAACCTTAAAACTCTCACTGCGAAATCCATTTGCTCCGCAAAAAACCGTAGAATTTACCATACCTGGTGAAATTCCTGGAAAAAAGGGCGGATACGAAGAGGCAATGAAGGAGGGGCACGATCTGATAGAACGACCAATCAAATCAGTCAGTATTGCCCAGATTGAAAAACAGCATTATAAAAAGCGTATGACAGTATGGGAGAGGATTCGCGTTCTGACGAACCACCAGCCCAATATTCTTTTTCAGAACTGGGGGAAAAATCTTGATGGTGCGTCGTTAGTCACCGGCATCCTGAATATCAATGGTCGTGATGTTGCTCTGTACGGTCACGATTTTACTGTGCGCGCTGGTTCTATTGACGCGACCAACGGCCGTAAACTGGCTCTGTTATTTCAAATGGCCGGGGAAAAAGGCATTCCTGTTATTGGTATGAACGACTCTGCGGGCGCCTTTGTGCCTGCAGGTGTAGGTGGACTCGATGGTTACGCCGAGGCTTTTACAGCTCTGCGCAAGATCAGCGGTGTTGTTCCTTCTGTAATGATGATGTTTGGTTTTAACGCTGGCGGCGGATCATACTTGCCGAGACAGGGAAGCTTTGTCATCCAACCCAGGGATACCTTTTTTGGACTGACTGGTCCGGGCGTTGTAAAATCTGTTCTAGGGGAGGACGTTACCCCTGAGGAACTGGGCGGACTTAAGGTTCACGGCCAATCCGGAGTAGCAGATATTACGGTGGATGATGAGGTGGCCGCACTGCGCACCACGGTACGCCTATTGAGCTACCTGCCCGATAACAACCACTCTATGTCTCCTTTTCAGGAGACCAGCGACCCTCTGGATAGAAAAACCTGGGAGATCAATACCTTGTTGAAAAAGGCCTTCAACTCTCCGACAGGGTTTAACACTCCCTTTGATGTATCCATCATGATTCAGCAGATCTGCGACCATGGCGACTATTTTGAGGTGCAGCCAGACCGCGCGCGCGAAGCGATTACCGCATTTGGCCGGCTGGGTGGACATGTGGTCGGATTTGTCGCTAACAACAGCGCTGTCTCTTCTGGTCAGATCTCTGTGGATTCTGCCTATAAGATTGCCCGTTTTAACCGGTTTTGCAACATTTACAATATTCCCATGATCTTCATGGAAGATACAACAGGCTTCCTGCCTGGCCGCGAACAGGAGTCGCGCGGTATCGTGCAGGCTGGCCGTGCCATGCTGGATTCGATCGTAGATATTCGCACACCGCGTATCCTGTTAATCATCCGTAATGCCTTTGGCGGAGCCTACGCCTCCTTTAATAACTACCCAACCGGCGCTGACCTTGTTCTGGCATTGCCGACAACTCGTCTGGCTGTTATGGGACCCGCTGGTAAGGAGTTTGTATATAAAGATGAGCTGAAAAAGGTGCGCGGTATGGCCGCGGATAAGGTAAAACAGGGAACCCAGGAGAGGGTAAATGCGGGGATGGCTCCAGGCGAGGCGAAAAAGGACGCGGAGAAAGCGGCTGCGGAATGGCTGAAACTGGAAGAGACCGCTCTCAACCAGCGTTACGAAAAAGAGCTGATGAATCCAAAAGAGGGTCTATCTCTGGGATCTATCTCCTCTCTGGTTATGCCAACGGATCTTCGCAAGGTTCTTGGCGAAAATATGCACTTTCTGCTCAGACATTATAAAGCGAGTACGATGCAATCCGTACAACGAGAGTTTCATTAAGAGATTGTTTTCTGACAGCAAAAACTAAATCAAATGGAGAAATAGATTCATGTCCAGCAATGACCTTTATAAGCATAATCCCCTGATCCATCGTGACCGCCGTTTGAGCCAATCCTCATCGGAGTGGGCTCGCTCATTTTCCTGTGAAGATCTAAAGCCGCTGATTGTCTGCCGCGGTCCAATTCGTAAGGAAGCCATGGATGTTTACACAGAGATGGGAATATCCCATTTTGGTATTTTATTATCCGAAAAGGATTCCATCGTCTATCCCAACGCTCTGGCTCCTGAACTGCGCACCCTGACTGATAGCACCAGGGTTCACAGGGTGCCAGATTACAGCGGTGCCTCCAAAGAGGAGCGGGTGGACCGGATGCAGCAGATCATCCAGATCGCCAAAGATAATGGATACGATTCCATCTTTGCAGGATATGGTTTTATGGCGGAAGATGAGGAGTTTGTTCGCGCTATTGAAATGGCTGGTTTGACCTTTATCGGCCCCCGCGCCGAGATCCAGGCTCGGGCTGGAAAAAAGGACGAGGCCAAGCGTACAGCGCTATCCGTAGATGTCAGCGTTACTCCCGGAATCGATAATGTTACAGCCAGAACTTTAGTAAAGAAATATCCTGATAGGGAGAAGCTTCTTGCGCTGGTTAAAACAGAGGGGCTCAACTGCGATGCCAAAGTTCTGCAGGACGCCAGCCTTCCGTTAGAGATCCTTGCTGACCATATTTTGATGGCCTCCTACGCCAAAGGCATCGACCTGATTTCTATCGAAGAGCTGGGAAAACAGGTGGAGTTTGAGGTCAGCGGACTATTCCGGAAATATCCCGGTAACCGTTTCCGGCTTAAAGCCATTGGCGGCGGCGGCGGTAAAGGGCAGAGAATTCTTGGCGCCTCATTACTAGCTGAAAAAAATCCCACGGAGGATCAGATCCGCCAGGCCGCTGCCCAGGCGCCGGCCATGGTTCGCGAGGTTCTCAATGAGGTGAAGGCCATTGGCGTCGGCGACAACAAAAACGTTTTGATCGAGTTGAATATTGAACAGACTCGCCATAATGAGATCCAGCTTCTTGGCAATGGAGAGTGGTGCATATCCCTAGGCGGCCGCGACTGCTCTTTGCAGATGCACGAACAGAAACTCCTTGAGGTCTCTGTAACACAGGAAGGGCTGCAGAGCGCCATCGAAAAGGCAAAAAAGAGCGGAAAAAATGCAGAGGCTGTTGCTCTGGAGAGCGATCTTAAGGTATTAAAGCGGATGGAGGAGGAGTCGGTGCGTTTTGGTCAGGCTGTTGGCCTGAATAGCGCCTCTACATTTGAGTGCATCGTTGACCGCGACAGACACTATTTTATGGAGGTCAACACACGGATTCAGGTGGAGCACCGTGTCACTGAGCTCTGCTATTCGCTGAAATTTACCAATCCAAAGGATTCCAAAGATTTTTTTGTTGTGGAGTCTCTTGTTGAGGCAATGGCTCTGCTGGCGCGCCATGGCAAACGTCTTCCCAAGCCCGAGCGTTTTACCAGATTCCCTGCCTCTGTTGAGGCTCGTCTAAACGCGACAGACCACTCCCTTTCCCCTCATGCGGGCGGTGTGATTCGTCACTGGTCAGCTCCCATCGAAGGCGAGATTCGGGACGATCAGGGCATCAGTATGGTCAACCCGGACACAGGTCTTTTCATGCGCTACAATGTTGCCGGAGCTTATGATTCGAACATTGCCCTTCTTTTAACCAAGGGAGAGGATCGCTTTGACAGCTACGCCTACCTTTCCAAGGTAATTCGCAGTACTACGCTGCGCGGCACGAATCTGGCTACCAATTTACATTTTCATTATGGTCTTGTGAGCTGGTTCATCGGCCGAAATGTCATGGCCAAACCGACAACCCGCTTTGTCGTCCCTTATCTGACCCTTGTGGGAACCTTGAAAGAGGAGGCGAACCAGATCAATGTGGAGTACTCCTTTTTTCAGATGAAAAAGAGTTATGCTAAAAGTATTGCCGCTGCTTTCGCGGATCAGCCGGACGTGGCGGCAAAAGAACAGAAAAACATGAGCGAACTTCTCGATCGAAAGGGTACTCTGCTTACCAGACCGATGGAGATATTACTGAACGATCCCCATCTGCTCTCCGGATGGCTCTCTTTGAATACAAAAAATTTCCGCTTCGAAAACGGAAAAATTGTCTGGCTGCGCAATCCTGTGGTGATCCTAGCAGAAACCTACGAATACCTGAATATGTGCTACGATGAGAGCAATCCGGCCGCGGATATGATCTGGGATCATGATCGCGATCTGCTTTCGGCTGGTATAGAGTTCTATGCAGAACTTCGGAATCGCTTTGGCCTCAAGCCTGAAGATTATTTCCTCGTTAACGAAAAACTGCAAAAAGAGAGAGCACATGAGGGGTTTGACCAGGAAACCTGGGATCAGGTTCGTTCCGCTCACTTTGGCTATGAGGCTGGAATGGAGATGCTGGGAATGCTTTTCCTTGTTGGGGCGTGTACCAAATTCTGGGATATGAAGGTTGAGGAGAACCTGGAGGTTACCATACCGGATTATCTGACAGAGCCGGATCTCCAGGCAAAAATGAAAAAGGTGTTGGTACCGCCTCCCTCTACCAAGGCAGACGAAATCGTGGCTCCTTTTGGCGGTATGTACTATTCCCAGGAAGCGCCAGGAATGCCTACCTTTGTCCATGAGGGGATGCATTTTGTAAAAGGCCAGCCTCTATTTATCATCGAAGTTATGAAGATGTTTAACACAGTTACAGCCCAATTCTCCGGTACAATTGATAAGATTGTTATCGAGGGGGGTGAGGGAAATATTGTACAGAAGGGACAGACGCTGTTTAAGATCACACCGGATGAAAAATTTGAGGAGGTGGATCCAACAGTTGTGGAAAAAGCGCGACGGGAGCGGACTGACGAGTATCTCAAAGCTGTACTTGCCTCTTAACAACTAGGTGAGCCCGGTGTTTGTGCCGGGCTCTGCTTTGTCATAATGGGAAATACAAATCTTCAAAAAAAGGATGTAGAGATCAATGAGTTCCTTTGAAAAAAAGAGTCTTCAGAACTGGGAAGCTTTATCAGCTGAAGAGATTAAGAAAAAAGATAGCTCTTCATTACTTTGGGATACGCCCGAAGGTATTCAGGTAAAGCCACTTTATACCCTGGAAGACCTGGAAAAACTGGAAAATATCAACACCCTGCCTGGCTTTCCGCCCTATCTGCGCGGACCAAAGGCGACCATGTACGCTGGTCGCCCTTGGACTGTTAGACAGTATGCCGGCTTTTCCACAGCGGAGGAGTCCAACGCTTTTTATAAACGTAATCTGGCCGCTGGTCAGCAGGGGCTATCTGTAGCTTTTGACCTGGCCACACACCGCGGTTACGACTCGGATCACCCGCGCGTGGTTGGCGATGTGGGTAAGGCTGGCGTTGCCATTGATTCCATCTTGGATATGGAGATCCTTTTTCATGAGATACCACTGGCGGATGTCTCCGTTTCCATGACGATGAACGGAGCTGTGCTCCCCATTATGGCTCTGTACATTGTCGCAGCCGAAGAGCAGGGGGTTCCCCTAAGTAAACTCTCCGGAACGATTCAAAATGATATCCTGAAAGAGTTTATGGTGCGCAATACTTATATCTATCCACCTGCGCCATCGATGCTCATCATCGCGGATATCATTGAGTACACCAGTAAATATATGCCAAAATTTAATTCAATCTCCATTAGCGGCTATCATATCCAGGAGGCTGGCGCCAATAACGTGCAGGAGCTGGCTTTTACCCTAGCGGATGGCATTGAATATGTTAAGGCTGCTCTTGCTAAAGGGCTCAAAGTGGATGATTTTGCCCCTCGGTTATCCTTTTTCTTTGCCATTGGCATGAATTTTTTTATGGAGATTGCCAAATTGCGCGCGGCCCGGTTTTTATGGGCTGAACTAATGGCGCCATTTCAACCGAAAAATCCTATGTCCCTGGCTCTGCGAACTCACTGCCAGACATCTGGTTGGAGCTTAACAGAGCAGGATCCTTACAATAACGTGATTCGTACCACCATCGAGGCAATGGCCGCGGTTTTAGGGGGGACACAGTCTCTCCATACAAATGCGTTAGACGAAGCTATTGCACTGCCCACGGATCACTCCGCCCGAATCGCGCGCAATACACAATTGGTCATTCAGGAAGAGAGCGGCATCACAAAGGTAGTGGATCCTTTGGGCGGCTCTTACTATATAGAAAGTCTGACACACTCGTTGATACAACAGGCGCGCGAGTTGATCGCGGAAGTTAACTCTTTGGGCGGAATGACCAAGGCAATAGAATCCGGTATGCCAAAGTTAAAAATCGAAGAGTCAGCAGCCCGCAAGCAGGCACGCATCGATATCGGCGCGGATGTCATTGTTGGCGTAAATAAGTACAAATTGGCAAAGGAAACCCCTATCGAGGTTCTTGATATTGATAATACGGCAGTACGTGAGGCTCAAATCAAGCGTTTGCAGAAACTGCGTAAAGAACGGAATGAGGCTGAATGCCAGGCAGCCCTGGATGCAATTACCAAAGTTGCCTCCAGCGGCGAGGGTAATTTGTTGGAGGTGTGCGTGTCTGCCGCTCGCAAGCGCGCTACCGTCGGCGAGATTTCCGACGCTATGGAAAAAGTTTTCGGACGTCATAAAGCAGAGATCCGGTTGGTTCATGGTGTATATGGAAAAGTTTTTGAAGAAAGCAAGGATTTTGCTGATCTTCAAAATGAAATTAATGCTTTTGTCGCGGAGGAGGGACGCCGTCCGCGTATACTTATCGCGAAAATGGGCCAGGATGGTCATGACCGCGGAGCGAAGGTTGTTGCCACAGCTTACGCTGATGCAGGATTTGATGTCGATATGGGTCCTCTGTTTCAAACACCAGAGGAGACGGCTAAGGTTGCGGTGGAAAACGACGTCCATGTGATCGGCGTTTCCAGTTTGGCTGCAGGGCATAAAACCCTGGTTCCTCAATTGATCAGTGAATTGAAGAAACTTGGCTCTGATGATATTTGTGTTGTTTGCGGCGGAGTCATTCCGCGTCAAGATTATGATGCTCTTTTTGCTGCCGGGGCAGCAAGGATTTTTGGACCAGGTACGCCGATCACCGCTTCCGCGCGGGAGACTCTGCAAGCAATCCTGGAGCGCAAATCCGCAAAGAAATAAGTTATGGAGTTGAAGGGAACCCTTGCTGCGCAGATTCGTGAGGGAAACATCCGGGCTCTGGGCAAAGGAATTACTTTGATTGAAAGCCGGCGCGCAGAGCACGCAGTTCAAGCGTCCGCGCTGCTGGATGAGCTGCTTCCATACACCGGCAATTCCTTTCGAATCGGAATAACCGGCGTTCCCGGAGTTGGTAAAAGCACCTTTATCGAGGCCTTTGGAACCTATCTGACAGGGCTTGGTCATAAGGTTGCGGTGCTTGCTGTCGATCCCTCTTCCCAGATTAGCGGTGGCAGTATTCTGGGAGATAAAACGAGGATGGAGGAGCTGGCACGCGACCCTAAAGCCTTTATTCGGCCATCGCCGGCAGGAGATACGTTAGGTGGTATTGCAAGACGTACCCGTGAGACAATGTATCTCTGCGAGGCGGCCGGTTATGATATTATCATTGTCGAGACTGTTGGCGTAGGGCAATCGGAAACCACTGTCGCATCTATGGTCGATTTTTTTATGCTGTTGCAATTGGCCACCGCTGGCGACGAATTGCAGGGGATAAAAAAAGGGGTGATGGAACTGGCAGACGCTGTTATTATCAATAAAGCGGATATCGATAAAGCAAAAACCGATCTTGCTAAAGGGCAATATGAAAATGCCCTGCATATATTGCGGCCTCGTAGTAAAAATTGGATGGTTCCTGTTATGACAGCTAGCGCCCTACGTAATGAGGGGCTTGACGCTATCTGGAAGGAGATCGAGAGGTTTCGCGATACGATGCAAGCAAGTGGAGAATTTGCTGATACACGCAGACGTCAGGCTGTGGATTGGATGTGGTCGCTGCTGCTGGAGGATCTGAAGAGTATGTTCCTGGAAAACAGGCATGTGAAAGAGATTTTTCCGATGCTCGAATCGACAGTGGAAGCGGGGCACACCTCGCCGGTTGTTGCTGCCCGACAGCTTCTTGAGGCATTTCGCGACCGGGAGTTGGAGCTTTCCCAGAAGCATGACCACTAATTCTTTGAATTAAAAAATCATAAAGGAAGCGATGCGTCTTTGTATCGCTACCAAATTGAAAAATCATAAAGGAAGCGATGCCGCGTAGCGTGTGTATCGCATCCGAGTTCGTTTCGGTTTAGAAAAGGAATGCAGATGCTGGAAAAAATCAACCATATTGGAGTGGCTGTGCAATCACTGGAGGCCACATTACCTTTTTATCGGGATGCTCTGGGTATGCAATATCTAGGCACGGAGGTGGTGGCGGATCAAAAGGTGAAAGTCGCTATGCTTGCTATTGGAGAGTCTAAGATAGAGCTTCTCGAACCAACCTCACCGGAATCACCTGTGGCAAAATTTTTGGAAAAAAATGGCCCGGGGATTCACCATATAGCCTACGAGGTTCATGATGTTAGTGCGGCCTTAGCCCAATTAAAAGCACAAGGGGCGCGGCTAATCGATGAAGTGCCGCGCGACGGTGCTCATGGTACGAAGATTGCCTTTGTTCATCCGAAGAGCAGCAATGGGGTACTGACAGAGATCTGCCAGCCTGGACATTAACCGGAAGAGTTTACTATAGGTTATTCCATAGATTCTGCAGCGGTAAAGAGATCATATATCGTTTCAAACGATGTTGGATAGAGCTGCGCTATGTCAGGGTTATGGACAAGTAAAAAGTGGGTCCCGGCTTTTTCCGCTGCCTGTCCATCCATATGTGTGTCTCCAACCATCACGATATCTTCTGCCTTGAATTTGTGCTGGTTCATAATATGGAGAAGACCATCCGGTTCTGGTTTGCGCTGCGCAAATGTATCACCGCCGAATATTTCAGTGAAAAGGGTATCGATTTCAAAATGTGCTAACAGCTTTCTACAGAACAACTCTGGTTTGTTCGATAGCAGGAAAATTTGTTTCTTACGTTTTTTGAGTAGATGCAACAGCTCCATGGCTCCTGGATAGACCGTTGTCTCTTCCACCAGGTGCGCAGAATAGGCCTCTTTGAATTCTTCGATAAGTATGAGAACGTCGACAGTGCATTCAGGTATTGACTTTTCCATCAAGTAACGGACACCCCGTCCAATATGCTCCTGAATTACGCGTAATGGCAGGATGGGTAGATGGTGCTGCTGCCGCACAATGTTGACTGCTCGGGCTATATCATTCGCAGAATCAAGGATGGTTCCATCCAGATCAAAAACCCATGCCTGATATGGAAATATTTTTTTTTTTGAGTTGCCGGTTTCCATTTGTTTCATAGATAAAATGCTTTGATTTCGCCTTCGTTTTCTGGTATATAATATTTGACTCTGTTTGTTTTTTTATCAACAGCAAGAATTGAACCCTTGAGCTGGATTTTCGTCGGGGGAAAGAGCTCTTTGCGAATCTCGATTTTTACGTCGGATGGTGTTTTTAAAATCTCCTTAAGATCTTCTGCTCCCTGCTGGTTTGTTCGAATCTGCTGGTTTATCTGTTGTAGATCGTTCAGCAGGGTTAAAACCTGTTTTTTTCGGGGAGTTGGCAGTGTCGCCAGGATTTTTTTGGGATCTTTCATGAAATCAGCTCCAAAGGAGTGGAAGATCTCTTCTGTAATCGCTTTTTTATCCTCCAGAAGCTCTTTGAGGCGTTTCATGTGGAAGCTGTATTTTTCAAAAATATCGGGATCCATACGCGCTCCGAGAAATGTATCGTTACCGAGTGTGTTTCCAACAATGTTAGCTGTTATTCCCAGTTTCCCGATTACCTTTCCGCCAATAATTTTCCCGCCTTTATCGGAGCTAACTGTTATCTTCCCGCGGCAAAAGATATCGGAATTGATAATAGCGTCTTCTACAACTACATTGCCTTCACAGAGAATCCTGGCATTTTGGATATATTTTGCGCTAATATCGCCTTCAACCCGCACTATGGATTTTTCGCTGCCGTTAATCCCGCCCTGAACCGCTAGCGATCCCTTGCATTCAACATTTCCTTCGTCAATATTTTCATGGATAAGAATGTCTGCGCCTCCGGAAACCTTGAAACCAGCCAGGACGCTTCCTTTGATTTCGAGACTTCCTTGGAATTCGATATTACCGGTAGAGTAATCGACGTCTGATGGGATGTACACCGTCTCATTGACATCCACGTAAGGATTATGAAAGAAAATTCTGCCGTCAATAGAAGCGATATGGAGAAGGGGATTGTCCTGGCTTGGAATAATATTTTTTCCAATTTTATATTCCTTATGCTTTAAGAGTCTTCCCTTGATTATCTTGCTGAAGATATCGATTCCATTGACAACCTGGCGCTCTGGTATTTCCTCAAAAATAGGAGTTCCCTTTTTGGCTTCCGTTATAAAATTTCTTTCCTTAAAGTCAATGCTGCCATCATCGTTTAGCTGGCCGCTCTTAATCTGTGCATCTACTTTCAGAATGTAGTATTTCTTCCATCCATCTTGTGATTCTATCCCCTGGGCAAATTGTATGCGGACTGGTTTTTTTTCCCGTTCCGCCTGGGGCCAGTCGCTTTTATCTATCTGAGCCAAGATCTCTTCGTTGCTAAGTAACTGCTTTATCCCTAACTGGTAAGCCACTGTACGGATTTCTTCGATGGATGGGGGGATATGCTGGATTGGATAGAGATAGAGATATGCCTTGGTTTTTTGCGGATTGGTTAATACGGGTACCATCAGACTGAGGCGATTTCCGTTCGGGACATAGAGAAAACCGTAACTCCGGCTTTTCCAGGTGCGGCTCTCTTCGTCGAATTCAATATTATCATCATGGTAAAAGGTCTGGTAAGGAAGGATAGACCCGTCTGCCACGGGCGGATCTTCTACAACTGCGGCAACAGGGGAGCCTCTTCTGACGACATTTTTTGGATCCAGTAGAAGAATGGAATGATCCTCCAGTTTTTGCACTGGATGCTCAAGAGTTAAGTTATAATTGGACTGGATATACTTCATGAAAACCCGATCTCATTCGATTCTAGTCCCTGCTGGGTCTTGTTATTATTATCGAACCAAACTCATCGGATATGAAGTCATGTTTTTGCCAACTTATAGTTTTTGGTCTGGAACAACTGCCAGATTTCCAATGCTGTCATCATCCTGCAGCGTGAGGATTTTTACCCCCATCGTCGATCTGCCCAGAGAACTCACAGCTTCGGCGGCGATGCGTATGGATTGACCTTTCTGGGTAACAATGACGATATCGTCCTCGGGACGAACCGCGCGAATGGCAAAGGCCTTTCCGTTTTTATCGGTGATTTTGACAAATGTCATGCCTTTGCCTCCCCGTCCCTTGTTGGTGAACAGGGAGAATTTCATCCTTTTGCCATATCCTTTTTCAGAGATGATAAAAAGTTCATGACCATCAGCAATCACTTCCATGCCGATGATCGCGTCACTCTCTTCCAGACGCATTCCGATGATTCCGGCAGCCTGTCTGCCCTGAGAGCGCATTTTGGAGAGATTGGTTCGCAGCAGATTACCTTCGGAAGAGGCGATGACTACATCGGCATCTTTACTTATAATACGCGCGTCGATCAATTCATCATTTTTTTTCAGATTGATGGCAATGATACCGCCTTTTTTTGCATTTTGAAAATCTGCAATGTCACTCTTTTTTAGGATGCCGGTTTTTGTGACCATGCAAATATAGTAATTTTCCACGAAGTCGTCAAACCAGGTAATCGCTGTTATAAATTCATCCTGGGTCAGATTTAGAATCCCCCGTAAGGATTTTCCGCGAGAGGTTTTTGTCGCCAGAGGAATCTCATACGTTTTTAGAACAAAGGTTTTTCCTTTATTGGAAAAAAGCATCAGGTTGTCGTGCATTGAGGCAACAGTCAAAAGGTTGATGAAGTCATCCCGTTTCGTGCTGGCTCCGAGTACCCCTTTTCCGCCCCGGTTCTGCTTTTTATAGATTTCAACAGGCAATCTGCGAATAAAACCATCATTGCTGATCGAAACTACCATATCTTCATCGGCAATGAGATCTTCAACGTCAAAAGAGGTTGATTCTGCGATGTCAATGGCAGTTCTTCTTTTATTGGCAAAGTGTTTCTTTACTTCCACCAGCTCAGATGAGATAATGCCATAAATTTTGCTATCACTGCCCAAAATTTCCTTGAGTTGCGCGATCAATTTCCTGATCTGTTCCAGCTCCTCTATAATTTTCTGAACTTCGAGGCTTGTCAGTTTTTGCAGGCGCATTTCCAGAATAGCTGTAGCCTGTATTTCGCTGAGAGAAAAAGTTTGCATCAGGCGTTGTCTAGCTTCGTCAACTGTTTTGGATGAGCGAATAATTTTGATCACTTCATCAATATTGTCGAGGGCAATCTTTAATCCAAGCAGAATATGTTCCCGTTCCTCAGCCTTGCGTAGGTCATACTGTGTGCGGCGCACAACTACTTCATAGCGGTGAGCAATGTAGTGCTGGAGGATCTCTTTGATGCTCATAACCTTGGGTTGCGAATTGACCAGAGCCAGCAGGATGATATTGTATGAAATCTGCATCTGGGTATGTTTGAACAGGGTATTGAGGATGATTTGATCGTTAGCATCTTTTTTTAGTTCGATTACGATGCGCATACCGGAACGATCTGATTCGTCGCGCAGATCTGAGATGCCTTCTACCTGCTTATTCCGTACCAGCTCTGCAATTTTTGTAATCAGGTTAGCCTTGTTTACCTGGTAAGGAATTTCGCTTATGATAATTGCGCGCTTCTCTCGTTTGATCTCTTCGATTTCATAGGTAGCGCGAATGGTGAGAGAACCGCGTCCTGTCTCGTATGCCGCCTTTAGGCTATCCTTGCCAACGATGACCCCTCCCGTTGGAAAATCCGGGCTGGGAATTTTTTTCATGATATCCTTAACTGTGGCCTCTGGATTTTCAATCAACAGATTGACAGCGTCAATAACTTCACCGAGATTATGGGGTGGAATATTGGTGGCCATGCCCACAGCGATGCCAGATGAGCCATTTACAAGTAAATTAGGGAATGCTGCCGGTAGCACCACCGGCTCTGTCCTGGTGTCGTCAAAATTACCGACAAATTTTACCGTCTCCTTGTCTATGTCGCGCAGCATCTCCTCGGCGACCCTCGTAAGCCTTGCTTCCGTATAACGGTAGGCGGCTGCCCGATCTCCGTCCACAGAACCAAAGTTTCCCTGGCCATCCACAAGAGGAATGCGTAGAGAAAAGTCCTGAGCCATCCTAACAAGAGTATCATAAACTGCAGTATCGCCATGGGGATGAAAGTTACCAATAACCTCTCCGACAATTTTGGCTGATTTAACATAAGGCCGATCCGAGCGCCAGGCACGCAGGTTCATGGCATGGAGAACACGTCTGTGCACAGGTTTTAAACCATCACGAACATCTGGAAGAGCTCTACCTATAATAACGCTCATTGCATAATCGAGGTATGCGTTGCGCATCTCCTCTTCGATCATGATAAGTTCAATTTTTCCTTCGAAGAGAGCTGGGGTTGTCTCCGTGGATTTGGTATCTTTTTTTTTGGTCATAATGTTTGCGATTCCGAGGGGTCTGATAGTAATCTTATTCCTATTTTTGGGGGCAAGGGGAATACGTCAAGCAACAAACGGTCAAACTTAATTAGCTTCTTACCAGGTCAAAGATTTTAGCGTCAACAAAGATTTGAAAAAGATCTTTGTCAACAAGTTGATCTTTGACTTCGTAGCTGAGGATGTCGAGCGCTTTGTCGAAAGGAACTGCGCGCTTGTAGGGACGGTCGCGGGAGGTAAGGGCGTCAAAAATATCGGTTATGGTCATGATTTTGGATTGGGTCGGAATCTGCTGACTTTGCAGGCCATTTGGATATCCGGATCCGTCCAGTTTTTCATGGTGCGCATAGGCAATTTCCGGTATCTGGCGCAGCTCTGAGGTCCATGGTATTTGCGATAAAAATTTGAAGGTATGGGTCACATGGGATTCAATCTCCAATCGCTCGTCCTGGCTCAGAGAGCCTTTTCGGATCGATAACACGGTTGTTTCCGGGTCAAGAAGAAGATGCCGAGGTGTTTGATTGATATCGAGATATGTCATTTTCGCGATTGAAAGAATTTTTTCGAAGGAGCCAGACTCAAGCACTGTTGGCTCATTCGCTTCGAGGATAAGCTTAAGATAATCATCCATCTCCTTCATGGCGGCTTCTAGCTCGCGATCAAAGAATCCAAGCTCTTCCAAAGTCGCCTGACGGTTTTTTGCTAACAGGTAATCAAGTTTTTTTTGACTGAATTCATATTGCAGGGTCCTTTTGATAAAGGCAAACCTCTCATCAATAGTTTGCAAATCATAAGGATAGAGTTTTTTGGCCTTTACCAGAACCTTTTCTCTAACGCCGACTTTGCCAAAGTCATGCAGCAAACTAGCATAGCGAATTTCCCGGATTTGATCGCTAGTAAATGAGGTTTTTGCATAGGGGCCACTTTTAATTTTATCAAGGGTTTCGGCTAATCCTACGGTTAATGTAGCGACTCGTGACGAGTGTCCTGACGTGGTAGGGTCCCGGGATTCGATGGCTGTTACCGCTGCGGTTACAAATCCCTCGAACAGGTTGTGGATATCCTGGTATAAAATATTATTTTCAATAGAGACAGCGGCCTGGCCTGCAAGACTTGTGACAAGCTCGATGGAGATATCATCAAAAGGGATGACAACTCTTTCTATTTGTTCAGGGTTTTCCAGGCGAAGAGAACGGCTTGGCTTTCGGTTGATCAATTGCAGGACGCCGATCACCTCATCTTTCTGGTTTTTCATGGGAACAACGATCATGGATTTGGTGCGGTAGCCAGTCTCCTGATCAAAGCTTTTATTTATTTTGAAACCGGAATCCTGCGGTGGATAATAAGCGTCCGCCAGGTTTACAATCTTTCCTGTTAAGGCGACATAGCCAGCAATACTGTTCTGGTCAATGGGAATTGTAAATTCAGTGGCATTCAGGTTCATCGAAGAGAGCTTGAAACGGAGCCGCTTGCTTTTACTTTTAGGACTTTTTTCCACCAGATAGAGTGAACCTGAGTCAGAGGTTGATAAATCCTTGGCTTTATTCAAAATGAGCGCAAGAAGTTTATCGTGGTTTCGTTCCGTAGAGAGAGCAATTCCGATTTTGGCAACCTCATTGAGCTGATGCGATCTTTGGAGAAGCTGTCGCTGTGTAACAAGAGCGTCAAACTCTCCTTCCATGATCTGCATGCTTTTTTTCAGAACCTGAAGAAAGACCCCCCCCTTTTTTTCCGTCAACGGAAGGGGAAAGCTTTGCAGTATATTATCGCTGTAGCGAAAGTTTGATGGGCGAAATTCATCTTTATAAAAATAGAGGATTCCCTGAAACGGAGTATCTCTGTAGCGGAATATCTCCTCTAATTTTAATTGGTGCGTCTGGAAAAAAATTTCATCAATAAGGTATAAGGCGATAAAGTCGTCCGATTTGCCAAGACAGGTTTCAAAATTATCCGAATTCAATTCCACCAGTTGGTACTGGAATTCTGTAGTAAAAGGGATCAGGCTTGGTAAAAAGCAAACGGGTGTATAATAGATATAGTATTTTTTTTCTGTTAGCTCCATATATCTTAAGTTAGCTGTGCTTCCCCAGTTCGTCAAAATTCCACCTTCCTACGGCAATGAAAATGTGCGTTTTCGGTCAATTTTCATTATATATCGAATGAATACCGTCTGCCATGAACTTTGTACCAAAAGGACGCGATTATGGCATTGCCCAACCGTTCACTTGTACTGAGTCTATCGAAGTAAATCTTATGCTGTAGTTCGACTTCTCGACAAGCTCGATGCATCGCAGGCTCACCATCCAAGTTTATACTAAAGGCATTTTGGTTTTCGGATATCGCAAGGCAATGCCAGCGATGTCGACGCACCCTTTAGCCAGTATAAAACCCGAGAACCAAAGTGTTTCGAGTATATCGAAGCATCGATTCTTATCAGTCTAGTAGGAGTTTCTTCAGAATGGATTCACTCTTTCAAGCTACTTTTTTGGGGTGGGATAAAAAAACAGTAGGCATTTTTGAAGGGATTCTGGATTGTCAGGAGTATGGTCATCATCTCGTTTGACAGACATGTATGGAGTTGTTTTCACATACTGTTATGATCTGCAGGAAAGGAATCCCCATTGCAACCGGAAAAATTGGAACCATGGCTCATTGAAGATGAAGAGAGCGTATTCTCATGCCGTATTTTTGATGTTGTGCGGATCAGGGCAACCCTGAAAGGACGCAATAAGACACATAACTTTTTTATTTTAGAGAATCCTGAATGGGTCAATATCATCCCTGTCACAAAAGATTTCGATGTTGTGTTGATCCAGCAATTTCGGATGGGTGAGCGTGCTTTCACTCTTGAGATTCCGGGTGGGCTGTCAGAGCCTGGCGAAGATCCTTTAACTGCGGCGCAACGGGAGCTATTGGAGGAGACTGGATATGAGGGGGGGCGAGCTATTCCCCTTGGTATGGTTCAGCCTAATCCGGCCACCCATAATAACCGCTGTCACTCATTTCTACAGTACCCTGTTCAGGCTACGGGAAAGCTAAATCTCGATGAAAATGAAGATATCCGTACTCTTCTGGTTCCTCTGCGGGAGATTCCTGATATGATACGTCGGGGAGAGATTCATCACTCGTTGGTCTTGAACGCCTTTTTTTACTATTCACTATTGCAGGAGCAATTGGGGAATCGATCAGCCTGGAGTGAACTCATTCTACCGGCATAGACGCTTTAGAGCTCCTGGTAGTCTGTGCCATTATCCAATAGAACTCGAATAGCCGGAGGCACCTCCAGTTTGGATTGGTTTTTCCGCACAAATTGCAGAAGCTCGGTATATTGGTTTTCTAACTTGATAAACTCCTGGGTAAGTACCTCTGTCAGTAGCTGGTTTTCCTTGATTGCGAGATCCTGTATCTCCTTTTGGGTGTAGCGCTGTAAAAAGAGTAGGCTCTGTTCGCGTATGGAATAGAGTTGGTTTGCTTTGCGTGTGATAAACTCCAGTTCGCTATTCGAGAGGGGTTTGGTATAGAATTTTGTGGCTCCATACTTAAAAGCCTCCTGCACCGTATCAACGGAGGCATCCGCAGTCAGGATTAAAAATTCAAGAATAGGATATTTTTTATGAGCCTGCTGCAGGAAATCCAGGCCATTCATGACAGGCATTTTGATATCAATGATGAGAAGAAAAAATTCATTTTTTTGGTCATTGAGAATTTGGAGAGCCTGTTGGCCATTTCCGGCTATGGTAACCTTCCATCCCTGCGATTGCAGGGCACGTTCCAGCATTAGTTGGGAGGCAGGGTCATCGTCAACAATCAGAATTTTTCTGGCATCCCTTGTTTCTTCATGCGCCTTAGTGGAACCTCAATAAATTTAACCATTCTTTAGAAACAAGTTCGACAAAAGATCATTATTTGGCAAATGAAAAAATGAAACATGGAAAAAATTTCCAAATCAGAATTTGGTGCTGTATCGCAATGGTTTTTCTAATTTTTTCAAAAAAAGATTGGATAATTGAGATTCAACCTTTCATAAGGATGCAGAGGTATACCGTTGCATAGGAGGCTACAATGAATCATCTGGTGGTATTATGGACCAGCGGCGACCAGGAGGTTGCTCAGAAAATGGTATTTATGTACACGACAAATGCACAAAAGTACCAGTGGTGGGATGAAATCCGGCTGGTAATCTGGGGTGCGTCTGCCCGCCTGCTTAGTGAAAATAGCGATCTTCAGGAACAGATCAAGGCCATGATCACAAGCGGTGTCATTGTCGAGGCATGTAAGGCTTGTGCAGACTCCTATGGAGTATCGGATCTATTCAAATCTCTTGGTATTACGGTTCGCTACTTAGGAAAACCCTTATCCGAGTGGCTGCAAAGTGATATGAAGGTACTTTCAATCTAAATTTAAAAAAAATTGCTTTTTGTGCATTTTTTACTAAAAATTTTCCTAAATATACGTCATAGGTTGTAAGTAAATATAAATTCCATACGAACTGCCGATGAAGCAGTTTAGAAATAAGATGTGGCGTATATGTATATTCATGAGAATGTCCAGCTTCAGAAGCCTGAGGTAGAAAGAGAAATTCTTCGACTATTGGATGTGCATTGCGACGCTCATCAAAACTCTTGGATCTGCTTTCAGGATCTAAGCCAGCGTTTTGGAAAGCAGGTTTTTTCACAGTTGTTTCATCTGCTGGCAGGGCTTGACCTGGCAGAAGAGCGTGCCGAAGATATTTTTTTTGAGACTATAGAGCATCAGAACGCGATGACGGAGGCTCTCGGTCGGAATCCGGGCTTTCGGGTTGCTATGTTTGATTATCTAACAAACATGAATCCGCAACTCAGCAATCCCAAGATTATAGAGTTTTCCGTTTATCAGGATAAGGAAAACCTGATGCTGGTAGACGAGCTGACAGGCCTATTTAACCGACGATACTGCAATGATCGCCTGGAGCGAGAGTGGAAGATATCTCGCCGCTACCGCAGACCTTTTGCCATCATTCTCTTTGATATTGATAATTTTAAGTTTTTAAATGACACCTATGGACATCCGCGTGGCGATCAGGTGCTAAAAAGTCTGGCAGATGTTTTTTTGGATAATATTCGCAGCGAGGATACCATCTGCCGCATTGGCGAGGAGGAGTTCCTTCTCATATTGCCAGATGCAACCAGCGGCAAGGCCTGTTCTGCTGCAAATAAAATCCGGGAAGAGTTCCATGGACTGCACCTGGAAAAGACCCGCTTGTCCCTGAGCGGAGGTGTGGCCAGCTTTCCTGAGGACGCTCTGGATACTGTTGAGCTGTTAGAGCGCGCCGATAAAAATCTGTATATCGCCAAGAAGTCTGGCAAAAATATGATTATTTCCCAATCAGAGGATAAGCGCAGGGAGATCCGGATGCCGGTCTCCTGGGATGTCCGTTACAAGCGGCAGGGAGAGGAGAAGCCCTCGCAAAGTCGTGATATCTCTATTAATGGTATCAGCTTTGTTGCCGCAGAAAAGCTGGAGCTTAATGATGTCGTTACGTTATCGGTTATTGCGGAACAAGTTAAGGAGCCCTTTCTCTTTACCGTCAAAGTGACCTGGGTGCAGGAGAATGTGGATGACGGTGGCTATGTCGTTGGCGGATTTTTTGTGAATGCATCCGAAGGGTATCGCGGCAGGTTACGTCGTATCCTTCGCGACAGCGACCCGGTTGTTAAAAAATTATTTTAATCGAAATTCAAGGTAGTAGTGATACTGGATAAAATCATCGCTTAGCGCAAGTTGATATCCTGCCTTTTTCATCTCTTCAATTACAACTTTTTTTTCCAGTTTATGGCTTAGGGGAGGACCGAACGGGGCTTGCTGTTTGTGAAAATCAAGAATTACAACCCTACCTTGCGGTGTTATATGAGCTCGCAGTTTCTGGAAATAATCGCTTCTGTTATCTATATGGTGATAGGTATCTGCAAGAAACACAGTATCAAATCGATTCCCCTGGAAGTTGGGGTTTGTTGCGTCAATGCTTACTGCTACCATGTTGTCAATTTTTCTGGCAGCGGCATCACGGTTCATAAAATCAACTAAATCTTTGTTGATATCGTATGCGTAAACTTTGCCAGTTGCTCCCGTTGCCAGCGCCAGAGGGCGGGAGAAGAGACCGCTACCTGCACCAATATCTGCTATGATCTCTCCTTTGCGGATTTTCATTTTTTTGATGACGTCATCAGGCCTGAGAATAGCTACCCTTGCCGGTGCTTCACCCAGCGTTACCCATGAGGGCAGGGTATTTTGACAGGAGATAAGGATAGTCAAGCTGGAGAGTAGATAAGGTAAAACGGGACTTATTGCAGTTTTCATAACGCTCCTTAACAAAAACAATTGTGTCAGCAATGATCTCTCGTGTCTGCTGTAAGAGTAAACCATTTTCCACAAATATTTAAGACCATTCGTTACGCGATAAGGTTCCGAAATGCCTTGGTTGCCTCTTCAGTTTGCAGGGAAAAGGAGAGTCCTGCCTGAATGGTGAGCGCTGACGATGGTATGGCAATGTTTACTTTTAGGGACGAAGCGATCTCCTGGATTGTTAACTCCTTTGGCCTCAAGGCTAATTGAAGATAACCTGATCGCAGCGTACTTCCCAGTTCTGTTCTGTTTTCCCCCTGGTAAAGCAAAATTACTGCCCGGAGCACATATAGATGTTTGCGGAGAGGAACTTTTTGCGCTATAATCAGGCGATGCGTGGTAAGGCGTATTTTACAGCGGGGAAAGATTGTAGTTCGCGGTCCTCCTGTTTGTTCAACACGTACTGGCTCTTCCTCTGCCAAGATGGATTCGCCCTTCAGTCCTTCAAGTTTATCAAGGGTTCCTTTTCGGTAAAAAAAAGCGATGAAAACCAGAACCAAGAAAAATAGGATTACGGCGATCCATTCTGGTGCGATTCCAACCAGGGAAAAGGGCATTTGTTCCATAGGTATCACCATTTGATAAAGTAGAATAGTCGGTTGGTTGTTTTATCCTGTTCCCTCTCGTAGATGTAAACAAATTTTAGCAGAGAAAAATAGGTGTAATCCAGTTTTTCTGATTTTTCCCGTTCGTAATTGTAGATTAAAAACAGGTGGTTAGAGTAAATATCGCGGCTACCTGGCGTCCATTTATGGTAATAACGGAACACCGACCACAAGAAGCGGAGATCGCTGACATTTTCTTTTCCAGGTTTGTCAATGCTTTCTTCATACATCATGACTGGCCCTAGGAAAAACCACTCCTTCTCCGTAGCATTGGCAAAATATTGCCAAGGAAGCGAGATTATGGTCAATGCATTTCTTTCACGTTGAAAATCTTTGTAAAAGAGGGGAAAGAGCCAATGTGTACTTTCCAGTAGCTCTTCTCCACTATGTAGCTGTTCTGACCAAACTAGGGGAAGGAGGTAGAGCCTGTAATTGCTGTTTTTTAAGAGCTCTTCAGGATCTTCCTGGTGCCATTTATGACGGATGCTGTAGTGGACAAGAGGCCATAATGGATCAAAGGAGTACTCTCTGGATGTTCCTGTTGTTTTATAGCGCAAATTGCCAAAGGGGTAGAGCCAATCCATTCTATGGTCTGCATTGCCCTCGGACATTAGGTGCTCTCCCTGCATAACTAGACGTAAAATATACCACTCTCTTGTGTATTTACCATTCAGGACATTTGCGTAGTTGTACTCATTGGTCCAGCCGCTGATAGGAAAGAGCGCCCAGGTTGCCGAGCTATAATGGTTGGTATCGTAACTGGTAAAGGTCTTGCGTCGAATAAAGGGCCATAAGGTGCCGTACTCCTGGAGATCGGATCTTCGCACAAGAGGGCACTCCGCCCCCCGACAATCTTTATCGCTTTGCTGCTCGCTTCGATAAAAAAAGAGAGGCCATAAGTGGACAGTAAAATCATTCTGGAGCGCATTTACCTCACGGGGTGTTTTTTCAGGAGTTCCCAAAAGATCCGGGACGGTTTTCCAGGTGACGGTTTCCTGGAGAGTATTCATCCACCAGATAACAGGCGTAAAGATTCTGATTTTATCCTCATGATAGGAGTTTGGCAGGATAGAGCGAACATCGCGCCAATAGTACACAGGTAGCAACATGCTGCGTTCGCGAGAGTGGTATCTCCATCGACTTTCATGGAGGTTTTTATTCATTTGAGAATAATGAGAGAACAGAGGATAGATCCAAAAATTTTTTTCCAATCTGGAGTGGCTTGTACTCCTCTGGGTTGCAATTTGGCTATTATAGTCTACTAGTAGAAGTAGATTCCACGATCTTTCTTGAACCTGGCTGTCTGTGGCTGCATCAGGAGGGTTTTTGTGATAATAGTACCAAATCGGAAAAAACCAGTTTTCACGAAGTGTATTTTCCCTGCCTCTGGTGCGATTTCTGAATGCCGCCAATCCGGACAGTAAGTAGTGATTGGAGATATTTTCTTCTGAATTGATACGATAGTCGCGTACGCCAATCCATAAAGGGAAGATAAAGGAGCGCAGCTTATAATTGCCCTCCTGGTAGCTCCAATAGATAGGGGGAAGGATTCCATAAAACTGGCTGGCGTTGGAGGCAGTCTGGTTATCGTCCCCGATAGACCAGTATATGGGAAAAATAATTTTCCTGTGCCAATCTTTTTCGATTCTCCAGAATACCAACGGAAATATCGAGAAAGAGATATTTTTCTGATTGATTGGCGCGGACAGAGGGTTTTGACCCAGAGCTGCAATATTTTCAAACTCTTTTGTCACGGAGATAAACGGCCAAAAGAGAGAAACCGTCGCTTTCCGATCTTCGTAGTTCTCTTCTCGGAAGTGGAGAGGGCCGAACAGTGATGTCATTTTTTTTCGGCCGTACAGCTCGTAACTGCCATAAAAAGGGAAAAGCGAGAGGTAGCGCTCGGAGCGATCCTGGTACTCCATGTAAAATGGAGGGATAAAATGCAACCGGCTTTGATCTACCTTGGAATAGGTAAACCAGTACAGCGGAAATACACGCACGTGGCGCTCGTCGTCGTTGTCCTGGAACGAGATCAAGGGGTAGAGAATATCCGTCTGCTTGCTTTGGATATCTTCACGCAGCCTTCCCTGGCTGTCTTTCCTGATGATCGATCGGCGATATTGATACCAGAGCAGAAAAAATGCGGATGCCCGTCTTTCGACCAATTCGGAGTCCTGGAGCAGGGCTCTTTTATGCTGGGAAAGATGAAAGAGCGGAAATATATTAATATATTTACTTTGCGGGTGCAGATAGAGCCAGAAAAAGGGGAAAACAGTTAGATCGAGATCGTTTCCGCTGTTGCGGCTGCGATGCCACAGGATGGGAAAAAAAACATTTCGGGTATGATCGCCCCCCTGTGACACCCATCTATGCATTAGAGGAAGAATAGAGAAATATTTTGATTCTGCTGCACCGTTCTGGCTGATCCTACTAAAGAGAGTCCCTAACCATTCGCTGCGCTTGCCAGATGCGGCCTGGAGATCCGGAGCGCCTGCATAGGAGACCTCATTGCTGAGGTAAAAGGGGAAAACAAAGGTAGCAGTGCTGCTGCGGCCTGTGGTCCAGCGACTATACTCATGATAAAACAATGGCAAGAAATAATATTCGCCCGAATCACGATTTGAAGTTGCATAGCCAAGGCGGAACAGGTAGTGCCACTCTTTTTTTTCGTTGTTACTATCTCTGTTAACATAACAATATTTTTCATGTTCTAAAAGGAAGAGAAGGTTAAAGTAAGAGGGAGAGCAGACGGGACGCTTGCCGTCGGCGAAGCTCTGGTATTCGCTGTAGAGCAGCGGAAATAGAAAGAGAGAGTGGTTCTTTTCGGTTAACGGAGATTTTTTTACGCTCTCCTGGCTGTAATAGAACAAGGGCAAAAACATTAGGTTCCAATAGGAAGATGTAGGGCTTTGCTGGAAACCATAGCTGAGCAGATGAAAAAGGAGGGAGTGCTTTTTCGCTGTCGTCGTATCTTTTTCCCGCCTGTGGGAAAATTGGTAGAGAAACATCAGGTTGAAATGGTTGGATTCCCATGAATGGTTGGGTTTTTGGTCAAAGCTGTTGGTATAGGTTATCCATGGCAGAATCCAGAGGAAGCGTTGGCCTGCGTCCTGAGATAATTGCTGGCGCTGGTAATAGTAAAAAGGGAGCGCGTAATGGGTTTGACCCAGAGGATGCGAGGACCAGTGCACCAGATGATAGAGTAAAGTGGTGCTGTACGAATGATTCGTGAAATCCCGCTCGCGTTCAACCAGGAAAAGTACATTCCAGTAGTGACTGATTCGGCTGCGCTGGCTTGTACCAAAAGGAGATTCGTTGCCCGATTTACACGGAGTGGGTCGAGCCGGTTTTGACAAGGCAGCATTTTTGCCATCCATGGCAAATGCTGCACCTCCTACATCTTGTAGTCGGTATGGCAAAAATTCGGCATTTTGGTTTTGTCCTTGGAGATCAGATCTGCTTTGCAAGGTGCTGGAAGCACTTTCGTCGCAGTATAACTCCTGGGGAGCGGATTTGAACCTCTCTTTTTGGTAATAAAAAGGGAGAAGCAATAGCTGTTCTGTTTGCAAGAGATCGTGTGACTGAGTTCCGCTAAGGGCACTTTCCTTCCAGAAATAATAAAACGGGAAGAGATTGAGGGAGCGCCAGAATGGCGTCTGTTTCCCGCTCCAGAGCAGCAGGATTTGCCACTTGGCATTGGGCAATCCCTCGTTCAGTAACGCCCTGTTTTGTTCGAACTGGTAAAGGGGCCAGAAAATTGTATGGCTGTAGTAGCCGGCATGGTCTTCCTTCTCCCAAAAAGGCCAGATGCGGATAGGAATTTTTTTGTGGCGTTCATGGCCGAAAAACTCTTGGCGGGAGAAAAAGTAGGAGCTCTGGAACTTTTGCTGAAGGTTTAAGCGCTGTTGAGCGGAAAGAGTTTTCCCCTCTGTTTTTGGATTGTCCCACTCCGATTGAGCCTGGAGCGCTGTTGCGAATAAAAGGGATGAAAAAGTAAGGATGAAAATCCTGAAAAGGATTTCTTTTGCTTTCGTGGCAGACATATTAGCCAATTCGCCGGGCTACTTCGCTTCAATTTCCTGCTTTTTCTGCAAGAATAGCGGAACATACCGTTTATCCTTGAGTATTATATGGTCAACAAGCCAGTTGATGAGAAAATCCAGCATCGGCATTGCGGAGGAGAGTTTATCCTGGGCGATCTCATCGCTGAACTCTTTGACCTTTTGAGTAAAGAGCCGGTGGTCCACCTCGTGCTCAGCGGTTTTGCTGAAAGAAAAAAGGTGAAAGTGCTTCTCTTCGTAGGAAAAGTGGTATTCTGTGTACTCAAGCAACTCTCTGGCTATTGGTGTTAATTCAGACCGGTTTTTATGGTTGCGGACGGCGTCAAAAAGGTTGTTGATGATTCGAAACAGGTTTTTGTGCTGCTGGTCTATTGTCTCAATATTGGTCTCATATTTTTCATTCCATTCAATTGCCTGGTTCATATCTGTCTTTACCCTGGTATAGCTTTCTTGATGTTGTCGCCTAGGACGATTTGTCTGCTGTTCTCAAATTTGTAAACGAAGAAAAATCGGCGTGGGTAGTTCTATTCAAAAGAATTCAGTTTTCTGTAGGCATCGATTTGGAATCTTAGTTTAATTGAAAAAATCCAAATGAAGGTGCAGCTTTGGGGAAGAGCTGTCTCTTTTCGGGAAGATATACCAATAAGCATCGATGCTTCGATAAACTCAGCACAAGTGACCGGTTGGGCAATGCCATAACCGCGTTCTTATCGACCTAGTGTCAGCTCTTTTCCATCCGTGGACGTCGGTCGCTCCTGTGACTTCCTGTCACCCGCGACACTCGTGCATCCGTGCACATCGCATTGACAGTTGCAGGATACCCTGACTGCATGGCGTTGCCTTGCGTCGGGTAATGCCAGGTCGTGGTATTATACCGAAAAGAAATTGGTTTTCCCCATGGCATCGCTTCCTTTTTGTATTTTATAATTCGGAAGCGATACGCAGCATCGCTTCCTTTTTGTATTTTATAATTCGGAAGCGATACGCACGCTGCGCGGCATCGCCCCGGGAAACCATGTCTGTCCCCGCAAAAGCCTTGGAAAGGTTTTGCGGGGACATGCCAAATTTCAATGAAAATTCGGCAGCAAGGATAACGAAGCTAGTGCTGAGCAAGGTCGAAGCACCAGAAAGTGCGAAAAGCACTTTCTTTATAGTATGCCAACCTCCTTTTGGCACAAAGTCCATTGCAAACAGTATAGGTGTCATGGTTCCTGTTTTTATGTAAGTTTCCGGATGAGACTACTTTCGGTTTTTAAGAATTAATGAAAAGCGAAAATATTTTTACAAAAAATATTGCATTTTATAAATAAATGTTTATTAACATTATATTTATCTTGACCGTCTGGCCGATAATTCGTAATCTGAAATAGGCGTTTTTTTTTAATTTGTCGCTGAAACGAGGTGATCATGAAACAAATTGATATGTCGAGATATACGAACGCGAAGGATGCCAGGCCTTATTGGAATCCGTACATTGCTGGCTCGCTGCTAGGATTGGTTTTGCTGGCTTCTTTTGTTTTTGCGGGGAGGGGGATTGGCGGTTCCGGAGCTTATACGCGTCTCTCTCTTTTTTTTGCTGATTCTGTCGCGTCTGTTTTTTCGGAAGCAGGATTAAAAGATGGCCGCCTTGCCGGTCAGCAAAATGGCTATTTAGAAAATTTTTTTGGGGATGGGTCGTTTATTCTGGACGATTATCTTGTTTTTATGCTTATCGGTGTTGTACTTGGCGGATTTGTCAGCGGATATTTCAGTAAACGATTTTTTGTGGAAATTATAAAAGGACCAAACACGACAAATCGCCGCAGAATTGCCCTGGCTATTCTTGGCGGCGTTGTTTATGCGATCGGAACACGAATAGGACGGGGATGTACGGCTGGTCAGATTTTGTGCGGTACAGCGACGATGTCGGTAGGTAGCTGGATTTTTATGGCTATGGTATTCATGACAGTCTACGCGCTGGCGTTCTTTTTTAGAAAGGAGTGGCTGTGATGGCTCCATTTGCAAAAATTTATATGTGGCCAGATGCGGCTAACGCTCTAATGGCTATCCTGCTTGGTTTTAGTTTTGGGTTTTTGCTTGAGCGGGTTGGCTTTGCCTCATCGCGCCGTCTCGCTGGTCAATGGTATGGATATGATTTTGCCATATTTCGTTTTATGTTTTCCGCTGTTCTGGTAGCCCTTGTTGGACTGTATCTCCTTGCCCAGATAGGTTTTGTGGATATGGATAAAGTTTGGATCAATAAAACCTATATTGGCTCCCATATCGTCGGCGGAATTTTTATGGGCTTAGGCTGGGTGATCTCCAACCAGTGTGCTACCACTTCTGCCGTGGCCTGCGCTACGGGAAAATTGGACGGGCTTGCCTTTGTTGGCGGCTTTTTTATCGGGGTTCTTATTTTTACCTATATCTTTCCTTGGATTGAACCATTTTACAAATCCGGAGATTACGGTCGATATACCTTTGCTGACGCGCTGGCAATTCCAGCAGGGCTAGTTGTTGCTGTCATTGTAGCAGTCGGTCTGGGGGGCTTCGCCCTGACGCATTGGCTCGACAAGAGATTGAAAAATTGATGTTTAGGTGAGAAACTTTCCTACCAGAGAATGGAGGCTGGCGCTGACCTCATTGAGGCGATCGATCATAGAGCGAATATGTTCTGATTGCTGAGAAATATCTTGAGCCTCAGTTGCCAGTCCTGACATAACGCTGTTGACCTCTTCGATGCTGAGCTTTTGCTCGCGAATGCTGCGCTCAATGTCGGCAGCCATGCGTGTAACGTTTGCGGCTCTCTCTCTAATCAAATTTGCCATTCTTGTCTGTTCTTCCACAGATGTGACCACGTTTGCAATAAATGTTTTCATTTTATCGACGGAGGTAATAATCGATATCATCTCCGTGGCGGCGGTCTCGGAGCGGGTAAACGCTTCCTGGACAGAATCAGTGGTTTTTTCTATAAGCTTGGTAATCTCCTTCACCGATAAAACTGTTTTTTCAGAAAGTTTGCCGATTTCATCAGTAACCACGGCAAAGCCTTTGCCGCTGTCGCCGGCGCGGGCAGCTTCAATGGCAGCATTCAGGGCGAGCAGGTTGGTCTGATCGGAGATATCGGTTATACTGTTCACAAACTGGCTAATCTGGCTGGCGTGGTTTTTCATCTCATCCATAGAGTGTGGGTTACCGCGATGACTGTCTCGCCTCCCACTGATGCCCGCTGCGACGAGTCCTGAACCAGCGCCAGTAGCTCCTTCATGGCTGTATTGATGGCATTGCCCATTTCGTTTAAATGCATCACATCCTCTTTATTCCCCTGGGCATTTTGAGTCTGCATGGATAAAGAGTTCAATACCTCTTCGATCGAGGAGGTGATCTCTTCAATGGAGGCCGATGACTCCTCGGATGAGGAGGCCTGGTTTTGTGAGGATTGGGTAACTTTTTCGGCAAGAGCCTCAAGCTGTTTGGAGATATGAGAACTCTGTTGGCTGGACTCCTTGATCTGCGTGATGATTCCAGATAGAACCTCGATAAAGGCATTTAACCAGTAGGCCAATTTGCCGAACTCATCCGAGGAGGAGACCTACAGTCTTTTGCGGAGATCTCCCTCTCCCTTGGCCATCTCCTGTATAGTTGTTTTTGCCGTGAGCAGAGGGCCTGATGCCACGCGCACGACAAAAAAAATCACGGCAAAAACCAGACCCAGCGAAACCAGGAATAGCGCGGCCAAGGTCCATTCTGTCTTGCGGATTTCTGCCAGAGAGGATTCGATATTTTTGGATAGAGCGAAAATTGCGACCGTCTCTTTTTTGTGGTTTTTAATGGGAAATGTCGCTACCAGATAATGCCCCTCTCTATGTATGGAGATCTTTTCTCTGCCGTTATCGAGCAGCTTTTCCTGGAGATATTCAGGTGCAGTGGTTACTGTACCTGCCAAAAGCAGATAGGAGCCGCGCTTTTGGAGATTGTCCTTGGCAAAGCGAGCGGAATCGATAATGCCAGAAAACTCTTTTGTAATAAAAATGGAGAGTTGGCTGCCTTGTTCAACGAACGAAAAAAGATCGGATGGTTTAAAATACATCTCCATAGAACCAAGGTAACGGTTTTCTTTAATGATGGGCATTATCCCTCGGAAGAACATACCATTATAACCAATCTCTACCGTTGTCAGGGGTTGTCTGTTTTGGTAAACAGAGAGCAGGGTACTACGGAATGAGGAAAGATCATCCCCCCCCTTCCGCGGGGTTGCCAGGGGCAATCCAGGTGCGAAGAAAGCTGCGGGCAGGAGGTTTGTGAAAATGGAGGCGCAGATGGGATAGATTGGAGTGCTTTTGGAGAACCTGAAAATGGGGTATCAGCGCTGCACGCAGGGCATTACGACCCCGAGTCTCGTCTGGAATCAAGTAAGCCCTTTCAATCTCCGTAATCTGGGAGATCGGCAGGGTAAGCAGCAACGCCCTTTCGCTGAGCTTGCTGATCTCGGATGTGATTTTGCTAACCTGATTGAGGAGGGATTTTTCCGCTGTGCGCAGGATCTCGTCAAAGCTAAGTTTTGAGATGGCCACATAAGCGGCAAGAAAACTGAATAGGAATGTGGCGGCGATTGGCAGCACAATTTTATTGCGAAAAGTTCGTTTCATATGGAAAGAGGTGTTTTTTGTGTTCGTTGTCTTCACATCCATAAAACCAGAGTTCTCCCTACTCAAATCCAGACCGTATCCTATACTGTTTGCGATGGACTTTGTCCAGCAACCGTTTATGCCAAGGTCGATAAGGACGCGGTTATGGCGTTGCCTAACCGGTCAAATTCGATGCTTATTGGTATAATCGAATCGTTATCCTCTTGTTTTATTCTAAACGGTTCAATAAGCAAGCCAAAAAGGAGATTAGCCCGGTATTGGAGGTTTTTTTGAAAAAAAAGCAGAAATTTGTCATTTTTTTTGAATTTTTTCTAAAAAAAAATCAATGTAGCCCTCTATCAGAGATGTACAATGCTGATATCCAGAGGAGCTTACCATGGCATTCATTCATTCGAGACTCAGTATCCGGGCTAAATTGTTGACCACGATTGGTTTGGCTATGGTAGCGTCTCTGCTTGCCGCTGTGATTATGTATGAATCGATTCAGGAGATCCATAAAGCGGATTATGCCAGCCAGGAGCTCAATAGCTCTCTTCACTACTTTCTGGATATCAAAACAGCGCACATGCTATGGTCTATCCAATTATTTGAATTTGTAAATGACCCGCATAAGGAGAAGCTGGCTATCGAAACCAGCGGTCTGAAATGTAAATTGGGTAAATATCTTTATAGCACGCCCCGCAATAGCTTTTTGGAGCTTCATCCCGATCTATATACATTGGTCAGTCAAGTTGAATTGCCGCATCTGGCTTTGCATCAGAGCGCAATAGAAATTGAAAAGATGAAAATGGCTGATAAAGAGAAGGCTCTTGAAATTTTTACCAGCAGAACCATTCCGCTTATGGAAAACCTTCGCCATTTTTTAACGGAGATAGGAAAAAAATTAGAGGCCAAAAAAAATGGACAGGATGCGATCAAGGAGGCGAGCCGATATCGCATTTTTTATGCGCTTGGCGTGGCACTGCTTATCTGCTTGATCGCCATCGGCATGGTTTTTTATATCTCTACGAAAGCGATTCGTCATATTCTTGATTTGCAAAAAGAAAAGGATGCCGCTCATCATCGGATGACGGAAGAGTTTATTACTATCAATCAAGCTATGGCTAAATTTGTACTACAGCAGATGCTTACATTTTTGAGTAAAAATGACATTCGAGAGGTTACTCTTGGCGAGCAGATTGAAAAAGAGATGGCCATCCTATTTGCTGATATTCGGGATTTTACCAGTTATTCGGAATCGATGTCTCCCCAGGAAAATTTTAATTTTATCAATTCCTACCTTAGCCGGATGGGTCCAATTATCCGCAAGCATAATGGCTATGTGGATAACTATATGGGCGACGCAATTATGGCTCTTTTTCCAAACGGGGCAGACGACGCGCTTCAGGCCGGTATTGCCATGCAGAAGGAGATTTTTGTTTATAATAAACACCGCAGCCACTCCGGCTTTAGACCGATAGAGATCGGTATAGGGATTCATATCGGTAAGCTGATGTTCGGAACCATTGGCGAGGCAGAGAGGATGCAGGGGACGGTGATATCCGACGCGGTGAATTTGGCAAGCCGCCTGGAAGGGTTAACTAAGATTTTTGGAGTTCAGCTTATCGCCAGCCAGGCCATTTTGTCTCAGGTGAAATTTAGAGAGAAATATCTGTTCCGCAGTCTCGGCGCTGTTGCTGTAAAAGGAAAAGAGCGCACAACAAGCGTTTTTGAAATTTTTAATCACCTTGATTTCAAGTCCGCCGCAGTTCGCAAAGCCAACAAAGGTTTTTTTGAGGAGGGTGTGCACCAGTACTACAGGCATGAATTTGACAAGGCTATTCTCAGTTTTCAAAGCATTCTGCGCTACGATCCAGAGGATCGGGCCGCGCTCTACTTTGTGGAAAAGTCAATGCATTTCCAAAAGAGCGGTACTACCCGTACCTGGAATCCGCAAATTATTGCACAAAAATATTAAAAGCGCAAAGGGGGATGACTAATCCGTCCTTTTTACGACCATCAGGGTGACATCATCTTCGTGCAATTTAGGATCTATCTCTGCGAGGATGCCCTTCCGAATCTCTTCCGTCGATTGCGAAGATAGACGGAGCAGGCATTCATGTAGATCCTCCTGACGAAAGGGTGCTCCTGATTTTTTCATTCCTTCGATGATGCCATCGGAGTAGAGGAGAAAAAGATCGCCGCTATCCAGATAAAACTCCCCGATCCTGAGATATTCGGATATCGATTCTATGATACCAAGCCAGATTCCCTGGGTTTCAATTATCTCAACACGATGTCGCTCCTTGCGGTAGATCATGATTTCGAGATGCTGTCCGGAGAAAAGGAAGCGATGGTTTTTATCCTTGACGATTACGCAGGCTGTCATAAAGCTCTGTTCATGCAGAAGTTGCAGGTTGCGAAATAGGGTTCGGTTCATCGATGTCAATATTTTGTCTGGAGAGGCGTCCGGATGCTCATGAACCAGAGTCTGGAAAGTTGTCTGCGCCATCATCATAATGAGACCAGCGGAGATTCCATGTCCCGCTACATCGCCGATGATAAACCAATCTTTTTCCACGGTATGGATTAGATCATAGTAATCCCCGGCCACCTCTCGTGCTGGCAGTATCATCGCGCTGATCTCATAACCTGGAAGGATTGGCTTTTCTGGCAGCAGGGCAGTCTGGATTCGCTTGGCAAGCTCCATTTCGCTCCAGAGGGCATCTAATGCATCTTTCAGCTGGATGGTTCGTTCTTCAACCATCAGCTCCAGATGGTTGGTGTACTCTTTGATTTCAGATGTCATATCGTTAAATGCTGTGGCAACGACTGTTAGCTCGTCTGATCCATCTACCGGCAGCACAACCGAGAAGTCGCGTCTGGCAATTGCCTTTGACCCATGTAAAATTTTATCCAGTGGCGCAATAATCGAGATGATAATCATCACGGAAACAAGCAGCACAAAACCGATGGATAGAACCGTGATAATCAGGGACATAGTGCGCATGTTGACAGCGTGATAGTTAATTTTTTGAATTGAGTTTTTCAGGGTTTTCTGATTAAACTGAACAATAGCTTCGATAAGCGATAGGACTGCTTTTTTTCCCTCGGCAAAATCTTTTAGAAATAGAGCGGATCTTTGCCAGTCCTGGTTCGCGACTGCGATGCTCAGTTCGCGTCCAGTTTGAAAGAAGGCCTTAAAGGCAGTGCCTAATTTTTCTATGTCTTGAGAATCTTGATCGGGCGGCAGTTGTTGCAACCTGCTATAGTTAATCTGGAAAACATCGTAATGGGTGGTAAGATTATCAAGAATGGAGATATCTCCAGTTTCGTCGATCTCTTTAAAGGTATCGCTGATCGCCCGGATTGCCTCATGAATGCGTCCGGCGTACTCATTTTTCTTTGAGATGGTGTCTCCAATCATGGTGGATCGGCTTACGATGGTATAGGAGTTGATATATATATAAACGTTTAACACCAGAAAAATCAGAGTAAAAACATAGACCAGCGATTTTAGTTTCTGACGGATGTTGAGCTTGAAGATATAGACTGAAAAAAGAGAATAGATGATAATGAAAGTTAAAAATACGAAGAGAATCTGAGCGAGATTGGCAGATTTGCCGACCCCGAAAACAGTCATATACATGAGTTGACCGGCGCTAATAAGTACAAATAGCAGCAGCGCCCAATAACGGATTTGCAGACGAAATTTTTTTTCTGGCTGATCCGGCTGGTAGTTTTTTTGAATTTCGAGAATCAATTGATTGATCAGAATTTCGGTAATGATATAGACGATCAGCATATAGGAGAAGATAGAGGAGAGTACCGCGACAAACAGCACACCGGCGTTTTCCGCTTTACCGAAATGAAGTTCATACATGACCAGCAGAAATAAAACCAGAGATGGGTAGATAAAGGCCGGAATCATGCTTGCTTTGGGCATATTTCTCAGGCTGCAGACAATCTCCCTGTATGCCTCTTTGGACTCCACAGGTTTTGCCAGCGAGCTTCCGGCAATATAATTTTGAACAGTCTGAAAGGTTTTGCTGAAGGGAACGATACCTTTTTTTTGTAAGATGGTAAAATGGAGGTAAAGACCGCCCATATACACAATGAGGGTGCCACTTAAAAAAATCGTGAGCAGTTGAATGCCTGTTTCAAATTCGGATAGATCTACAATCGCAATAACAAAGAGTGCAATCTGAATCGCGGATAAGAGTCCTCCCAGGCTGGTTGTAATCGTAACAGCATAGGGATAGCCGTAGATATGGGATATACGGTTAAATAGCGCTTTGCTTTTATCGAAAAATTGCCTTGAGTCCAACATATCACGGTTTTGTCCCTTTTGTGTTATCTACGGGATAGCCGGATTTTATCCAGTACATCAATCCCCCTTTGAGGTAGTGAAGGTTTTCAGCCCGGTAGCCCTTGGAGATCAGAAAGAGGATGGCCAGTCGCTCGATGCGCGCCTTAAGCGAGTAGAGAACCACCTTTTTATTGCGTGGAATTTTTGTATAGTCTGTGAGGAAATGGATCATTTCCACCGTGATGGCTCCATTGATTTTTCCCAGTTTTGATTCCAGGCCCAGAATGTCGATTACCGTAAAGTTGCTTCTTGAAGAGACCAGCTCGGCGGGGGTGATTACATTAAAATTTGTCCGGTTGGGAAGGGAGAGGGTGCCCTTTTCCAGGGGTAACAGCCTTTTTTTCCATTCGCGAATACCCTGTTCATAGACAAAGACTTCGGTGTGGCCAAGGTCTATGGCGTTTTCGGCGTTGATTTTTGGAAAATAACTTTCGTTAAATAATCCGTAAAAAACAATTTTTTTACCTTTGTCTACAGGCAATGTCGCCGCTGATAGCTTGTTGATGGGAATGTTGACAGCTCCTGGAAGGTGGTCAACCTGAAAAAAAATGGGAGGCAGCGAGTCTACGAGGAGAAAGGGCTCCTTTGCTTGCATCATGGCATGCAGTTGCTCCGTTTTGATCTCCCGGAATCTCCAGCGGGATTGGGAGTCATCCGATTCCTCTCTGGTCAATCTAGCGGAGTCCAAAGCATCTTTTTCCGCTTTATCAGGGGAGCAGGAGAGCAAAACTCCCATGGCCATCAAAGAAAGTAGGAGATAGCGAACCATGACACAGGGAATACACCGACGTATAGAACTTTGTTTCATAGAAATACCCCTTGCAGCGCAAAGTACATATATCGCAATCAATCCTATCAGGAGACCCAGCACCCTTGTCAGAGGGCATCTGTCAAGAGTTACGTTTTTTTTGATTCAGCTTTTTTGGGGTTTTGTCGATTTAGGTTATGGGAAGAGATTTTTTTGAAATGGTCAGCTTTTCTCCCTTTTGGGGAGACCATTTTCGCAAGAAAATCATGCTTTGCAAGAAAAAAAGGTTGAGAAATATCCCGTAATGCGACATAATATCGCAAAATTGGAAGGTTCCTTCGAGAGCAGGGTAGGCGCAGGCATCTGGCATGATTGAAACAAAAAAATTTGAGAATATCGATGTGCTGGGCAAGTACAAACGGGTAGTCGATAGGGTTAAGACCGTCCGTTTTACCGGTAAGGTGTACCGTGTTACCGGCCTCACGATAGAGTCCCTGGGGCCAGACGTGGGGATTGGCGATGTTTGCCGTATCCGCCTAAATGACAAACAGTATTTGTATTGTGAAGCTGTCGGTTTTCGGGATGAAAAAGTCATCTTGATGCCCTATGGTGAAATCACAGGAATCACACCCGGCGCTATGGTCAGTACAACGGGACAGCCTTTGCACGTCACAGTGGGAGAGGCTATGCTTGGCCGCGTTTTGGATGGAATCGGCAACCCCATTGACGGTAAGGGGCAGATTTTTTCAGATACGGAGTACCCTGTTGAACGGCCTGTCCTTAACCCTCTGGATAGAAAACCGATACGGGAACAGCTCAGTACAGGGATTCGTTCCATAGATGGGCTGCTCAGTGTTGGCCGGGGACAGCGCATTGGTATATTTTCTGGATCCGGAGTAGGGAAATCCACTCTGTTGGGTATGATTGCCAGGTATACGGACGCCGATATCAACGTGATTGCACTGATCGGCGAGCGCGGCCGTGAATTAAATGAATTTATTTATAAAGAGCTCGGTAGCGAAGGCCTAAAGCGCAGCGTCGTTGTCGTAGCGACCGGTAACCAGCCAGCCATGGTTCGGGTGCGTGGAGCCTTTGTGGCGACAACCATCGCTGAATATTTTCGCGATCAGGGGCTGCATGTGAACCTTCTGATGGATTCCGTCACCCGATTTGCCCAGGGGCAGCGGGAGATTGGCCAATCTGCCGGCGAGGCATCTGCTACCCGCGGCTTTACCTCCTCTGTTTTTTCTCTGATGCCCAAGCTGCTGGAGAGGGCTGGTAATGCGCGCACTGGATCGATCACCGGATTTTATACAGTGCTGGTCGACGCTGATGACATGAATGAGCCTATTGCAGACGCAGCCCGGGGGATTCTGGATGGTCATATTGTACTTTCGCGCGCGCTTGCCGAGAAAAATCACTACCCTTCCGTGGATGTGCTGGCTTCCATCAGCCGCTGTATGAACGACGTCGTAGATAGCGAGCAAAAAAAGGCGGCTGGCAGGTTGCGGAGTCTGCTGGCGGAATACCGGGAGAACGAGGATTTGGTACTGATGGGCGCCTACCAGCGCGGCAGCAGCCATCGGCTTGATGAGGCTTTGGAATATATTGACTCCATCCAATCATTTTTACGGCAGGAGGTTGAGGAGTCCATGAGTGCTGCCCAGATTCGGCAGTCTCTCCTGGATCTTTTCCGGGTAGAAGAGGAGAGCGCGGAGGGGGCTGCTCTCTCCTTGCGGGGACTTGGACTCTAGTGGGGTTTAGATGAGGGCGTTTCAATTCAGCATGGAAAAAATTTTGCATCTCCGGCGATTGGAAGAGAAGCAGGAGATCAACCGACTGGGACAGTTGCTTGCCGAGCGCGCCCGCATCCGGCACAATTTGGATCATCTGCTGGCGCAGCAGCAGCTTGTCGAAGAGTCGTTAACAGGAGCGTTGGCGACTTTGCAGCTGCAGCAGGATTTATACCGTCTGCAGTACCTGAGCCAGCGGGAAGAGAGCCATATCGCAGGTCGACTGGCGCAAATGGATCAGCGCATCCAGCAGCAGCGACAGCGTTTATTGGAAAAAGGGCGCGAACGTAAGAGCCTGGAGAAGTTGAAAGATCGGGCTCTGGCGCAATACAACCTGGATGCGCGCCGCGAAGAGGCCAAGGAGAATGATGATCTGAATCAGAATCTCGGCCAGTGGCGCCAGAGCCAGGAAGGTTTTTAGGATAGAGGTAGAGGAGTAAGGTATGGATGCAGTTCACTTAAAAAATCTTCGCATGAGGATTCAGGAGAGCACCTCCGTGGTGAAATCAGCCGCATTTGGCCGCATGGAAGAGATCCAGCAGCGCATAGGCAAGATCTTTAACCGCTTGGATGAGCTGCGCCAGGTCTCGGATGCTTTGACCGGGGTCGCTGAAAACAGTACAACCACGGCATCACAGGGCAAAAACAGAGCCCCAATAACGCAGCCCCAGGAGCAGGCCGGTCCAGATTTGCAATCAGTGTTAGGCCAGTCTGATAAAGAGAACTATTTCTATGAACAAAATCGGGATACCTTTCAGCAGAGTCTTTTGCAGCAGATGCAGAAACTCAATGTGCCAGGTATGCAGGATAATGGACGCGGAAGCGAGTTGCTTCCTTTGATTCAAAAATTTTTACAGGGGAAAACTGTCAATAGGGAGAGTCTTGAGGAGAAGGGCAGCCTTTTTGACACGAAGCGGTAATTTTTTTTTCTTGGATAGGTTTGCCAGCAGGAGGCAGGAAAATGAGATCGATTAAGATTCGAGTATTGTATCTTCTTATTGTAATAATATTTCTAATCAGTGCTGGTTTTCTCTGGCTTGATTATATCGGATTGATCGACCTACAAGAGCAGAGAGAGAAGTATATGCCTACCACGGTACAGAGATCGATTGACGCTAAAGATGATGAGCCATCTTTGTTGAAATGGGAAGAGCTGCGCAAGGCGCAGGAGAAGCTGTCTAAAGATCAGGAGACCTTTTCTCTGGAGCAGATCAAATTGAAGGAACTCGATAAAACCTTAAAAAGCAAGGAAGAAAAGTTGGGCGAGCTTGAGAAGGGTCTGGTTTTAGAGCGAAAAAAGTTTGAAAGCGACAAACAGCAATACGCATCATATCAGAAAAACATCAGCGACCTGGCCGGTAAGATCGGAAATATGCCTCCGGAAGGAGCGGTAAAAATTATGAATAGCTGGAACGATCTTCTTATCATTGATGTTTTGCGTCGGATGGATTATGTGGCGGCAGATGAGGGCAAGCAGTCCATTACCAGTTATCTTATCTATCTGATCCAGCAGGAGAATCCAGAGCGCGCAGGTACGATTATGAAGAAAATGGCAGAATATGTGCCCGAACCCTCCTAACGCTTTTTTCTAACAAGAAAATAGTCTTATCTTTTTTCAAAAATCATCGATAATAACAGAGATATACTGTTTGCAATGGACTTTGTGCCAAAAGGACGTTGGTACTACCACGACCTGGCATTACCCGATGCAAGGCAACGCCATGCTGTCAGGGTATCCTGCAACCGTTTATACCAAGGTCGATAAGGACGCGGTTATGGCATTGCCTAACCGGTCAAATCTTGTGCTGAGTTTATCGAAGCATCGATGCTTATTGGTATTCATCTAATTTGAGGTCTCTTTTGTGTAACTAGCGATGATTGATGCATCTTTATTTCAAAAAACAGGTTTCATCCGGGAAAAATTTGATCCAATCGCTATCCTTCCGAATGGCCGAGGGTCGCATTCTGGAGATTTCTTACTGCAATTGCAGCAGAATATCGAACCGCAATCGCCTCCTGTACAGAATTTTCAGGATTTTCATGACATGGCTAAATCACCGGATTTCCGTCTGGATGAAGCTAGGTTTTCCCAACCAGAGGAGGGTGCCTTACGGCATTCAGAGGAGTCTGGCGCTGCCCAGCCACTGCCGCATCAGGATCAACCCGTTCGCGAGGCAGACACAGCCGGGCTGGATTGGGAAAATCCAACCGCAGAGCTATCGGATGCCACAAATTTGATGGATACCATCGACCGATTTCTCTCCCAAATTCAGTTACCGCAGGATGGGCAAGGAGATTTCTCTGGTGAGAAGTCGCTGCTTTTGCAAAAAGTAAAGGATTTTCTGCAAAAGCTGGACTCCGCAGAAAAGCCCCTCTCCGACTCGCTACAGGAGAAGTTAGAAACGCTGCGCAATGCCCTGGCTCAAAAAAGAGAAATCACATCAAATTTTATTAAGCCATCCAGTCCGGGGAGCCAAACCTCCATTTCGGATTTGCCAGATGGGCTATTGCAGAAAATCCAGACAATTCTGGATAAACCTGCCAATCTGGCTGTCCGCTTAAAATCTGCTTCTGCCGGATCTCAATCGTTTTTTACGTTAAAGCAGACAACTGGTCAGGCGAGCGCGGTTGCCGCCCAAGCTGGACAATTTGGCGACTTTATGGCTCAAAAAAAAGTTGCACAACCTGTGCGGGAAGATCTGCAAAGAAGCGGCTCTTTTGCCCAGGATAAGCAGGCAATCTCTCAGGTAAAAAATTTGCAACCGGAAGCCCAGGGCAGCATGGTTTCGGATCAGAACAGCAGCGGTTTGCGTCAGGGAAGTGATCCACATGCGGCAACCAGAATGACACGGCTGGATGGAGTCTATTCTGCGAAAGAGGCGGTTTCTGGACAAAGTAGCTGGATGCGGGCTTTGGAAAAAAATCAATCCCAGGTAGATATTCGCTCCATAATTGATCAAATTGTTCAGAAGACAAATGCAACCCGTCTGTCCGATCAGAAATTTAATTTTTCAGCGACCCTCAAACCGGAATGGCTGGGACGGTTAAGTTTTCAGATCCAGTATGACAATGGCATCATGAATGGCCGTTTTCTGGTGGAAAGCGAGGCTGTGAAAGAGCTGTTGCAACAGCATCTATCCCAACTGAAAAAGGAGCTGCACGACGCAGGTATCTCCATCGAAAATTTTGATATCATGAACCGGGATCAGCAGTCAGGAAATTTTAAGGATTACCAGGAGTACCAGGATGAGCTGGAGAGCCGTAAAAGTACTAATTTTTCACTCAACAACAATTCCAAGCCTTCCGAAGCAATGAGTAGTTCTCTTTCTGACACAAATAGACTTATTGATGTGCGCGGATAATAAATAAGGAGCAATGAGCGATGCCATTACCAGTAGCAGGAGACCCACTGTCAAAGCAACTTCCCAGTCAGGCGAAAAGAACAGAGCAGATGGAAAGATTGGGTATAAAAGTTTTTGATAAGCGCGGCAAGGATATGGGTAAGGATCAATTTATTAAACTGCTCATTACTCAATTAACTCACCAGGATCCGTTAAAGCCGGTGGAGGATAAGGAATTTATCGCTCAGATGGCTCAGTTTTCCTCCCTGGAGCAGATGACAGAGGTGAATAAAAACCTTGAGCGTCTCAATAAAAGTCAGCTTTCGCTCTCCAGTTTGAATCTTCTTGGCCGTCATATTGAAGGCAGGGAAGAAAAAACCGGGAGAATGATAAAGGGCAGGGTTCTGGAGATCGCGACAGGAGAGCAGGGTACAGTTCTCACAACGGAGCAGGGGAAGATTAAAATGGATGATATCAAGCGCGTTTTTGATCCATCCAAGGGCAAATAGGTTCGTTTCTCAGGATAAAACAATTTTCTGTTTTTTTTTCTCATACCAAAAAGGATAAAAAGGAGCGGCTAGCGTATGATGCGGTCACTTTACTCCGGTGTTTCGGGGCTAAAAAATCACCAGACCAGAATGGACGTCATTGGAAATAATATTTCCAATGTCAATACCTATGGATTTAAGATGGAGAGGGTGACCTTTCAGGATCTTCTTTCCCAGACGTTATCTGGAGCGGCGGCGCCGCAGCAGAACAAGGGGGGGGTGAATCCCAAACAGGTTGGTTTGGGTATGCTCATCGCCTCTATTGATAAAATCTTTACCCAGGGCAGTCTTCAGACAACCGGGAAGGAGACCGATCTGGCTATTAGCGGCGATGGACTTTTTGTTCTCAGGGACGGTGATAAACAATTTTTTACCAGAGCGGGAACCTTCAATATCGACCGGGATGGTATGCTTGTCAACCCTGCCAACGGTATGAAGGTTCAGGGATATTTGGCTCGGCCTCAGAATGACGGCACTATGGATGTTACAGTTTCGGGGCAGGTAGAGGATTTACGTTTGCCGATTTATGGCAAGGATCCGGCCAAGCGCACACAGAATGTACAATTTTTATGCAACCTCAATAGTCGCTCACCGATCCTAAATCAGAATCCTACAGTGGATCAGGTTCGCAAGGATGGCTGGGTAGCCCGGATCAACGTTTACGATGATCTCGGCAATCCGCAGGAGTTGAGTATGCGTTTCTGGAAAACGGGCAATAACGCATGGGTAGGAGAGGCGCAGATGGCCAATGCGCAGAACATTCGTCTGGATGTGGATAGCCAGTCCGGTCAAAGCCAGGCCAACTCCAACGGTCGTATCCGCCTGGAGTTTAGTCCTGATGGACGGCTGGTATCGGCGGGCGATGACGGAACTCCTGATAGAATTAATTCCGGAGATCTCAACGTAAATCTGAGCTTTCAGATGCCTAATGAACCTGCGCGCCGGACTATTCGTTTGAACCTGGGACAGGTGGGCAGGGTAGACCAGTCCATCACACAATACTCGTCGGAAAATACCACCAAGATGTCCGAGCAGGACGGATTTCCCCTGGGTTATATGGAGAGCTTTCGAATCGATGATTCAGGACGCATTACAGGCATCTATTCAAATGGTCAAAATAGGTTGCTGGGTCAGGTTGCCATGGCTGTATTCACAAACCCGGCAGGTTTAAATAAGGTTGGTGAAAATAATTTTCAGGTTTCCAACAACTCTGGGGAAGCACAGATCGGAGCGGCCGGTGTTCAGGGCCGTGGAAAGATTAACGCGGGTATGCTCGAGATGTCCAATGTTGATCTATCCGATTCATTCACGGATATGATTGTAACCCAGAGAGGTTTCCAGGCGAACTCCCGAACCATCACAACCTCAGATCAGATGCTACAGGATCTGCTGAGTCTCAAACGTTAGGTTTCTAAACCGTAAAGAAATTGGTTTTCTCCATGGCATCGCTTCCTTTTGTACTGTATAGTTCAGAAGCGATACGCACGTTGTGCGGCA
>DYNZ01000006.1:0-22531 GCA_020720805.1 Leptospira biflexa | reverse complement strand
GCATCGCTTCCTTTTGTACTGTATAGTTCAGAAGCGATACGCACGTTGTGCGGCATCGCCAAGTGCGAAAAACACTTACTTCGCAGTATAACGAACCTCCTTCATATATAGCGTCTATCCGTTTGCTGGATAGACGCTATTTGCTCCTATGTTCTTACCAAGCTTAGCCTCTATGGAAAATTATTGATCTAGGTGTGTATGCAAGGCATGCCGGAATTCGGGAGATGTTGAAATGTGGCAATTGGGTCCATTTTTCCTTTCGTATCTGAAATTTTATCATCCTTTTCAGAAAATATTACGATACAAACACTAAGGTGGGTGGCAGTGGAGCTGCTATGTCCTGGAAATTGTACGGATGTGTAAGGTATGATTAAAGTACACAGAATGAATGGCGAAGAGTTCTGGATAAATCACAATAAAATTGAAGTCATGGAAAGAGTTCACAATACGATTCTCAGGCTTGATGACGATAAACGCTATGTTGTTCAGGAGAGTATCGAGGATGTGGTGGAAAAAATAAGAGATTTTAATCGATCCATTTTTATTTTGGATAAAAAGCCTGCCGTTATCAAGAGCGAGGAGGAACCATGGATTTAGCTACAATAATTGGCTGGTCTGCAGGTATGTTTTTGGTCATATCTGGAGCGGTCGTTACAGGATTGTCTCCGCTGGCGTTATGGGATATCCCTTCCGTATTGATTACTTTTGGCGGTGGTTTTTTTGCTTCAATGGCGGCCAATGATTTTTCAACTGCTATGGGCTCCACTAAAGTTTTTAAATTAGCATTGCGAGCCCAGAAATATAATGTTTCTGAGGCGATTGTTATGCTGGTATCCTTTTCAGAAAAAGCGCGCCGGGAGGGTTTGCTCTCTTTGGAAGATGATCTTGAAGAGCTGGATGATCAGTTTTTAAAAAAAGGATTGCAGCTGGTAGTCGATGGAACTGATCCAGAATTGGTTCGAGTCATTATGGAGGCAGAATTAGAGGCATTGGAGGGGCGACACGCGGTGGCCAAGAAATTTTTTGATGATTTGGGGTCGATTACTCCTGCGTTTGGAATGGTTGGAACACTGATTGGTTTAATCCAGATGCTAGGTAACCTGGAGGATAAATCGGCCATTGGACCTGGTATGGCGGCTGCTTTGATAACGACATTTTATGGTTCCTTGGGGGCTAACCTTTTTTTCATACCTATCGCAAAAAAGCTTGAGTTGCGGGGTAACGAAGAATCAGTTATGAAAAAAGTCATGATTGAAGGTACGCTATCGATTCAATCCGGCGATAATCCCCGTATCGTGAAAGAAAAACTTGCATCCTTCCTGAAACCTGCTGAGCGGCAGGCATTAGCTGAAGTGGGTGAAAGATAAGGAGTAGTCAATGGCCAAGAACAAATGCCCGGCTTGTACTGGCGCTCCGGAGTATATGCTTACTTACGGGGACATGGTTACCCTTCTTTTGACATTTTTCGTTATGATGCTTTCAGCAGGTGAGGTAGATCAGCGCGCTTTACGATTGGCTGTTACATCATTTCAGGGAAGTCTTGGTATTTTATCAGGTGGAAATACATTGACAAAGGGAAGGCTGATGGAAATGGGCTTGAATTTGCAGGATTTACCCTCCTCTCAGGCTGGCAGTTCTTTGGCAAAATCTTTGAAAGATGCCATTAGCCTTTTTCAACCTGAAATTCAGCATAGGAAAATCAATGTAATTGAGGATGAGCGTGGCATCGTGATCTCTTTGATGAATGACGCTTATTTTGCCCCTGGTAGCGCTGTGGTGTCTCAGGAGTTGCGCCAGGTATTGGTTAGGGTCGCTAAATTAATCCGGCCAGTTCCGGCATATATCCGTATCGAAGGACATACGGACAATCAGCCAATTCCGATAACCGGCGTACGAGAAGGGTATGAAACAAACTGGGAACTTTCCGGCGCCCGAGCCATCAATATCCTGCGTTTTTTAACGGAGACAGAGGATGTGGATCAGAAAAAATTGTCTGCGGTTGCCTTTGGCGCAACCAGACCGATCTATAGCAATGATACTCCGGAAAAGCGGAGCTTTAATCGCAGGGTAGATATAGTTATATTGAAAAAATTATATAAAGGAACTCGAAAACATGAAAATCTTCCGGATCATCCGATTCCGGATGAGGAGTGGACAGTGCCAAATCGTTAATGGCGCTTTGAATCAGGATAACGAGGTAGGAAGAATATGGCAGACGAAGATATTCAGGATATGAGCGATGAAGTGTCCGATGATGGGGAGAAAGGCAAAGCTGCGGGAAAAAGCGGCGGCGGCCTTGGCGGCTCAAAGATTATCAAAATTTTAATTTATGTTGCCGCTTCCATTCTTGGATTATTTTTAATGGTAGGGATTGCCTACCTGGTCTCAAAATATATGGTGGAGGCCTCCTATGCGCGCGAGCAGCAGATATTGACTGCGCCGCCGCCGCCTCCTTTGGCCCATTTTGACCTAAAGGAGTTTGCGGTTAGCACCAAGGATGAGACTCCCCATTTTATCAAATTGGAGCTTTCTCTTGGATACCAGAAAGATGATATGAAACTCCAGACAGAGCTGATCGAACGGACAGTGCAGATACGCCATATTATCAACATCCTGCTCTCTGGCAAGCGTCATCAGGATCTTGATTCTGTAGAAGAAAAGATTGACCTGGCCGAAGAGATCAAAGCCTCAATCAATATCATTTTGCGTAATGGTCAGGTTAAGGAAGTTTACTACCGGGAATTTGTGCTAAGTTAAAAAGGAGCATTGCTATGGGCGACAGTTCGCTTTCTCAAGACGAAATTGATGCGTTGTTGGCCGGAGCTGATGACGCTGATACCTCCAGCAACCTGCGCGATTCTGCCAGGCATATAAACATTAGCGAAAAGGCGCTTTCTCCAGCCGAGGAGGATGCCATCGGTGAACTGCTCGGCGTTGCGTTTCAAACCGCAGGTTCCAGTCTAAGTGCTATGCTGGAAAATCGCGATGTTGCTGTCAATTTTGTTCAGGCCGAGGTAAAGGATCTCAATGAACTCAGCGGCGATTTTCGCGGGGCCTTTGTATCGGTTAAGATCGATTTTTCAGGGGATCTGCGCGGTTCTAACTATTTTATATTCCGCCAGCGCGACGTCATAGCCATCGCCTCGGTATTGATGGGAGGAGACGGGACAAATTTGCCTGCTGAGATGGATGATGGGCTTCTCCAGACCTTCCAGGAGCCGATGAATATCTTTGTCAGCAGCATGGCCACCCAGCTCGGCAACAAAATCAGCAAATCGGTGCAAACTGGTCCTCCGGAGGCGCAGGTTATCAATGCCATCAGCGAAACAGCTCTGCTAGGGGAAAAATTTACCAAAATAACCTTTAATATCAATATTTCCGACCTTGTCAACTCTCAGTTTTATCAGATAATGGACTATTCTGTGAGCCGGGATATGGCTAACCTGGCTCTCGGAAAAACCAAAAGCAGTGCTGCACCTGCGCAGGCGGCTCCCAGCCATCACGCGCAGCAGACCGCGATGCAGGGATCGGCAGCTATCAATCCGGTAAAATTCCCAAGTTTTAACCAGGTGCCCGCTTTCACAGGTCAGGGAAATATCGACCTGCTGATGGATGTCCCTATGACACTTACAGTGGAGTTGGGACGCGCTAAAATGATGATTAAGGATATTCTCAGTCTTGGCGAAGGCTCCATTATTGAGCTGGATAAACTTGCGGGTGAACCGGTAGATCTGCTGGTCAATGGCAAGTTGATAGGCAAGGGGGAGGTCGTTGTTATTGATGAAAATTTTGGCGTTCGCGTGACCGACATCGTTTCGCCGATGGATCGCGTGAAGCACTTTGGATCCTGATTAGAGCTCTGAAAAACCGGAGCTCTCAATGATTTTCAGCAGCTCATTGGTGTTGACCGGTTTGAGGAGATAGGATATCGGACCGGTGCCTTCCGCCTCCTGTTTTGTTTTTGGATCACTATTTCCCGTGACATAGATAAGAATGAGTCCAGGCACTCTGCTTTTCAGACGTCTGGCTGTTTCGATGCCATTGAGCTCTCCGCGCAAATGGATATCCATCAGAACCATGTTGATTCCCGGAATAATCTGTAGTAATTGGATCGCTTCCTCGCCTGTCGTTGCAGAGAGGACGTTATAGCCCGCCCCGCTGAGAATTTTTTGCAGAATCATCACCGTTATAATCTCATCTTCTACGATAAGAATTTTTTTATCACTATCCTGTGTGGCCTGCGCTGCCACAACGTCAAGGTTACGCTCCATTTTTTTGGGTATTTGGATTGACCAGCCTGCGCCATGATCTGTGTAAAGATTTATTTTTCCATTCAACTGTATTGCAAGGTTTTTAATGAGAGCTATCCCCGCAATAGACGAGCCCAGAAGATGCTGCCGTCTTTTCGCAGGTAACGTTTTTCGATGGTGTAGTCCTGGATTTTCTGGGTGATAAGATCCTGTATCATGAGCTTGTTCATATCCAGATCCTCATAATAGGTCAGCGATTGCAGCGAACGACCCAGGAGCTCGTCTGGCGTGTAGCCCAGCATGGCAGCAAATTTTTGATTAGCCTGAAACAGGATGCCCTCAGTGCTGGCCATGCCAATGCCGAGAGGCGCATTGTCAAAAATATGTAGAAATTTTGTTTCCGTCTGCCGGGCCAATTTGCGGGCCAAAACCAACGGTGTGATATTGCGCATGATCATCAATAGATCGTGCCGGTGAGATTGCTTAATGGGATAGATTAGCACTTCAGCTTTCTGGGGAGTTTGTAAAATAATTCTATCGGAAGAAATGTCAAGCAAGCAGGAGACACTTCCCTCGCTATCCAGATCTTTGGTGATTTTTTCTCTGTCCGCGGGGAATAGGTCAAAAATATTTTTTCCAATGATGTCGACACGGCTGAGGCCTGTCCAGTGAAGTGCTTCCTCGTTGGCATCTATGATATTTCCATAAGAGTTTCCAGGGGGAGAGAGCAGAAACATGGCATCCTTGTTGTTATTAAACAAAGCTGCATAACGCAGGAGCAGATCGCCTCCTGTTTTCTCAGAACGTTCATAGAGAAAGAGCAATATACCAATACCGGACATAATTGAGAAGGAGGTGACCAAAACCAGCTTGGTAGGGATAATCCAATCCGCCGTTAAAGAAAATAGATACGAAAGACGCAACAAACCCCAGAGGAAAAAGGCCAAAGCAGATAGAGCCATTCCTATCGAAACATATCTGCGGTGCAGTTGAAGAAAACTCCAGGAAATAAATATATAGATCAATCCTGAGATTAGCATCACGACAGAGTTGCTCTCTCTGCCGGGAAAAATAAAGGAAGCAATTGTTAATAAAAAAAAGAAAGTGCCTAGAGCAATGGCGGTTATCTGAAAAATATTTCTTTTCTGTATAAGCAGATGCAGTGGCGCCATAAGTAAAAAAAAGGAACTGGCGGCGATACTGGTGCATCCTGCTGATTGTAGTATATCCATTTCTCTGTAGAAAAGGGCAAGAAGCAGAAAGACAGAACGCAGTGCATAAAAAAACCATCCAGCGATCCAAAGCAGAGAGAAGTGATCCTGCATCTTTTTGAATGAGATAAAAAAGATCGCGATGAGAACCAGGGCGCTAAGCAGGCTCAGCAGCGTAGGGTAAAAGATGATTTGTTGGTAGAGGGGCATTGCTGGCATGGATGAAACCAGAGAGCCTTACTTTTCTTGGTTTGGCTCTCCGGCTTTTCTATGTGAAGCTTAGTTATACCAGGCGTAATCTCCATAGATCAAAAATGGCTGCGGTACATCCGGCAGATCACCCAGGCGCCATTTGGGACCCTGAGCTTCCATCTGGATCATATCATAGATGCTTTTGATAAAAAGGGCTTTGTCCACCATATTCATTTTGCCGAATTTACTTCCGTCCAGTTTGTTTTTTCGTTTGATGTCATCATAGACGAGAAATCCAGTAATATTGGTTCCGAGGGAGAAGCTGTATTTAGGTTTTCCTTCCCATGGTACCTTTTTGGCTGCATACCAGGTTGTGATTGTCTCTGTTTTCTGGATACTCAACCCATTCAAACCGGCCTTCTCATAGATGGTTTTTGTAAGGTAGGGTGTATTATCCAAATACATATAGGATGTCAATTCTCCTGTAGGAGGAATACTTCCTATGGCTTTGGCTACCTTGATCGGGCGTCCTAAGCCGTCCCGGATGATGGTTGTGATGTTGCCAACACCAAAATTCAATAAAAGTGTATCCACATTCATATTGGTTTCATCGATACGGATGAGATGGCCAGCCCCATCGTACTGGTAGCGTAGGTCGGTTTTGATCTCAAAGCGCCCGATCACGGGAATGTCGCTATATCCGCGGCGGATCACATATACAGGTTTTCCTGCAGTGTTGTAACGCACCTTCTGCGCGAAACTGAGAATAAAACCGCTTTCGCTTTTTCCAAGCTGGATATCCTGATCCCCAACGGCAGTTTTCCTGGCGAGCATCGCTTCATATTTTTTTGCAATAGCGGTTCCACTAAAAATATTTCCTTTCGGGGCAGCCTGTTTGGCATTTTTCTTTTTATCCTCTTTTTTTAGCGCTTTCCAGTATTCGCCACGGACAATGTGATTGTTCTCATACTGATAAACCAGCTTGTAGATAACCTCTTTGCCTTTTTTCGCTGTAACCACTTCCGTGTTACCTGTTCGGGTTTTAACCAGTTTTGTTTTTTCCCCGCAGGCTGTCAGCAAAGCAGCAACCATAATGAGAGTAAGCGACCCTAATATGGCTTTTAGCAGGGGTTTGTGATTGATACGCATAATTTCCTCCATGATTTCTTTGGGACTGCGATGATACGCAAAGGCTCGATTGCCTTTTCCTTGTGAAAGAATGACCTCTGTTATTTTTTTTCTGCTTTCTCCAACCTGTCAACAGAAAACCCTGTCGTGAATCGCTCTTCTTCCCTTTTCTTTGCTGTTTTAAATAATTTTATAACATTAATTGTCTTTTTTTGCTGAAAAAAAGAGACATTTATTGAAAAAAGTTGCCGTTATGAACTATTGTTCTTTATATTTGTAATGAACATTGGTTCATAGTAAAAAGGATCCTATGCCTCGTAAAAAGTACCACCGCCGCATGGCAGCTCCGCCTGCAATGCTTGGCTTTAAGCCTTTTGGTATCCCCTTTGTGCCAGCAGAAGGGGTTAGTATGCTTCTGGAGGAGTTTGAGGCTCTGCGGCTTTGCGACTATTTGGGGAATTCCCAGGAGGAGGCTGCTCAAGGTATGGGGGTATCCAGGCCCACCTTAACCAGAATTGTGGACAGCGCACGCAAAAAGATTGCCAGGGCTTTTGTCGAAGGACGGGCTTTGATCATCGAGGGCGGACATGTCGAAATGGAGGCAAACTGGTACCGATGCAGAGAGTGCCACTCTCTTTTTCATACCAGAGAAGAGGAGGCCAGTGTATGCCCAGGTTGCAGTTCTGAAAATATAGATTTTGTGAACGCGGGCACAGGAAGGAGCGAGAACAATATGAATCAGCAGAGACAAGGGATGGGTCAGGGAGGTTTCTGTGTGTGCACGAAATGCGGAACACAGGTGCCACATCGCCCCGGTTTTCCCTGCAAGGAAGAGCGCTGTCCAGCATGCCAACGTACATTGGTACGGGAGGGTTCCTATCATCACCAGCTGTTTCAGGAAAAGAGAAATCGGCGCGAGATGGATACAAAAAAAGAAAATGGGGAGTCACTATGAAAATTGCTGTTGCATCAGATGATCAGAAAACCATTGCCGGGCATTTTGGCAGAACCAGGGGGTTTATGATCTATACAGTGGAAGGGGATCAGATCGTAGATCAGAATTACCGTTTGAACGACTTTACCGGTCATAGCAGGGGGGCTCATCACGAAGCCGGGCACCACCATGGACATGGTGCGGGCGGGTTTACCGATCGTCACGCTCCAGTGCTGCAGGCGTTATCGGACTGTCAGGTTGTGTGCGCGCGCGGTATGGGGCGGATGATTTATGAAGATCTGGCTCGAACCGGAATAGAGGTTTTTGTTGTGAATGAACTTTTTACAGATGAAGCTGTCAGGAAATATATCAGCAATGCTCTGGCGGATCATCTGGAAAAAAGCTGCGAACATGATTGATTCATTGATTGATTAATTTTTAAATTGGAGTAAAATTGTATGAAAGTTGCTATTACCGCAAAGAAGGATTCGCTGGATGCTGAAATGGATCCTCGTTTTGGCAGATGCCTCTATTTTATGATTTATGACACGGATACAAAGGAAAGCCGCTTTGTAAGGAATCCCAGTGACCAGGCTCAGCATGGCGCTGGTACTGGTGCTGTGCAGTTGATCGCGAACGAGGGTGCTGTTAAGGCGGTATCCGGTGAATTCGGACCTAAAGCGCAGGAGATGCTGGATAAATTGAGTATTCAGACAAAGGTCTATCCAGAAGGAAAAAAAATTTCTGAAATCATTGCAGAGCTCTAAAATAGCGGAATCGGAAAGAAATTATGGAAGCAAGGCCGATGCGCATAGCTGTCGCCTCAGGAAAGGGCGGCACTGGTAAAACAACAGTTGCGGCTAATCTGTTTTATGTTCTTAACAGGATGAAACAGCCGGTGCAGTTACTCGATTGTGATGTGGAGGCTCCAAATGCCTCTATCTTTATCAGAGGCAAGGAGGTGGCACAGGAAAAAGCGGGGATCAAGATTCCCTTTATCGATAAGAATATCTGTACTTATTGTGGAACCTGCGCCAGCGTGTGCAACTACAATGCACTGGTCTTTGTCAAACAGATTCCTGAACTTTTGTTGATGGAAGATCTTTGCCACGGATGCGGCGCGTGCAGTGTTTTTTGTCCGGCGCACGCCATCACCGAAAGAAAAAAAACTACAGGTTATGTAACACGCTTTCAGGTCTCTCCCCATGCCGAGCTGGTGGAAGGGCGTTTATCAATTGGCGAGGCGATGCCTACGCCGGTGATCCGCGCCGTAAAGAAAAGTTCCTCTATGAGGCACACTTTGATCTATGACGCTCCTCCCGGTACCTCCTGTTCTATGGTGGAGAGCGTGGAGGAAGCGGATTATGTGGTACTGGTGAGCGAGCCGACCCCTTTTGGGGTTCACGATGCCAGGCTTGCTTATGCTGCCATTCGCGCCATTGGCAAAGAGGCTGGCCTGGTGATCAATAGAGCCGGGCTCGGGGATCAGGAGATCTATGCGTTTGCCAGGGAGGAGATGATCCCTGTGCTGCTGGAGATTCCTTTTGATGAGCGCATTGCTGCCGCATACGCACGGGGCGAGCTGCTTTGCCAGGCGCTTCCAGAGTACGAGGCGAGCTTTCAAGAGCTCTATAGTAAAATCGTCCAGCAGATTCAAAGGCTACAGGTGGTATCATGAAGCAGATTGTTGTTCTGAGCGGCAAAGGGGGTACTGGAAAAACCTCTCTGACCGCGGCCTTCTCGCAATTGGCGGAGAATGTTGTTCTGGCAGACTGCGATGTGGATGCCTCCAATCTTCCGATTATTGCTACGCCCGATTTGCGCAAAGAGGAGATTTTTATCGGTGGTGAGAGCGCAGTCATCGATCCTGAAGCCTGTATCAATTGCGGGCGTTGCGCTGCTTTCTGCCGATTTGATGCGATCTCTTTTGGCAGGAGTTCGTATGAGGTTACGGATTATAAATGTGACGGCTGCCGCCTGTGTGTACGCCTCTGTCCTACCCAGGCGATCGTGATGAAACAGCATGACAAAAGCCGCTGGTTTACGTCAGCAACCAGATTTGGCGATATGGTGCATGCGCGGCTAGGTGTTGCCGAGGAAAATTCCGGGAAACTGGTTACCAAGGTGCGTCATCAGGCCAAGCTGCTGGCTCAGGAGCAGGGGCATGAGCTGGTTATTATCGACGGCCCTCCCGGCATTGGCTGTCCTGCCACATCCTCTATGTCCGGGGTTGACCTGGCTGTGCTTGTGACAGAACCAACCATGTCAGGTCTGCACGATCTGAAGAGGATTCTGGAAACAGCCAGCCATTTTCGGATCAAACCGCTGGTTTTGATCAACAAGTTTGACCTGAGTCTGGAGCAGAGCCAAACCATAGAGCATTTCTGCGAGCAGAGGGAGATTCCCGTATTAGGAAAAATTCCCTTTGATAAGATCTTTGTGCAGGCGATGTCGCAGCGTAAAACGGTGCTTGAGTGCCAGCACAGCACTCCGGAGCTGCGGAGCTTGCTGCAGGAAATCTGGCAGAGAATTCTGGAGGAGCTAACATAATAGTTATGGAAGATCAACAGAAATTGTTGCAGGTTCTTGAGGAGCAGGTATGGGCTGCCCTTGACGATGTTATAGATCCAGAGATCCAGATGAGCGTGGTACGCGGCAATATGATTCATGATCTAAAAGTGGGCGAGGGATTTGGTAGCATTAGCCTAACCTTTCGTCCGACAACTCCGGACTGTCCGATTGCCGTGCATCTGGCCACGCAGATCAAAGATGCTTTACTCAATTTGAATCTTTTTGATAGGATCGATGTCTCAGTGGACCAGCATAAACTCAAAGATATGATCGAGGATATCCTGAACCGAATGCGCTGATTGCTTCGCACCGTATGCTGAATTTCGCACAAGCGGAAAATTCGGCAGTTATGAAAATGAAACCTGTCGTTTCGTTTATATCGACTGCTGTCGAGGGATCGAAGCCTCAGAAAGTGCGAAAAGTGCTTTCTTTGCACTATATTTTGGTTGATTTTCCCTGCGGGGACCTATTCTGCTAAGCGAATTACGCCTGATTTGCGAATCGCATTTTCATGGCTATATAACATTCTCATTAATGCATAGAGGGCAGGATAGCAATATGGATTGGAAACTGATATTCTTTTCAGGTTATGAAATTGTATTAACCCTGGTGTATGGTGTTCTCACGGTGTTTGTGGCCATGAAGCTGCTGAACAGGTTTTTGTGGAATGCCAACAATGAAAATCTGCTGAAAAAAGGGAATATAGCTATTGCCCTTCTCTCGGGTACGATAATTGTAAATATTTTTATATTGGTGCAAGGTAGCATTCGACCGTCCACGGACACCCTGCGCGCTATGGTACTTGCTTATAATGATGTGACCTTTCTCATTGTCGTCATTGCTCTGGCTTACTCGCTCTTCTTCTTTCTCATCTCGACTATCCTCGGTGTTGTTGTTATATCGCTGATCGCCAAGGTCTATGACTGGAGTACGAAAAATCTGGATGAGATCCAGGAGATCCGTGCTAATAACATCGCGGTTGCCATTATGGTCTCTTTTGTTATTTTTGGCATCACTTTTTATATGCGTCAACCGTTCAATAATTTTATGCAGAGTCTGGTAGATTATGAAAGTATGGAGAAGGTAACCATCCAGAAGCTTCCCGTGAAACCCCTTGAGATGGATAAAGGGAAGAAGGTTATCGACCAGGGAAAAATTGTGCTACCGGAATAGGGATGGCTTTTCATGATGCGAATATATTTTTCTATTTTCTTTCTATTAACGTTTTCCTTTGGCGGCGTTTTTCTGCTGAATGATCTATCCAGGCCATTGCGTCGTTTTTCACAAAAAACGATGTCCCCCAACAAATACCAGAAGAATCAGCACGCAGCGATCGCATTTTCTCAGGCTGGCAATTTTTACCAGTACAATTTGACCTTTAAGGATCATCTGAACCGCTGGCAGACCTGGCAATGGCAATTTGAGAAAGCGATGGCAGACCGGTTGGCAGCGCAGTTTGGGATCCCAAATTCGATGTTTCAGCCCTATTATGCGACAGAGCAGGTTATCAGCCAGCGTCAGCGGATATTAAAGCAGGGGCTTTTCCGTTCGCATCAAAATAAACTGGTGGTGGATCAAAATGCCTATGTCTCCTACTACGGCGGTTTTACGGCTCCTCTTTATGAGATGTTGAATGTGGCCGCTGGAGCAGGGGCAAGTCGGGTCGATAAAATTCAGTTGTTGCTGAAACTGGTACAGGATATACCTTATGGTGTTCCGCCGTCATCTGTTGGGAGTAAATATATTTCTGGAATCATCAATCCTCCGGATCTGCTGCGCTACGGCTGGGGAGATTGCGATTCGAAAGCACTGCTGTTTGCCTCTATTTTAAAACATTTTCCCCAGCAGAATATGATCGCGGTGCATACGCCAGGCCACTATTTGACGGCGGTGGAGTCTGTGCCTCGTCCCTATCAGGATTTCATAACGTATCAAGGCAAGCGTTATGTCTTCTGTGAATCAGCTGGCCCAGGCCGTTTCCCGTTAGGATATATCAACAAGCAGTCGCCGATTGTCCAGGTGGAGCCGATACATCTGCTGCAGGATAGGGTCAGCCCGGCCGTGGCAGGAGCCCATTATCGATCCGGCCAGATTGCCTATAAAGGAAATGTCTTTAAGTTTCGTATAGCAGACGGCGGCACCTATCTGCGCAAGGAGAATATCAAAATTTTGATACAGGGGAGCGGTAGCAGCTACTACTATCTGGATGGCGACGCGGATAGCGATGGCTATTTTTACTATAACAGCGATCAGCCTTCCGTGAACCTTTGGATCCAAAAAGAGGGAATAGTCATAAAAAGGGTGCTTAAAACGGAGTCAGCTGGCCAGCCAATCAGTTTCAATCTGACTCCGCAAGAGGCGATTGTGATCCAAAGCGCACCGGGAGCCAAAATTGGGGTGTACCAGAAGCAGGATGGTGGACGTTATTGGGGACATAGCTACAATGCGGACAAGAACGGTTTGCTGCGGATGATTCTTGCCGATGGCGAATACAATATTATAGCAAACAGCGAGGACTGGCAAAAACCATCCGTTCGTTTTTCTCTGGGCTCTGGCGTCCAGGTGCAGCGCTGAGTTGGTGTGAACATCTATGAATAGTGTCATCATAAGCGGTCATCGCAATCCGGACAGCGATTCCATCTGTTCCGCCTATGCCTATGCGCAGCTTAAAAATTCGGTTGATCCCAAGACAAGTTATCGAGCCGTCAGTCCGGGAGTGATCAACGCGCAGACAAAATTTATTTTTCAAAGAATTGGCCTCCATCTGCCCGAGGTGCGGCTGGATCTGCATCCCCGGGTAAAAGATATTATGACCGCGTCGGTTCATTTTGTAAGGGAGAGCGAACCTGTTGGGCGCGTCATGCAGTTGATGGATGAGTCCAAGGTAACCATCATACCTGTTGTTGACGAAAACCAAGAGTTAAGCGGCGTGGTCGGCAGCTATGAAATCAGCTCTCTGTTTATGAGAGGCGGAGTTGGCGCAAGACCTTACCATATATTTCGACCTTTGAATTTTCCTGCTGTGATACCGGGGAAGATTGCCAGCGCCGGAAAAAAGGGTGAGTTTTCAGCAACTATGATCACCGGAGCTATGCCTTTTCCCGATTACAACCGGCTGGCAGAGGGACTTGAGCCGGAACGTACCATTTTGGTTGTGGGGCGACGAATGGATATTATTGAGAACGCAGCCTCTCGTCAATTTCCAGCCATTGTCATTACAGGTGTCGATGCCGACGATGCCCTTGAAGAGTATCCCCTGTTAGGGTATGAGGGCTGGGTCTTCTTTTCTTATCTGGATACGGCTGAAACGATCCGCAGACTAACGTTATCTGTGCCTGTCAGTTCGATAGTCAAAAAGGATTTAGGTTTTTTGCGGCCAGATCAGCTGGTCGATGAGGCTAAGGATATGCTCCTGCGGCAGGATTATAAAAGTCTGCCTGTGTTAGAAAATGGGCAGCTTGTGGGAATTGTGGCTCGCTCTGATCTGCTTAAACGTCCGCGTCCGGCGCTCATTCTGATGGATCACAATGAGATGAGCCAGGCAATCGAGGGCGCGGAGGGGGCCGATATCCTGGAAATAATTGACCACCATCGCCTTGGTACTTTGCGAACCAAATTGCCTCTCTTCTTTTACGCAAAACCCGTTGGCAGCACCTGCACCCTGGTGTATGAGCTCTATCGCCAAAATGGTATAAGCGTCAGCCCGCAGATCGCGTCGCTTCTGATGGCTGGCATTCTGGCTGATACCGTTATTTTGAAGTCTCCGACAACCACTTCGACGGATAGGGCAGTCATTCAGGATCTTGAGCTGGCAAGCGGCATTCAAGCTCAGGATTTTGGCATGGAGATATTTGGCGCTGTCAATAGTCTCAAAGGACGCAGCAGCAAAGAGATGGTAACAACCGATTTTAAGGTATATGAAGAGTTCGGATGCAAAGTTGGCGTGGGGCAGTTGGAGGTAACGAATCTATCCGAGCTGAGCGGTGTGCGCGAGGCTCTGCTGACCGAGCTCTTAGAAAGGGTGCGCGAACAGAGGCTGGATTGGGCAATGCTCCTTGTCAGCGATATCATTTTGGAGAATAGCGTTCTTTTCACAAGTAAATTTGAAAGCGCGGAAAAATATTTCAGTTACAGAAAAATCTCTCCCGGCATATTTGACCTGCCTGGGATTTTGTCGAGAAAAAAGCAGCTCTTACCCGAAGTCCTGCATGTATTGGAGAGAAGGCAACAGGAGAAGATAAAGATATGAAGGAAAAAAAAATCAAGATAGCTTTCATGGCTCTCCTTCTTGGATCGATCTGGATAAAAACGATTGTCGCACAACAACCTGATCTCCTTTTTTTTGAAAAAACCAATCCAGCCGCCGTAACGCCCTATGAACTGAAGGCGGAGCGCACCGGGAAGGGGATCAGGATCGAACTGCACCTACACAAGGGTTATGGCCTCAAGCGTTCTGCTATGGAAAGCAGTGTCAGGATTTTTGCTGTAGATAAAAAGGGAACGAGATCTTTTTTGTTGAAAAGCGCGTTTCAGGGTCTGATTGCCTACCAGGATCGGGACTATTTTTCGTCGATCTCTCCGCTGCATCTTCACGTGAAGCCTGCGCAGGGCTATTTGTTGAGTTTTCATCTCAGCTATTGCAGCTTTGCTCAGGGCATCTGTTACCAAAAAAAAGAGATTATAAAATTATAGAGTTGTTGGAGTGGAGATGATTTCAAATGCATTAGATCAGGATAGGGAAAACCTCAGGAAAATCATTGCTGAGTATTCCTATAAAGAGGCTGCCAGCGAGGCTGAGGCGTTTACGTTGGTTTCCGGGAAGCGATCCCTCTATTACTTTGACTTGAAGCAAACCCTGTACCGTCCCGAGGGCTTCCGTCTGGCCGGAATTGCGGTCTGGTCCTTTTTGGTGCAGGCAAACCTGGTTGGCAAAATCCAGGGAGTCGGTGGTTTAACGCTGGGAGCTGATCCCATTCTCTTTGCAACCTGCCAGGCGGCCTGGGGAGATAACCATCTCTTGTATCCATTGGTCGTACGCAAGCAGGGTAAAGAGCATGGTACGAAAAAAAGGGTTGAGGGTTCTATCAGCTCTTGTACCAAGGTGCTTGTTGTGGATGATGTGATTACCACCGGAGCTTCGACAATGCAGGCTATCGAAGCGCTGCGGGAGTCAGGGGTTGAGGTTGTGCAGGCTCTAGCTCTGGTAGATCGCCTCGAAGGGGGTCGCGAGGCGATCGAGGCATTGGGAGTACCGATGGCCTCCGTCTTTTCCCTCGATGATTTTCGGAGCTAGACAAAATGAGTGGATCAACGATTGTGAGTGGAGAAAGGAATTTTTATCATGGAAGAGTATATCTGTACCGTATGTGGTTATATTTACAACCCGGAAGAGGGTGATCCTGAGAATGGAGTAGAGCCCGGCACCGATTTTAGTGATGTTCCTGACGAGTGGAGCTGTCCAGAGTGTGGTTCTGGGAAATCGGTCTTTGAGGTCAATGTTGATTAGCGTTCGCCTGTGGTTGTCATGACAGGGAATCGACCCCTGGTTATCGTTGGTTCTGGTTTGGCTGGCTATACGCTGGCGCGTGAGCTGCGTCGCCTCGACAAAAAAAGTGAGATGATTATCCTGACGCGGGATGGCGGGGAATACTATGCCAAACCGAATCTATCCAATGCATTTCGCTCAGGAAAGGATGCGGATTCTCTTGTCCAGAAAAGGGCGGAGGCGATGGCGCTTGGGGGTGCGCATCCATACGCATACCCTGGCCAGTACTATCGATCGCCGGGATCGACGCATACACTGCCGTTGCCTTAAACAGGATGAGGAATTTGTGTTGGATTACGATCGCCTGGTTTTGGCGACCGGTTCCATTCCCCGGGTGGCGGAGTTGCCAGGCATCCCATCTGGAAATTTATTGGTAATCAACAACCTTGAGGATTACCGCCGCCTTCGCGCAGTTTTGAAGCCAGAGGCTAAGGTAGCCATTTTTGGCGGCGGTTTTATTGGATGCGAATTTGCCAATGATCTGGCGGCTGCCGGCTACCAGGTTCACCTCGTTGAAAAATCGGGCTGGCTGCTGCGCCGTTTCCTGCCTGAAGCAGTTGGATATGCGTTAGGAGATGCTCTAAGAACCTTGGGGGTTCGCCTTTTTTTAGAAGATAGTGTCGCCACCACAGAACGTCAGACCTCCGGATGGCTGGTAAAACTGGCCAGCGGTCAAGGTTTTCAAGCAGATTGCCTGATTAGCGCTGTCGGTTATCAGCCCAACGTGGATTTAGCTAAAGAGTGTGACCTGCTAGTCGATCAGGGAATCGTTGTTGATAAACGACTTTGTACCAGCGATCCAAGTCTCTATGCTTTGGGTGATTGCGCCCAGACCCCGTCCGGGGTTCATCCTTTTATTATGCCCCTCATGGCAGAGGCAAAGACTTTGGCCGCTATCCTGGCTGGCCAGAATCAACAGCTTCAATTTGACGCTATGCCCATCACGGTCAAGACCTCCGTGTTCCCCATAGTAACGATACCGCCTGTAGATCGACCTGGAGAGTGGTTAGTAGATTCTGATTCAGATCTTAAGGCAGGCCATAGCACCAGCCGCTATCTCAACAATGGAGCTCTCTATGGTTTTGTTCTAACAGGCAATCACATAAAAAAGCGCACGGAAATGGTTCAATTGATAAACAAGTATTGAAAAACTGGCGTTTTGGAAAATGATATGATAGCTATGGCAATTTTTCCTGTTGCGAGGACAGAATAAAAAATTTACCATCCCAGTGCCAGACTGCCTGGGCAGGATTGAGCTTGAGGGGCTCCTTTAAGGTTGGAAAATAGCGATTTAAATGGGTAAACCGGACGAGCTTTCCTTGATAGAAAAAGAGAGCTAGGACATAACGGTCGATATTTTCAATATCCGTGTCTAGACGATCCGCGTTGATGCCAATGGCGGCACTCAATTTTTCTCGTGATGTGTAAGGCCCGAATAGGTAAAAAGTATCCCAGGCAAAGTCAGAATAGAACCGCAAAACGAAGGGCTTTTTTTGCAGAATCGCGCTCTCCATCCCATTGTGAATACGCAGGGATAGTTTTTCATCCGGTTGCTTACGGCATCCGGAAAGAGAGGTTATCGCACTTATGAGTACAAAAAGAGTTAGCCATGCTGAAAATTTCATTCTGATCCTCTTTTTTGTCGGTTTATTGTAGTGAAGAATCGTCTTATTTCCGTGAGGCTTACATGATTCGATGTATTGTGTCAAACCATTTCAAAGGAAAAAATATGAAAACTAAGCAGTTTAATGTCCTATGGAAACAGAATTTTTTTTCTGTAGTTGCTCTAATGCTATTGGCGAGTCTCTTTTTTTTCATCTCTTGCAGCAGCCGGCAGACCTATTTGCAAGTTGGCTATGAACGGGTATGGAGTGTGCAAAGCCGGGGCAATTTGTCTTCGGTAAATCATATTTACAAGGACATTTTGATAGCCACCTCCGGAGCCTATATGGAAATTGGAAATCCAATTCAATATATTTATGGGATAGAAAAGCTGAGCGGAAAAATAAAATGGATGATGCCTTTTTCAGGTGAAGATCCAATGGAGATCCAATTTAGGGATTCTTATATGCTTTATGTCCGTTCAGATAAAATTTTTAAGGCTATTGATGTGCTGACTGGTAAAAATATTTCAGTGACCGTGCAGATGCAATCTTTGATTCAAAAAAATGGATCAAACAGAAAGCCAGCAGGATATCGAATGGAAAATAGGCATTTGCGTTATGAGCAGAATGGGATAACAGTCTGGAAAATTGAAGAGCCGTTTGCCTTTCAGGATCTCTTTTCTCTGCCCCAGAAGATCTGTTACTCCTTAGATCAAGTTCGGGAGATTCGCTGTCGCTCTCATGTTGATGGTACGATTTTAGACCAATTCCGAGTAAGAAAAATTGATAGAGTCAAAGAGCCCGATAGAATAAACTACTCCTTCCTGGCAGAAGAGGATAGTTTCTATATTGGCAACTACGATGGCAAAGTAGAGGCATGGAAAAGAAACATGCAGCATAGGTAGGTAACGTATGAAGTTTATAGAAAAGAAATAGGTTATCTCATTGTACCGCTTCTGTTATGATATTTTATAGTTTGGAAGCGAATAAAGAAATTGTCTCATTAAAAAAATCTGATAAGGGGCAACTTTTTTTAGCTGGGCATTTGGATGGAGTATACTAAAGGCTTATTGGTTTTCAAGTATAAAATAGGGTAATCAATTGTTGCAAGCCATCCTTGATTTAGGAGTTTGTTTTTATAATATATTTCTATATACTGGAAAATCTTGCTCGACGCAAGCGGCGGAGTTAGGATAAACGGCTAAAAAATCCTTTCAAATTGGTTATTGGGTCATTACCCGTAAGGAGATTTTGCGATGAAAAAATATTCTACTCCTCTTTTCGTTTTGCTGGCTGGGCTGCTATTTTTTTCCTGTGGCGGAGGAAACAGCGCTCGAGAAAATGCGGATGGCTCTGCCAAAATTGTGCATTGGAAGCTTGCCACTTCCTGGAGCGCGACCATGCATCCGCTGACCGATGCCGCTGAAGAGATGGCAGCTCTGGTTAAGACCATGAGCGCCGGAAAATTTATCATTCAAATTGATTCATCCAATAAACACAAATCGCCTCTTGGCGTTTTTGAAATGGTCAAACTTGGTAACTATGAAATGGCACATAGCGCATCCTACTACTGGAAAGGAAAAGATACCGCTATGTTGCCTTTCTCGACAATGCCTTTTGGTTTGACTACTCCGGAGCAGTATGCCTGGTTTTATAACGGTGGCGGTCTTGAGTTGATGCAAAAAGTTTACAATGCGCATGGTATGTACTCTTTCCCTGGCGGAAATACTGGAAGCCAGACGGGAGGGTGGTTTCGCCGCGAGATTCGTACACCGGCTGACCTGCGCGGACTAAAAATGAGAATTCCAGGATTCGCTGGCGAGGTGCTGGCAAGATTGGGTGTGTCCGTGGTGAATATCGCTCCAGGCGAACTCTATACAGCGCTGGAACGGGGAACAATTGATGCTCTTGAACTTGCCGGTCCAGGAATGGATATCAATGCTGGATTTCACAAGATAGCTCCTTACTGCTATACCGGGTGGCACGAGCCGGCAACAGAACTTCAATTTCTAGTAAACAAGCAGAAGTATGACCGATTGCCAAAACAGTTCCAGGAGATTTTGAAAATCGCAATGAAACTGGCAGCGTACAATATGTACACGCTAAACTACCACATGAATCTTGAAGCCTGGGAGAAGATTACGCGTGAATTCAAATCAGTGAAAGTAAAAACTTTCCCGAAACCTGTCATGGATGCGATAAAAAAATCGTATCAGGAATTATTAAAAAAAATGACAAACGATAATCCCATGTTAAAAGAGATATTGCAATCCCAGGAAGTTTATTTGAAAAAGGCACGAGCCTGGACAAGAATATCCGATTTTATATTTTTACGAGATAATTAAAAGGTAAAGTATGTCACTTAACAGGCAGGCATTTTTTTATAGTCTTATTTTTTTTGCAGTAGCCATAGCGGCTGGAATTTTTATTTTTTCAAGTGATGGTTCCCTATCAATAACAGACGCAGGTCTTACGTTAGGCGGAGGTTTAGGAGCTATGCTGTCCGCCTGGATTTTTTATCGGATAATTTTACGTTCAGGAAAAACGTTTTCCCTTCTTCTCTCCTTTTTTGCGGGAATTATTATCTCCATTCTAGCTCATCCGTTTGCCTGGTATTTGATGATTCTATTTGCTTATTTCGCTGGACAGCGTGATTCTCTGGGACAGTTAACCATGAATCCGTGGGAGGGGTTGGTTTATCTCTGGGGTTATGTGCTGACAAGTCTTCTTTTCTTTGGCTGGCTAACCGCGCTGTTCGGTGTCGGCGGAGGGTCAATTGCTTTTCTTTTGCAAAAAAGGATTTCGGCAAAAAAAACCGATGGTTTTGCCTTAACCAGGAAATAGCCAGCGAAAAGAGTTGCGGATGATGCGACCCTTGCCGCTTTCCGAGGTAAAATAAATATAAGTTTGGTAGGAAATTCCTGCAAAGAAAAGCGCGCTAAGTAGAGCCGCGACAGCAAAGTTGGCCGCGCGTAAGATTTTTCTTTTATTTTGCATTGCGGCGTAACTCCTTATAGATTGTAAGGTTTTCCTGTGAGGCAAATAGGTAAGCGTCCAGTTTTTTATTGCTGCTCACTAATCGAAATTGTTCGGGGTGTGACGATACCCAGAGCTGTTCCTGAAAGCTATAACCAGGTTTTCCTAATACAATAAAGTGAATTTTTTCTTGCTTTAATCGCTGCATCCATTCACGATACGTTGTTGCTGGGAAATGATAGACACTTCTTGATAGGGTTCGGCCAAACAATGGGTAAGGTTGCGATAATGCTGCATAGGCAATATTTACTTTAGCGTCGCCTAATAACTTGTCAATTTCTTTGTAATGACCTCCCGAGTAGGGGGAATCAGAAGCCGACAAAATACTCTCCTTTTTCATCGCTTTTTCAAGATACCAGCGTCCATGAAAATTCATCGGTAAACTCAGAAAAAAATTATAAGAAATGGCCAGCACCATTAAAATCTTGTATAAATTTTTTCCAAAAAGAAGATTTGGTAAAATCGCAATAGCAGTTATCGTAAGGGTGCCATTCAGTATTAGCGTAAATCTTGTAAACAGGGTAGGCAATGCCCAGGTTGCCATAAAGCCGCAAAAAAGAAAAAAATCTAAAAATAAAAAGCGGCGCCAATAGAATTTATGAATAAAAAAAAGAGAAAGGAGAATAGCAGCGGGAATTCCAAAGGAGTAGGCTACAGGTCCGCTGCCGGCATAGGGATGTCCATAATAATTATAGGGATAATCACCATAATGGTCACGGAATACAGAGAGTAAAAATTTTCTTCTATCGTTTTGAAGCGAAGATGCGGTCTGCTTGATGGGATCTATTCCAGAAAAAATTTCCATTCCGGCAATTTTGAGAGAGTACGGGTATAATGGATTTGATTTTTCAAGATAATTACGCATAAAAAAGAAATTTCCAATTATTATTGCAGAAAATGCAATTAAGCCGCCGATGATAAACACCCGTTTGATAATGGAAGTAACTTTTCTTCTGCCGATATCAAATAAAATCAGCCCGATTAAGGCTACGCCCATGGCTGTTGCCGTCAATAGCGGGCCAGTAGCTTTGCTGCCCATCAGCATTGAGGCGGCTAACGAGGCGCTTATGGCAAGGAGTCCCGATCTTCTTTGTAACGCTCTCATTGTCAAATAAAGAGTTAAAAAGTAAAGAAAAGCGACTGAGGCGTCCACGTAGGAAGAGTTGAGTTGGCTGTAAAGAACCGGCGTGGAAAGAAAAACAGGTACGATCCATGCAGCGTACCTGGTTGGCGCTCCGAACAGGCGAATGATCCCGACCATGGAAAGCAGACCTGATACTACGATCGGGAATTGCGCGAATTCTACCAGGTCATCCTTGCCGGCTAACGCTAACCACCAGGCTGTGATGGTTTCTATGTTGGCTGGAAAATAAATCCATTTATCGAGCTGCATCTGCGGGGCAGCGGAGAATGACCAAATGGATCTATTTTGCAGCCAATTGGCAGGCAGAAAGAGATGATACATAAAGCCATCCCAATCGTGCACAGGAAGCACATAGTTAAGAAAGCTGACATAACCAAAAAGCAACAGGGTAAGTAGAACCAGCATATTCACATAAGGCTGTTTTTGCATGTGGAAAAAAATTTTTAGCCAATGAATTTGAATACGAAACAAAAAAATGCAAGATTGTTTCTGGCGGATGCAAATAATGATTCTGATGACGCTAATGAAAAAGAAAATAAATGTATGAGTAAATATAATGTTAATCCAGGCAAGAAAACCAATGATTCCCAAAAATAGAACAATTAAAAAAATCTGTCCCCAAATCAGGGTAATCAATGCTATCGTTTGATCAAGGTAGTTTTGCCTGCGGAAAAGCGATAAAATTAAAAATGCTGAAAGGGTACATAATAAAATTGCTAATATAAGTTGCAAAGGAATATCCATACTCCACCGATACGAAAAGAATATACTAAAGGCATTTTGGTTTTCGGATATCGCAAGGCAATGCCAGCGATGTCGACGCACCCTTTAGCCAGTATTTACTGTTTGCAATGGACTTTGTCCTGCAACCGTTAATACCAAGGTCGATAAGGACGCGGTTATGGCATTGCCCAAC
>DYNZ01000111.1 GCA_020720805.1 Leptospira biflexa | reverse complement strand
ATACCTTATAATACCTTATAATACCTTATAAGGAGAACTGGAAACTAATGCAAGAATTTTTTTAGTAATGAGAAAAAAAATTATGCTTTTGGGTAGATGGACATAGGTATGGAGACGCACAAAATACTCCCCTTTCCAGGCTCGCTCTGCACAGAAATCCGGCCGCCATGTCTCTGGGTGAACTCATGAGCCAAGATCAATCCAAGCCCTGTTCCCTGTTCGCTGTCGGTTCCAGGGGTAGTTTTATTGCGATCGAGCTTAAACAGGTTTTCCTGAATCTCTGGACTCATGCCTACCCCTGTATCCTGAATGCAAAGAACATACTGCTTTTGCTCCATGTTGGACTGCAGCCGTATGAAGATAGATCCACCTTTCGGTGTAAACTTGACTGCGTTGCTAACCAGGTTACGCAGAATGACCGCAAGCATATTTCGATCCGCACGTATCTTCAATGTTTCCGAGATTTCATTTTGAATTCGTATCTGCTTTTTTTCGATCTGCAACCGCAAATGAGATAAGACAGACTCCGCTAATTTGGCGATATCAATGAGCTCTGGTTTGAATTCAATTTTCTGGCTCTGGCTGCGCGACCAGGCAAGTAGGTTTTCGAGCAATTCATAGGCCAGACGTAAACTCTGATAGACATCCCTGAGTAAATCTTCGCGCTCCTCCTCGCTCTGTTCCCGATGGATTGTGAGAAGTAGCTCTGTGAGACCAAGAATGCCGTGAAAGGAATTCTTGAGGTCATGGGCGATGATCGAAAAAAGTTTATCTTTTGCAGCGATAGCATCACGCAACTGCCCAGCATTTATGCGCAATTGAGCCCCTGTTTGTTTTAACGCAGTAATGTCATGAAAGGTAGCCAACACAAGGTATCCTCTGCTTTGTTCCACCAGGCTGGAGTGAACGATGATATCACGCAATGAGCCGTCCTTGTGTCGATGTTTCGTCTCGAAAGTAAGGATCCGCTTAAGCCTTAATTGTGCGATGCGTTCCTCTACATTTTCGCGAGTATCGTAGGCATCTATATTTGATATATGAAAACCTGCATACTCCTCTTTACTATAACCAAGCGATATATACGCGGCATCGTTGAAAAACAGCAAATTGCCATTAAGATCCGTCACGATCATAGGATTCGTTGACTGAAAGAAGAGCTCAGCATAAAAAGCCTTGCTATCGCGTAGCTCCTTTTCAACCGATTTTCTATCGCTGATATCGCGCGCGGTAAAAGCAACGGCAAACATATCGCCTTTACTATCCAGGACAGGTTTGTAATTGAGGAGATACCAGCGGGTTTCTCCGCCGGGGGTGGAAAACTGTTTCTCAAATGATTTCCTGTTCCCCGCGAACGCCTCCCTGACATTCCCTTCAAAAATGGGCCAGACTTGCTCTTTGACGTAGGAGCGCATGGAATCGCCTTGCTGGATGTTTTTTTGAAAGAGAAGAAAAACACTATCGACGGCAGCCTGATTGTAATAGATGATATTGAACTGCTTATCAAGTAAAAAGAAAATTGTCATAAAACTATTGAACAGAGCATTTAAAATTCTGCCATAGCGCTCATTAGCTGCTTCGACAATTTTTTTATCTGAGATATCCTCTTTGATCGAAAAAAACCGAATGATTTCACCGTTATCATTTTTAATGGGTGCAACCAGAACTTTTTCATAATAAATTTCTCCGTTTTTTCGACGATTGATAAACTCACCCTGCCAGGAATTGCCGGCCAGAATCGTAGACCAAAGTTCCGTGTACACCTCTTGCGGCATAAGCCCAGAATTGAGGATATTTGGATTTTTTCCGACGGCCTCCTGGACACCATATCCTGTTATCCGCGAAAAGGAGGAGTTAACATATTGAATGATTCCATGGGGATCGGTGACAACGACATAGGATGGACTCTGCTCCACTACAGAGGCAAAAATCCTGTTTTTCTCAAGGCTCTCCTCCAGGGCAATATGCGCCTGCTGCATCGAGATCAGATTCTTGATTTTCACCAACAAAAAAAACTCATCTATTGGTTTCGGTACAAAATCATTTGCTCCAGATTGCAGAATTTCGAGTATGCGCTCGCGATTATCGGTGCCGCTTAAGGCTATGACCGGCAACCTGGCAGAGGAGAACTGCTCCCGGATTCTCGTAAGGACAAAAAGCCCGTCAACATCCGGCAAAATAAGATCCAAAAGAACCAAATGAAAACTATCCTGCTCCACCATCGTCAAAGCCTGTTGACCATGAAGCGCGATGGCTACGGTATAATTCTGTTGCGAAAGGATAAAATGCAACCTCTCTGCCGCAACAGGACTATCCTCAACAAGCAAAATGTTCATAATCAACCCTGAATTTTGCAACAGTTTTCTATGGGGAATGATGCCAAGCTATTGTGGCTTTAATTGAAACGCAACAATTATTTTAACAATCTTTGTTAGCTATCGAGTCAGTAGATTCTGCTGCAAATTGCGGCGCAATTCCGACAAGACGAAACATAGAATAACCGGTGTTATTATCCAGCTTTACCTGATTCACCTCCGTTAACAACAGGAGATCGCCTATTTGCCTTCTCACTTCATCTGATATGAAAATCTGCCCCGAAGGGCATTGAGCAAGCATCTCTTCTGCCGCTATAGCTGTATGCCCCCATATATCATAGGAAATTTTCTGTTTTCCGATAATACCAGATACCACTGGACCAGCATGAACCACAATCTGAACGGAGAAGGGTTCCGAAAAGGAGACATCGGGCATAGGATCTAACCCCTGGATAAACTGTTCCATCTCCAGCGCAGCCAAACAGACTCTGAACGGATGATTTTCTGCCTGTGAGGAGAACCCACCCGCCCCAGCATAGACGTGATATGAAATTTTCCACACATCCATACTGTATCTATGCGCAATCTTATCAAATTGAGAATAGATTGAATTTAAGAAATGATATGCACGCTCCTGGTCAGACGAATTTCTCCAATCTGATAAGCCCGAAACCCGCAGGAACAATAGCGTAATATTGTCCTGACTTCGAGGTTTTGGATGCTTGCCTTCTCGATACTCAATCTGGACATCCTTTGGAAATATATTTTCCGATAGCCCATTAAATTTATCTTTTACTGTTTTCAGTTCTGACTCAAGCAGTATAGCATTGTGGTGATCCTGTGAAATTTCATGAATTTTTTTATAAACCTTTGTTACATCATAGATAAGAAGTACAATCCCCTGATCAAAGCGAATCAGCTGAAACCGAAAATATTGCTGGTATAAAAAATCGCGCGCCACTGGCTCAAGGTTATATATCTCATCAAGATCACTGGCAAGGTGGAAATTTTTTCTGATTATACTCTCAAGTCCAAAGAACTCAAAGAAAACCTGATGAAGCGGAGATCCGGTAAACTCCTGCAACCGCATCTGCTCAACGGTTTCGCCATATCCTCCGCTTTTCCCCAAAACCAAATCTATCGGATTCACAAAAGCGTATGCAATTTTTTGATCGTTCAGCAGAAATTTTAATATTTTTGTTACTTTTGCTTCCATACCTATATTTCATCCATCGTATCATGGTTGCTTACAAGAAGTTTATCTAGTTCCTGAAACAATTCGGGTACATTCTGACCCGTTTTTGAGCTTGTGCGGAAACAGGGTTGCGCCGCCATCTGGCTTGAAAAAAAGGTATCGCATACCTTTTCATGGCACTCAGGACAGAGATCATTTTTATTTAAGGCTATAACAAAAGGGAGTTCACGGTGCAGGGAGAAAACGCTCTCCCTGTGGTATTCCAGTGATGTCATTGTCTCAGCCCTGGAAAGATCGCCCACCAGAATGGCACCAGACGATCCAGCCAAATACGATGCGCTCAACTTATGAAATCCATCCTCGCCTGCCAAATCCCATATAATCAGCCTTAACAGCACCGAGCCGATAGAGACCTCTTTTTTGCTGATATGCACTCCAATCGTGGTAAGATATTTCCCTTCAAATACGTTATGCACATAGCGTCGAATCAGGCTGGTCTTTCCAACCGCATAATCCCCTACCATACATATTTTTTTCTGGATCACGCGAGGTGGTTCCGTTATCATTTTGGATCCTTCATATTGGTGATAGTATGGCTGTTCTGCAAACGAACAAAAATCATAATGCCGCGCTCATGCTGAAATTTTTTTAGCCTTTCATCCGACCGTAACAATTCAGGATCATAGGGAAAAGCAGAGACCTGGGCACGGGGTAATCCCAATTCAACCAATGTTTCCATAACAGTACGGATCCGTGCATTCGCCAATTGACGGTTTAACGCTAAACCTCCGCTCGGGTCGCTAAAGGCGACCACATCCACCTGAATGCGGGGATATTTTTTTAATATCTCATAGATGCGTCTAATTTGCAATTTTTCAGAGGAGGAAAGCTTCGTTACATTCATCGGGAAACGCACCACTATTTTTTCCAGTTCACTTTTAACCTGCAGCAATTGTACATCCAGCAGATCAGAACTCAGCATAGAAATTTTTTTATCAAGCGATCGGAAAGTATCAAAATTGACAATCAATACCCTATTCTCGATAGAATCCCATGTCCGCATCTGTTTTGCCAAAGCCAGCATAGTTGCAATAATTGTATCATTTACAGCGTAGCCGCGCACCAGCAGGGTTCGATCGCGCACGTTCGCGACGATATCATGGCTGTATAAAGGTAGGTGCTTTTGCCAGATACTCTGCAACAGCTCTTCCGCGCGTCTATCCTTGATTCCCTGTAAAATATCAAAGATGATCCAGATTGCCATAAAAATTGCCAGTACAGCTCCGACAAGTTTTACCTTCCATAAGGAAACTTTTTTGGGCAGCGCAAGTTGTTGCGCCTTCTCATAAAAGTTGAGAAGCAACTGATCCAATGAACTTTGTAAGCCATGGAGCGCGCCGGTATCACCTTTGAATTTGCGCAACACAGGTAAGAAATTTTTATGCAGGGAGGCAATATTACGATCAAAATCAACCATAACCCCGGAATCAAACGAACCGCGCACTACGACTGCCGCAAAAAAAAAATGGAGCCTCGCGAATTACGATCCTGACATCGCTATAGGTGATCTCATTGATATGTCCTTCTTGGTTGGATTGCTGAAAGGCTGAGCGCACGAAATCATTGATGGCGCTAAGCATACCCGCCACAAGATCCCGATCAAGCATTTCATCCTTGTGACGTGAACTATGAGCCAGCAATAGCGCGCTTTTTTTCTCCACAAGAAAAATTTCATCGATAAGAAATGGTAGAGAATCTCGCAGCAACCATTCTGCTACAGGAATTCCTGTTTTCCAGTAACGGTACCTATATTTCCATAGGTTGAGATTACTGACCTGGTCAAGTCTTTGATTAATATAATAAACCAGAGATCGCAGTGCTTCGCCAATTTTTTGGCTTATGATATCTCCGATGATAGCATACATCTGTCCGTACAGATCATGTTCATAGATGTAATTGCGATTTTTTAATCCCGACACATCCTGCTCTAACACCTTGATACGCCGCTCGTTGCGGTAGGCCATCTCGATCTCATCTATCCGCTCCTCGATGGGATAAAAAGAGACTTTCAGAAAATCGCCATCATGCTCATAAGCCAGAATGCCATATCTGTGAAAATCCTGCACCATGTGATAAAGATCCATCTTTGAAAAATGGGTCTGCGCCGCAAGTGCCGTATAGCTGATTTTGATTGCGGTCTTCCTCTGTTCTGTTAACTCCAGCAGATGCCCCAGAAATAGAGCCTCTTTTTCTTTCAGATTACTCTTTTTAATGTAATGGCGCAGGTACGCATTACTAACCTGGTTGATCTGTAACAGAATTTCAGCCTGTGATTTATTCATCTGATTTTGATCCTGGGAGCATTCATTCTATTATTTTTACATCTTGTATAGATTTGTCAAACAATTCCTTTCTTCCAAAACAACAGAGTAAAATTTTTTTGATTCCATCATCCACAGAACAAATCCATGGATCAATTCTTCCGGCAATGTATTGACTTTTATGCCCCCTTCCCTGAAATGCGTACTTGACTAGAGGAGTCTAACCAATGAAACATCAAGCCGAACCCTCTCCAGAAATGCCGCTTTCTGCTGCTTTAACAGCCTCTTTTTTATGCGTGATCTTTGGAGCTAACATAATCGCAGTAAAAATAACGGTTACAAGCACAGGTCCATTTTTCTCAAACCTAATCCGCTTTCTCATTGCTTCGTCAATTATTGCGGTATGGGCATGGATTACAAAACGTTCATTCTCTATCAAGCCCGGCGCACGTTTGTATATGCTGATCATCTCCGTTATCTTTGCCATTCAATTGACGCTTTTCAATCTTGGCTTACAGCAATCTTCGGCAACGGTCAGTACATTGATTGCGAATATGCAGCCATTTTTTATCCTAGTGCTGGCTCATTTCTTTATTCCAGGTGATACGATTACCTGGCGTAAGGTTGCCGGGGTACTTCTGGGATTTTCAGGAATTATTCTTATTTTTTATCACCAAATTCAACAGTATAACGGGCTCCAATACGGAGACCTTTTTCTCATTCTCTCAACTCTACTCTGGTCGGCGAATACTATTTTTGTAAAACGGATTATGGATCTTTTTCTGCCATTTCAGGTCGTTCTGTATCCTATGCTCTTTTCCATCCCTATTTTCTTTATATTATCCATGCTCTATGATCCGACAGCCGTTAACGCGCACAACAGCAGAATTGTTCTAGCATTTTTATTTCAGGGCGCTATCAGCGCTGCTTTTGGGTTTGTTCTCTGGAATACCCTACTCAAACGGTATGGGGCTACCAGTCTGCACACCTATGTTTTCATCATTCCTGTTGCTGGAGTTCTCCTTAGCCATCTGATTCTCAAGGAAGAGCTCCATCCAAACTTTATTGCCTCGCTATTTTTCATCTCAGCAGGAATCCTTGTCGTCCATATAAAACCTGAAAAAATTTCTGTTTTTCCATTTCGCCGAGGCAGCGTGTAATTTCAGATTTTTAAAGTGTCTATTCCTGCATTTTAATCGTATATAAAGCTGTGGAACAGAAAAAGCTTTTTTTCTCGTCAACTTCGATGTGATAAGGGGGTGGCTGTGCATGAA
>DYNZ01000314.1 GCA_020720805.1 Leptospira biflexa | reverse complement strand
GCCTGTGATGAGGATCATGGCTGGGATTATAGTTGAAAGTTGCGGGTTGAAGGTTTAAGATTATGAACCCCAGGGCAGGAGAGCGAATCGCTCCTTACGCGGCAACTCGAAGCAGGCGGTGGATTAAGGAGCAGGATATTCGCGCTGAATTCTGTCAGGGAATGTGCCTATTTGATAGACACTCGCATAATCATAGTTGAAAATCAGGTCAACCTTGCTCATGTCAAGAAAATCGCTTTTTGGGCCGAAATATGTCAATACGGTTTCCAATGTTTCATTGCCGCACGCAGGACTCGACTCGGTATAGACGATGACATATACGTCAGCGAACGGCCTTTTTCGATTTCGGATCACCTGGTCGGGAATGTCAGATTTATAAAAGTAATACCAGTAACGCGCGTTGGAGCAACTTGAAACGATGACAAGGTCATCATTTGCGATTCGCGATTTTAAAAATGCTGTTACCGGTATAACGGCAGGGTCCTGTGTGTAAGCGCCCGTCAGCGATGCCGAGCGGATCGCCACTATGCCATTTACAGCCACTCCAAGGACAAGAATTCCGGTCAGTCCATGAGATATGTATGGCTTTGAAAATTTTGTTGCCGCCCAATCAAGAGCGCCCACAATCCCTGCGGCGCTCCACATAAGAAGCAGCGGGAGTATCCAAATCCAAATCCGCAGGAAGATCGAAGGCGGTTTGATAATTAATATTGCCGCCAGTATGTAAACGATCAAAACCAGAGACATTGGCAGGGACTGTTTTGAAATTGACTTATTCAATATCAAAGAAAATATAAAACCTGCGATAAGAATAAAAAATAAAAGTCCGTTTACGCCCGAACGCCATTCCAATATCAGGCTGCCCAGCGCCGTCGGGGCGGAGGCTATGTATTCTCTAAAAGGTATTGGATATAAGAAATTATGGATATTGGGCGCGCGCCCGGTATTAATGTTCAACACAACGGGCAAATATAAAAGCATTACCATGAAGATCAAAAGGAAGCCTGCGCAGAATAGATATTTCATCCACGAGAATAAACTCCCGTAGTCTTGATGGTATTGTTTGGCAGGTCCCAGGCTAAAAAGCCAGATAAATATAAATCCGCAAGGAAAAATCATCACAGGGACTGTGAAGAATCCAATTGCGCACGAAAACGCCAGAATGATCCAGCCAGAAATATTTTTCTTCTGTATGACGTAATTGCCCGCCAATAAAGCCACAACCATCATTAATGTTACGATGATATATCCGCGCGCGCTGACCGATTTCACGACAAGGGAAGGGAGAGTCGCCGCCAGGATTGCGCCAATGATTCCGCTTTTTCTGTTATATAAATTTCGTCCTAG
>DYNZ01000313.1 GCA_020720805.1 Leptospira biflexa | reverse complement strand
ATGATACCGAATAAGCAAGGAACGATTTGTTTTTGCCAATAAACAACGGAAGACAATAATACAAGGGAGGGACATCATGACCGGAAAAAAAACAAAATTTACCGATGAGCGACTCAGGAATTATGGATGTGAAAATGACAAGCAACGCACATTTTTCATCGATGCCGAACAACCAGGACTGAGGCTCCAGGTTACTCCGACTGGAACCAAGACCTTCCAAGCACGAGCCTGGCATCCAACCAAAAAAAGAGCCATTACATTAACCCTTGGGCGATGGCCAGGAATGCCCCTTACCTCCGCACGACAAAAAACCAAGATTTTTTTAGCGGAAATTGCGAGTGGGAACGATCCACACTCGGAGCGTCAACAACAACGGTCAATCCCTACTGTTGGCAGCATGCTGACTCGCTTCCTGGAAGATCACTCTAAGCTCCACAAACGTTCATGGCGTGACGATGAGCGCATGATTCGCTGCCATCTACGCCCTGCATTTGATGCTGTACGGATTGACGAGTTGTCAACCCCGCAAGTGCGGTCTTGGCATTCTGACCTTACGCAGCAAATGACACCTGCAGCAGCAAACCGTCACCTTGCGCTGCTTCGCTCAGCATATAATTTTATGTCTCCAGAAAATTCTAACCCGTGCAGCAGGGTCAAAATGTTTGAGGAGGTCCCTAGAGAACGTTTCTTACGGCAGGATGAGTTTGCTGCTTTTTTTGAATCTGTAGAGACAGAGCGAGTCGAGGGCAATCCCGACATCGCCGATTATGTGTTGTTGTCACTCTTCACCGGTGCTCGGCGTAGTAATGTTCTCGGAATGCGATGGAGGGATATTGACATGAACCTGCGGCAGTGGCGCGTTCCTGCTCCAGACGCCAAGCGCAAATCGTCAATGACCATCCCCATTGTTGACGAAGTTGAGGCAATTTTAGAAAGACGAAAAAAAACAGCAGACAATATGTTTGTCCTTTCTGGAACAGGCAAGAGTGGACACCTTCAGGAACCGAGAAAAGGTTGGGCGAGGATACTGGCTCGAGCAGGGATCGAAGACATGCGATTGCATGATTTACGCCATACTATGGGGACTTGGCTGATGGTTGACGGCGCAGCCATCAATGTTGTAGCGGAGGCGTTGGGGCATAGGAATGTTTCTACCACGATGAAATATATTCATACTGTCGAGGGGGCTGTTCATAACTCCATGAGCACGACAGTTTCTCGTATGAATTCAGTCGCTGCGATGCCTACTGACGAACAACAGGCATAGCTGTCTCATAAACAAGATTAAGGGTGGAATGCCAAGCTAACCATGGCGCGACTGTCTTTGTGGCTCCATGGTCAAAAAAATCC
>DYNZ01000312.1 GCA_020720805.1 Leptospira biflexa | reverse complement strand
AGCCTCTGGTGATTCCCCCCCCAGAAACCGCCTTAGGCTCACTTATCACCCATTTGACCCAATCCGATCCCCGCCACTTTCAACCCTCCAATGTCACATTTGGCCTTTTTCCTGATTTGCCGGTGAATAACGAGAAGAAACAGTCAAAACTCTCCAAGCAACAAAAAGGGGAACTACGATCCTCCTGCGCCTTGACCGCCCTGCATCTCTGGCAGCATGTCCAGGGACTCTGACGCAGGCACGCATATTCATCTGGCCGCCTTTCCCTTGCGGCGCAGGGGAAAGGGAAAGGTGGATAAAAAAAGGCCCGTCAGCAACAGTGCTGACGGGCCTTTTTGGCCCTCGTCAATAACTTGAGAGATACCTACTCTTTTTTCTCCTGATTCTTGTCAGGACAACTGCGCTTCAACAGTTTATTGACGCTGATTCGCAGGCGATCAATCCCATTGGCCAACTGGCCAATTTCATCCTTGGCATCGGTATGAGCGCTGTCACAGAGATTTTTGCCCAGGCTGATATCCGTGGCAATATTTGACAGGCGAACAATCGGCGCAACCACGCCCCGATCCAGGAAGACCCAGATACAGACAACGGTCACCAGCAGACAGGCAATACCAATCAGAAAGATTTTCCAGGCCATGGTCTTAGCCGCGACCAGCGCCTCTTCAATGGAAACATATACCATATTGGCGCCGACGGTGTCATTCATCTTCCAGTTGTACCCATGTTCAGTGCCATACAGATCCTGCTGATCCTGGGGCGCATCGGCTGGATTTCCGTGACAGGTCAGGCAGCTTTGCTTGTCAATCTTCACTGGTTTGGCGATGTATAAAAATTGTTCGCCATTCTTGGTAAGAATACCATCCTTGACGGTGGCGGCAGGAGTAGCGGCAAACTCCTTGATAATTTTGACCTCCTCGGCATCGGCTTTATTATCCGGCCACAGGGGATCAATGGTGGCCTGTTTAAACTGATACCCCTTCTTCTGGTTTTCCAGAAACACATCAAAGCTCATGCGCTGCACCACAAAGCGAGACATCAATTCAGGAATAAAGGTATCCTTGTCTGTTATCAGTTCCTCAACCACCGGATGCTGAAATTTGGCAAAAAAAGTGCCACTGGCCTGCACATAATTAAACAGCATTTCACCCTTTGATTTGGCCTCAGCCAAGGCGTTTTGACGACTAAACATATAACTGCTGTAACCAATAGCAATAGTCGCGATTAAACTTAATATACTGATGATACTTATAAACTTCGCACGAATTCCCATATTCTCCTCCAAGAAATAATATATGTGTACGCCAAGTTACCACAAAACGACACGAACCTGCGAACAGCCTCGCTTCTCTTT
>DYNZ01000110.1 GCA_020720805.1 Leptospira biflexa | reverse complement strand
GGAAGCACGGCATGAGCTACTTGAGGATATTTACGCATCCTGCTTTTCATCGTCCCCTTCGATCATCTCCATGATCTCTGCCTGAAAATCCTCATCCTGCATGAGTTTCACGGCAATGGCCTGACAGATTGCCCCTGCTGGGCCATCCGGATCACCTGAAGCCACATTCACCGAGACGCTTCCATCTTCATCGACATCCAAAATAAGCGCTGCTTGATTGTTTTTTAGTTCCATGTGTTCTGTTTTGTTACGTATTTAGGAGATATATGGACATTGATAACGTTTAGTTCACCTGCGATGCCTCGTTAGCCCGAATTTGCTGTAGGACGTTTTTTCTTATCACGAATAAAGACTTTGTTGTCTTTTCGCTCAATCTCAAATAATCCGATAGCCGTAATCAGTTCACTGAGTTTATCAAATCCGTACATTCTTGGATCAAAATCGTTTGACATTTTATTGATGTAGCTTCCAACAGGGCCAAGTTGTGCCCATCCATTCTCATCAGACGCTGCATCGATGCCACCGCTAATCAAGTTATTTAATTTTGTATCACCGAGTAGTTCATTTGTCGTCTTTTGTTTTATCTGTGGCGCTTCAACCGCTTCTGCAATTTTCTTCTTTTCGAAAACATCAGTGTATGTAAACTTATCGCAGGCAGATATAAATGGGCGTGGTGTTTTTCTTTCACCTAATCCATAAACTCTCCGGCCAGACTCTCGTATTCTTGTTGCAAGTCTTGTAAAGTCACTATCGTTGGAAACTATACAAAATCCAGAAAAATGGCCAGTATATAAGAAACTTCAGTTGAAAAAGGCATCGCATGTTTGCCTCGAAGTCCGACCATGAGAGATGGACGCCAGACAGTCAGTTAGTATGTTTTTCAATGCATCAGCGGTCTTTTCCTGTTGAATAGCGTCATCGCCTTGGAGTTCCTTGAAAAAGGCCTCGCATGTTTGACGTTTATTCCGGTTCCAATCTGATGTATATCCCTGCTTAATATCCAGTTTCTCTTGTGTAGGAGCACCCTGTGAGTAATCACGGCGGCCATGGGCCCAATTGATGATATGGCTGTAAAAAATCAATGATCTATCCAGCAGGATGTAGAGAAGCTGGATATTTTTTACCGGTCCAACCTGTAGCTCATTATGATCAAGTTTTATACCCAGCAGATGAGCGCCTGAAAAAAGGTCCTGACCTTTCAGGAAGGTTCCGACTGCTCCGAACACACCGCCAATGGCCGTATAAACGCCAAATGTAAGACCAGCATGTGCAACATCGACACCGGCCCCAATCGCAGCACCACTTGCCGCACCGGCTAATACCAGCTGAGTTCTACTTAGGCCGAGGAACTGCCAAGTTTGTTCACTGAAAAGATCCTCCTGCAGAATGGAGTGTGCAGGCAGGTCGTAATTGAAAATGTTATGTTTGTAAAATGAACGGATCTGCTGATAAGTCTTCTTTTCTTCTCCAGTGACAAAAAAATGATATTTCTCAAGCAGCCTATCTCTAAGCGCAACCTCGGTGCTACTGTCAGGGCACTCTACAGTTTGTTGATAAGCCATTATTTTCTTAAGCATAGCGACAAGAGCAACGGCAGTGCTATGGTTACGCACTGCCCAATCCTGTTGAAAGGCAGATATCACTACCTCCAGGACACTCTGCAATTCCTGATCAATGGCTTTCAGGCTCTCCAGCAATGCAATCCGTTCGGCGTAAGTGGCCCGGTTTGAATTAAAGATTCGGATGGAATTGAAATGTTTTCTGAACTCGTTCTGCCACGAGTCAAGATAGGCAGTATTATCTTCCTTGCTGTTAATGATGGCCATGCGCGACCGACCAATAATTCTAAGGATCTCCATTTCCGCCCGGTCAACATTGCGTATCGGCCGCGAACCGTCGACAACAAAAATGATTCCCGCCCCGTCAAGAAGTGGCCTTAGCAACTCACAATCATCGTCATACGCCGAGTCATTTCGATGGGCACGAATAAAGTCTGTTACCAGGTCTTTTTCTGGACCTGAATAGTTCTTCATCCAGTTCAATGTATTGCACGGGTTCTGAAATCCGGGCGTATCGATAAAACGGAGAATCTCTCGCCCGTCAATAATAACAGGAAAATCCCGGCACTCGGTGGTTTCACCAGGAATGTGACTGATGCGAACAGAATCATCTTCAGCAAGAGTGGAGAGCACAGAAGACTTCCCTTCGTTGGGATGGCCGATAACGGCGAATATTGGAACAACTGATTTCATGGTGCCACCACCAATTCGAAAACTTGAAGATCTGGTTCCCCCATGCCCCTGATCTTTTGCCGCCACATTTCCAAATCCTCTTTTTTTGTCGGTGTAAAAATTGTATCGAGACTGGGTTTACCTACCAGAGCAACATAAAGCGGAACACTTGCACCTAATCTTGAGCGTACATGCTTTAAAAAATGAAGGAACTCCAAAATTGGTGGCTGCCATGCTTCCTGCAGGATGACAATGTTATCTATCTTAGACTTGATGTTTTTTTCCTCAAGCTGACTTAAAATGGTCTGCTCATTTTGGCCCACATTACCTGTTTGTATGGTTTCCTGCACCGTCACGCCCAAGCGCATTTGCATCATAACCTGAAGCGTATTCAGGGGACATTGTCCATCCAACTCCTGGGGAATCAATGCAACGGCGGTATTCTGCAGGACACCTTGATTATTGGTGCCATAACTTCCAGCTTCAACAGTCTCTTCCTCCAGTCCTTGTGAAAGGGGATGCGTGGAATGGTCCAGAACAGGAGCCTGCGATGTGACCAAAGAGGTGGTCATTCGCTGTATAATTTGCTTGCAGGCAATATTTTTGAACTGCAACCGGTTCATGTTACGCCGTAGGCTGACCAAGCCGAAGAACAACAAAGCCATCCGGGGCAATATTCCATAAACAAGTACAGCTAAGCATAGAAATGGCCACCAAGAGACCAGATCTTTGGTTGCCAGGTGATAGATTCCCTCTTTGAGGATCATCTGGCTGCCTTTAATGTGAGCCAGACTGGGGTAGGCGATCTCTGCAGGGAAAAGCCAGGACCAGGGCAAGGCAATGAATTTCACAAGTGTGAGAACAATTTGTTCGCTAACTTGCAGGGTCGTCTGCCAGCCAAAAGCAATATCCGATAAAATGACTTTGAGTAAGGTTGCAGCGAGAACACCAGAGTTAAACCCGATGGCGAGCATTTGGAGCAATATGAATACAGCCCATAGCAAGCATGAGCCATGGGTCAGTAATTTTTCCCGCATGATGCCTTGGGCCGCCGACATCTGTAGACGCTGGTAACCAGTCATTTTCTTTCCAAAATACTTATTGAGCTTCAACATGCTACTGACCATCAGCCCACAAAGCGGGCTATACAGCAAGGATGAACGCAGGTCGAGTCGTCGTATCAGTCGATAGACAGATCTAACCCCAAGTATAATATACAAGCCGATCTGAGCCACAACAATACACAATAGGTACATAAGTACATTTACGGGCTCTGTACCGGAATAATCAAGGGAGGACTTTGCCAAGCCCGCACCTATTATGAAGCCCAGTATTAACAATAACCACCAGGAAATCCTGTACAATCCATTCCAGGCTTTGCCCGGTAGAGCAATCCCATCGGCTTTTTCTGTCTCTTGTTTTTGCCGCTCTGTAAGCCACTTATGAAGCAGAAAAGACTCATTGGGCTCTTTCTGCCCTTCAGTTAATGGTGCAATCTTTTGCAAATAGATATCTCGGTCACGATGCTTGTGCTCATCCTGCCCATTTTTCTGCGTGTTGATGTCATCCAGGTAAAGCAGATATTCAAAATCAATAAGATCGGCTATACCCCACAGTGGTTTCATAAGTGCATTCTCAGAAAAAAGATTGAAAACTTATTAAGAACAGAACCTAATGATTTAAGATTCCGGAATTAAACCAAAGAAATCTAATTTTACAAATGTATAATATTGATAACAGGGTATCTCATCACAAAATACTCTGCCACGAGTCGTCGATGACATTGGTCGGCGGCAGCCTCGCTGCACAGCAGACAGCTGTTACTTAATTCTTCTGCTTTGAGTTGTTTTCCAATCTTTCGTTGGCCGAGAAGAGCAGTAAAACGTCTCTCGTATTCGGCCCAATCGAACTCCTTATTCTTATATCCGGACAAAAGCTCTTTTGTTGGCGCAAGATCCTGAATATGTTGATAGTCGCAATGGCAAAGCTGGTCTAAAAAATAAACCAAATCATCACGTTTGGCAAAGCCAGCTAACTGTGAGACATTATTCAGCCTTACATCAATTATTTTTTGAACACCCGCTTTTTTGAGAATCGTAAAAAATTCCCGGGCATTTTTCTTAGTAAACCCGATAGTAAACAATGTTGTCTTTTGCATTAGAGAAAATCTCCTGATTCATCCATAGTATTGACCTCTTCATATGCTATTTTATCTGTCTGCCGAGCATAGGCCTGGTCAAGGAGTTGCTGTTCGCTAAAAAAAAGGTTCGGATGATTCAGTTTGTGGAGTTTCATTAATCGAAGTTCGCTTTCACGGTGGTCTTCAAGATTCCCATCAGCTAGAATATGCTTCACATTCATGCCGGATAATTGAATATTGCGCGCAATCAGTATGGTACGGTGGCAAGTCAGCGGATCTTTTTCAGCACACATAAGGGTGATACGAAAATTTTCCATCCCTTTCAGAATTCTCTTCACCCCTTCTTTAAATTTCTGACTTTGAGCAACAAGATCAAAAGCTACCTTGCCATCAACATAACAAGCACTATCATCAACTCTTGCTCCCAAGACATCGCCGAAAAAAACGTACTGAACGTGTTTCGTCTTTAAGAAATTTTCCAATACATTTTGGTTAAAATCGGCCTTAAACTTACTGTATGGCGACGAGCGTACATCTGCGACAACATTAATTTTATGCTTTTCCAGAGCGTCAAAAAAAGAATCCAGAGTGTGGGGAGCGTATCCTATTGTATATATCTCTCTCATAACTCAATTATTCTCCCTACTATTTTATAGTGATAGCCATTCCACTCTGGAGTAAGGCTCACTGCGACCAAGCACCTCTTGGAATTCAGCAAGATAGTCTTTTTTTTATCCCCGGGATTTGGAAAATCTGAAAAATACAACTTATTAATATCCTGATCCGTAATGGGGAGATTATAGTCTAAACCTTTATAGTGCATTATGGCTCGACGTTTTTGTTTTGGCCTACCAGCATAGTCTTCATAATAAATCTGCATTTCAAAATATTCAGGTTCAATCATGTAGATTGAGCTATTAAACCCTTTGTCATAGTAGGCTTGTGTTGTTAACTTGTGAGTTTGAGAACAGTTGGAACCCCACAAGTCAGCAGGATTTTCTACCAGAAAATCAGAAATAGAAGCAAGGGAAACACTCCCCAGCTTTTTCCACTTTGAGCCACTCAATACCCAGTTCTCAGGCTGAATTTTATTACCTTCATTTTTCTCAACTTCAATCTGAATTACATCTAAAAAACGTGGCTTGAGAGAATCTGAAAGATGCATCTCTCTCTCACTGACAGCACCTTGGTCAGTCTTGCTGCTTACAGGGCGAACCCATTCGTCAAGCAATCTTATGCCGCCATTAACACGCTCAATCGCTCGACCAGCGACGCAGTAATTATTATCTTTAATGGACTTAACAATAATTATGAACTCTTTTATTATGCTCATGGCTTGCTCTCTTTAATCCAATTCTGGTTTGCAAATTTAACATTGATACGAATAGGTTGTCCCTGAGTTACCTAGAAGGGAAAAGGGGCTTTGAAAAAATCAGAATCTTTTTCTGTTTCTGAATTGCCTGTTTCCTCATTTTTCTGAGAGGTACCAGTTTTTTCATCTCTTGAACCAAGCATTTTCATTTCCTTTGCGACAATCTCTGTAGTGTTTTGCTTGTTGCCATTCTTGTCTTCCCATTGCCTTGTCTGCAGCCGACCCTCTATGTAGACTCGCGAGCCTTTCTTTAAATACTGCTCACAAATCTCCGCTAACCGACCAAAAACGACGACACGATGCCATTCCGTTTGCTCTTGTTGCTGGCCATTTTTATCCTTAAATTTTTCAGAAGTTGCAACACTAAAACTAGCAATAGTATTACCATTTGAAGCAGCGGTGGTTTTTGGATCATTTCCCAGATTACCTATTATCATGGCGATATTGATCATGATGTTCGTTTCTCCTCTCTTAATTTAGAAATACGGAATTCATTTCCCGGTGAAACTCTTCGCTTTATCTATTGATGAGAAACCGAGCTGATAAATGATACAGACTACATCAACATGAAAAAATCTGACAAATCAGCCGGTGCAAAAACAACATCCGGCATTTTTTTCATATTGAGACTTGAAATAAATCGGGTCAGCAGTCCATGGAGGTAAGGAGCTCTTGGAGATTTAGATGACTTACGATAGCACATACGGCCATCAGGATTGATGAAGACTGTACCCAGATAGCCATTCGACGAGTACAGTCCTTCAACTTGGTACACAAAACGTAATAAGGTTCCATCAGAATTTTTTTTATTATTCATACTGAAAAGATATTCTATAGAAAAGCCGTCTTTAAGCATAAAGGTCAAATCCCCGTTTTTAATATATCGAATCATATCAGAAATATCTTTGAGTTTGCCGTTAGCACTGATGAGAGGAATAATGTGTTTATTTAATTGAGGTCTGGTTTGCTCTGTATTCATCATTCGTTCACCCTCAAGAAAATTTTCTATAAATAAGACTCCAGCAAAATCTAAAAAATGTACAACCTTCTACTCCGGGACTCTTTTTTTGGTTCGCAACTTTCTTTGTTGCGCTTAAAACCAGATATCTGACATTGAAATTTTGTTGTCACATTTTTTTTTTGGCCAGGGTAGAGAACCAAAAATTGCTGACCTCGTCTTTTGTCAACTGCCTCTGAATGATCATTCCCGCAATCAGACAATTCGAAGAAAGAACTTTTATCAAGGGCATCAGAGTGTCTTGATTTGGCGGTTGTCATTTATGGAGATCATCCATGTAACACCATCCCTCTGGCAATGGCTTTGCTGAAGATCTGAACAATGCTTTAAAAAAATTCTCCCGCTTAGCTTGATAATACCCATACTTTTGGGGATTCTCCGGCATATATATGGCCCGTTTTTTTCCAAA
>DYNZ01000311.1 GCA_020720805.1 Leptospira biflexa | reverse complement strand
CGTAAGATCTTCAAGCAATATTACCCTTCATCTTTAGAAAGTTAAGGTACTAGTACATCTTGGCATAAATGAGGCTTTGGAATAAGATCAGGCAAATTTTTGAGGAGATGTAAAATGCCAGGAGCCAAAGCACAAGTAGTAAATCTGTCGGACGCTGAAAAACAAGGTTTAGAGAAATTGATCAAGCGGCATCAAACAGGACAACAAATCGCAAAGCGAGCGAGAATTGTGTTAGCTGCGGCGCGAGGACAGAAAAACAAAGAGATTGCACAAGAATACAAGGTGACCTTGGATACGGTCAGTCTGTGGCGTAATCGTTGGGTCAAGTTACAAGACATCTCCTTGGAAGACTTGAGTATCGAAGATCGTTTACAAGATGCACCACGTCCGGGAGCGCCCGCCAAGATAACGGCGGATCAACGTTGTCGGATAGAAGCGCTGGCGTGTGAAAAGCCGGAAGGATCAGATCGACCAATCACACACTGGACGGCACGCGAGATCGCCGATGAAGTGAAAAAGCGTAAGATTGTAGATACTATCTCTCCTCGACATGCGGCGAGGCTTTTAAAAAGATGCCATAATCAAGCCACATTTGAGTCGCTGCTGGCTGACACCTGCTTATGAAGAAGACTTTGATGAAAAAGTCGCTGACATCAACGATGTCTACCAACAAGCTCCTGAAAGAGCAAAACAAGGGCGACGAACTGAAAGTCTGGATGAAATGACAGGTGTTCAGGCATTAGAACGAAAACATCCAGGTTTGCCCATGTTGCCAGGCAAAGTAGAGCGACGCGAATTCGAATACAAAAGACACGGTACCCTGTCTTTTACCTGCAACTTTGATGTTGCACATGGAGTACTGGTTGCCTGCACAGCCAGCAAGACACGCAACGAAAAGGATTTCGTAGAGCATATTAAAAATCGAGTGGATTCAGATCCGCTGACCAGTAAATGGGACTTTGTCTGCGATAATCTCAACACGCATATGTCAGCATCGTTGGTGCGTTATGTGGCAGAAGAATCGGACATTGTTATGGATTTGGGCGTGAAAGGAAAATCTGGTGTCTTGAAATCCAAGGCTTCCAGAGCTGCCTTTTTGAGTGACCCAACACACCGCATTGTTTTTCATTACACACCCAAGCACGCTTCCTGGATGAACCAGATCGAAATCTGGTTCAGTATTCTGGTTCGAAAAGTCTTGAAACGTGGCAATTTCAAATCGGTCGACGATCTGAAACGCAAGGTTTTTGCTTTCATCGAATACTACAACCGAACAATGGCGAAACCCTTCAAATGGACTTATCAAGGCAAAGCCCTTACCGCTTAATCACCGACTTATTTACGCCTTTGTGTACTAG
>DYNZ01000109.1 GCA_020720805.1 Leptospira biflexa | reverse complement strand
AGAGACATTACGTTTGTGTTAATTGTGAGTCCCATGATATTCCTCCATGAATATTAGTTTATGGGGTACTGCTTGGGCGTCCTTGCCCTGTTCCGAAATTTTTACCACATGATTGCTGCTGGGTGAGTCTTTGAATGATTTCTGGGTTGGCGACACCTCCTTGGTTGAGTGTTTTCTTCTTGCTTTTAATATCGGTCATTCCTTTTCAGAACTTTAGGAAAAAAACAAAGAAATGATTTTTTCCTCCTCTCTAATTTGCTATCGGTGCAGGTAGAAAAAAAGTTTAAGGATTCTTTGTGAAAAAATGACATTTTTTTGCGTTGTTATCTTTGATGAATTCGCAAAAAGTCGTCAAAGGGGATGGCTAAGCAAAAATCGTCAAATGCAAGGCGCGCAAATTTCGAGGAATGCGGCGTACATAAGTACGCCGCAATGACGAGACAATTCGGAGTCTCGCAAGCTCGCTTACCTGCAGCAACGCAGCAGTTGGCGACTTTTTGCGACGCCATCATCTTTTTATTTGTTTATGCGCCTTAGAAAGCCATGCGGAGCAACCGTCACCTGGAGCTTTGATTCCAGAAGAGTATCTACTTCAAACTCAGGATGAGAAGGAAGCCACGCCTGTACGGCTGTCTTGGGATTGTTGCCAACATTCCAGGGCCTATCGCTGAAGAAGTTCAGGGGCATGTCTTCCACGAATGTGTCAAAAACTACGCAATAACTGCCAGGTGTCACCAGAGCGGCATAGGCATCAAGTTCGGCCGTGACATGGTCGTGCGTATGCATGGAGTCGAGGAGAACCATAACGCGTTGAAAATCCTTGGCCGCTCTTTTTACCTGAATAATGGTATCCTCAGATATTGAAGACCCCTGAACCATCTCGATACGATGAGCGAAAGGATGGGCCTCAATGGCAGTGCGGTTATGTGATCTGATATCAATGTCGACACCAATTACTTTTCTTTTTGAAACCTTGGGGTCAAGAGTTGTTCCTGCTTCGATGGCATCCGCAAAGTCCAGCAGAGCCAAAAGTGAGGCGCTGAGTATCAGGGAGCCTCCGTGGGCAATGCCTGTCTCGATAATAAGATCAGGTCGTACCGTCCATACCAGTTCCTGTATGGCCATGATGTCTTGGGGGTATTGAATGATTGGCCTGCCTAACCATTCAAAATTGTATACATATTTCTCGTGCATGGAGGTTCTCAGCCATGCGTGCGACAATTGTTTAAAGTCTTCGTTTTGCTGATAGTGTAAAAGACGGTTTTGTCGTTCGCTTTCAAAATCCGCAGTTTGTTTGTTCTTTTCAAGGGGAACTATTTGGTCAGAATTCATCGCTGTTCCTTAGTTGTAACTTTTATAGAGAAGAGACTCTTGAGCTAACAATAAAAGGTATTGTTGGCAAGGCAGTCAAATTGTCGGTACGAGTGAATAATATTTTCTCCAATTCCTGGGTTGAGCCCTACAAGCAAGATGTCTGATTGACATAAATTGATTGCTTGAGGAGAAAATACGGGCAAACCGCAAAAAGTCTTTCTTTGTTTATGTGTGTTTGAGTCAATGAAACCTGCAACAGTATCCTTTTCGGCAAGCATGGAATAAAGATATGTGCCAACTATGCCAGCGCCGTAAATGTAAATTTTATGTGAACCGGATGCGATCATGTCGTGCTCAAATTCGTTGAGTCTGTATGCCAACTTTTCCCAATAATGCGCAATATCTTGTGCCTGTCGGACGCTGGCTGCTACTTCACCAGAATTGGTCATGATTTCCGGTGAAATGTCGGGTATGGCCTTTGCGATATATATTGATGCCTGTTGATGGGAGGTGTCGTCAACATCAAGCAATTCAAAGCCACAACTCGATAGAGAATATCTCATAGAGGAGTGGGAATAGTGCTGCAAGTGATCAACAACCAGCAAGTCAGCACGATTGACTGAGTACATATTGGGTACGATGACGTAAAGAAAGCCATCTTTTTTTAAAAGATTGTGGATGTGTGTCAGGCAGGCTTTAGGTGACGGGACATGTTCGAGGGAAAAAAAAGAGGTGATGCAGTCGAAGGATGATTGCCATGATCGAGGAGTCTCAAAACAGGCAATTTTTTCTTTTGGCCTGAAAGTGTCCCAGAATTCAATATAATCTTGTGAAACATCAAAGAGAAAAAAATCCAGTTCTGGATTCGCTACCATCGCTTTCTTAGACGCCAGAGATTTCCCGCAGCCGTAATCAAGGACTTTCTGAATGTTATACTTAGATATTTTTTCTAGGAAGATTACCGACATGTGCTCGGATCTGAACAGAACCTGATCACCGTTCATGCTGTATAGATCGTCTTCCTCCAGATTTGATGCGCCAATCTTGTAGTGAGAGTCATAATATTTCTGAAGATCGAGGAGCGAAGAAGTTTCAATGTGTCCACAGTGTGAACACACATATGCAACGGTTTTTCCGGGTATGAGCACTGCAAGGGATGTGATGCTGGTTTCAGATGAGGAATGATAGAGCTCGCTCATCGCGTGTTCGCAAATGGCACATTTTTTTATAATGCTGTTATCGTTCGAAGTCATTAAGGTTTTTTATCCAGGAAAGAATAGGTTGAGGTTGCCAATGAAGAATATTCCTGATGCGAGACGTGTCAATGATGGGGAAGGTGGAATCGGTGCATGTTTCATCCACTGTAACGGTAAATTGCAATCGGGAAGACATTGCATCAAGTATTTTTTTGGTGGTAGTGTTCTTGCCGCTCCCTACATTGAAGATGCCTGTTTCGTTGTGGCTGGCGAGCGTTGCTAATGCCTTGATTGCGTCGTCGATCAACAGATAATCCTTGGACGATGTCAGGGCTGAACGCAGATGAATTTTCCCCGTGGCGGCCTCTGATAATAATTGTGATACAAAGCTTTCAGACGCGCCTTCCCCGACAATATTTGAGAGTCTCGCAACTCGTCCTCGTTCTGTTTGCAGGCAAAGCGCCTCTCCTGTTAATTTCGTCAGGTTGTAGAGTCCATCTGTATCTGGAAAAACAGCTAACGCGCTTTTTTCTGTTCCACTTGCCGCGCCCTGATACACCCGAGTTGAAGATAGATATAAAAGTGAAGAAAAGTTCGTCCGCTGAAGAACCTGATTGAGGTAACAGACATGGGCTTCTGCCGTCTCGTATGGCTTTTCACGAAAGTCTGCAGTCAAGCCGATGGCATATATTACATTCCCCAGATTTTGTCGGAATATTTCATCAGCTCCCCTTTTGGGGGCATATACTTCATGTCCCTGGTTATAGAGATAACGTTGCAATCGTGAACCGATGAAGCCCCCGGCTCCAAGGACAGTGAATTTCATTTACTAACGCCTGTAGCCCAGGCATTTCAATGGTGCACCTGAGTAAATTCCATATTCGTCCAATGTCTTTTTTACAATGGAACCTGCGCTGATTACCGCTCCTTTGCGAATATAGGCGCCTTCCAGAATGACACAGTTTGCTCCAATCCAAACATCATCTTCTATCACAATACCTTGTTGATTGCCTAAAATCGGTGAAGGGGGGATAAAACCTTGTTTCATAATCAAGACGTCACGAGACATAAATTCGTGAGAAGTTGGAGAAAAAACGCAATTTGCAGCGATCATGACATCACTCCCAATAGTTATGCCGTTTCCCGTGTAAATTGATACACCAGGGTTGATGACAGTATTCGCACCTATCACCAAGTCTCCCATCCCTCCAGCCGGTTTTATCTTTACAAATGAGTCAATGGTAACATTGTCACCAATTATGATTTTACTGCCTTTAATTGAATCTTCTATGTCCGCAAACTTTGATATTTTTGCAGATGGTGAAATGATCAGCATGTGTGTTTCCTGGTTTACCTTTTGTGATGATTCCGTTTGTGTTGGTAGTTGCTATTAACTGCCGCCGGTAATCGGAATATTTATTCCAGTCATGTAATCGGAATCATTGGAAAGTAAAAATTTCACTGTTGGCGCAATGTCAGTTGGGACGGCGTTCCGTTTGAGAGGGTGCTGTTGGGCGGCGAATTGAACGATTTTGTCAGGGATATTGTTGAGGAAACCAGTTTCAATCATTGAAGGCGAGACTGCATTGATACACACCTGTTTGCTTGCGTATTCGCTTGCTAACGATTTCATAAGACCAAGGAGGGCGTATTTTGCGGTGACATAGTGTGCCATTGCTGCGGGAGGAATGGCTGTCGTGTAACTGCTAAGGACAAAGACTACTTTCCCATATTTGTCTTGGGCCATCTTGGGGAGAAAATGGTTCAAGATGGAGAACGCCGGGTATAATTGGATCTCTAATTGATGCTTGAAGTCGTTCAGCGTTAAATCCTTAAAGCGTGTCAGGGTCAGGCGTGGAGCGGCAAGGAGAACAATTTTGTTGGGGAAGTTAGAGGCTGACTCAATGGCATCAATGAAAGCGTTTACATCATCCTGACGGGAGAAATCAGCCTGGATGGGAACAATCTTGGCTTGAACTTCTTTTTGCAAGGCGCTTATTCTGTCAGCGCTGGAATTAAAATGCGCCAAGATGACGCTATCTTTCGTGGAAATCTGCCGGATTATTTCACAACCGATTGATGACGAGGCCCCGGTAACCAAGATTGTGTCTCTATGCATGGATACCCGTCCTGATTTTGGCGCGAGAAACTTTTTTCCCGTGCTGGTTGGTGATGTGTGCGCGAATTTCAATCTGTCGCACCGCCATGTGGATAGCAGAGACCTTGCCATGCACTTTCAGGCTGTCCCCTGCAAACACGGGGGCTGTGAAAGAAACGTCAACTCCCTGCAAAAGCGCGTACTTCCCGGGTAGGTATACGCCTACAAGGGTAGAATAAAATGACGCTGTAAGCATTCCGTAAGCAACTCTGTCACTATATCCATACAATAAAGCAAAGTTGACATCGGTATGGAGCGGATTGATGTCACCAGATAACTCCTTGAAGTTCTCTATCATTTGCCCGCTAATGTTGACCTGAAATGTGTGACTGAGACCAATATGTAGGTCGGCCAGACGATATTCGTTCATTGTTATGATACTTTTATTTGAATAAGATCAATGATGTCACCAACATTTTTCAGCAATTTAATGTCAGCCAAATCGAGTTTAATGGAAAATTCTTTATCAATGGCGACCAGGAGACTTATTTGCGCCAGGGAATCCCAGTCTTCAATGTCATTGGCGGTGGTATCCCTTGAAAGAACAATGGATTCATCGTCGAACACATCCCTGAATACTTCCGTCAACCGATTACTGATATCTTCAGTGTTCATGTCATAACCTCGATAATTGTGTTTTTGGGGACATATTTTGATGATATATCCAAACTCCAGACAGTGCCATTGGCTTCAATATCGGTCCTTACAAATTGAAACCCCATCTCTTTGAACAATTCGCTAACCATATTGTTCTTCGTTGAGGTGAAGTAGTAGCCAAATATTGTTTTAATCTTTCGTGTCATCGCCTCAACGACTAACTGATCAAACATTGCTCTCTCCATCCCTCTCTTCAGCACCCTGCAACTCATAAGCCAGAGGTCAATGTGAAGTTCCTGACCGCGAATATCACCGATTATGACTGATACTATACCGTTATCACCGAATTTGTCCAGAAGCCGGCCGTAGAGTGTTACGTGGTGACGACTGTTTGCCTTGTTTTCAATCTCGGCATAGGTGTAACGGCGTGTAGTCACGTTGAACTGGTTGGTTTTATTAGTAAGTTGAGCTATGCGGTCTAAGTAGACTGGCGCGAAAGGTCTGATCTCGGCGACCATTTCAAGGGATTGAAGGAATTCCTCGTAGCTTGAGAAGCGACTTTGTGCTTCTTGACGGGTGAGATTGTCGGCATAATATGAATTCCTTTGTAAATCGTCAGAAGAAAGAGAGATCGCTTCAAAAAATCCTGCTTTGTCAAGGATGTTAATGTAATTCGTAATATTCTTGCCTATCTCTGGAACCATAACTTGCGGCTCCTGCGCCCTGACAATGGCGCATTCCGCAGGATTGTCGTCGACAAAGACAAGGCTGTCGAGGGCAATGTTGAGTGATTGAGCTATATCGCGAATATTTTCATGTTTGGGTATCCAGTTTGCCTTGAAGGCCGAAAAATCATTCAGAACAAGAATGCTGTCAGGGTGGCTAAATCCTTCCCGGGCATTTGCGTCATCATTTTTGGAACAGACGGCCAGAATGACGCCACGGTCCTTCAGGAGCTTAATGTATTGCTGGAATTCGGTGTATGCTTCTGATTCCGGAGTTTCTTTGCCGATCCGAATACCTGATAATCCATCATCTCCAATAACGCCGCCCCAAAGGGTATTGTCCAGATCGAGCACAAGGGCTTTTTTGGTTTTTCCGAAGATGGCCTTGATGATGGAGGCCACATTGTTGGCAAGCAAGGGAATTGCTTCATAACTCATGGCGTATTTGAATGAATACCAGTACGTTTTGTCATACCAGCGCTCTAAACCAAACCAAGAAGAAATGTAATGAATATCATTAAGATACAAATTTGGCCGTTGTCGAGCTTCTTCGCAAAATCGTAAGTTAAGTTCGGCGACAAAACGGGAACGGCCATGAATGTCGTATGCGTCAAGGTTGCCAAGGCCACGAAAGTGAGGAAGTTCAAAATTATTTTGAATGATGGGGCAAGAATATTTAGAGGAAATTTCATTCCACAACTCTTTGAACCTGGAGCTTTCTTTGGTGATCAGGCTGTCAATTTCTTCAGATGATTCAGTAATCGTGGGGTATCTGGTTATATTGACATTTGTTGTGTGGATATAAATAACATCAGGTGCAAATTCTTCTAATTGACGATTGGGAAACATAACTTCTTCAAAGTAACGATTGTATGAGGACTCATAAAAAGTTGCTTTGATGCCATCGTTGAGCAGAAAAAGGTCTATCATATCCCTGAGTTCCGCCGTCGTAGATCCGCCGAGAACGGCCACACGTTTTTCAATGAAGCCAGGCCTGGTCAGCAGGGTGCGGCGGATAGATTTTTTCTTTCGCAGCAGAGTGCCTGCATCGTAAGGGTATCCGAGGTAATTAGTCATATCGTAATCTTGAGTTGTGGCACTGCCGTCACAAACTGTCCGCCCCATTCTCGGATATAGTGTAATTGCCGCATGACCTCATCGCGCAGATTCCAGGGCAGGATCAGGACCCGGTCGGGCCGGTTGTGTTGCAGATGGG
>DYNZ01000108.1 GCA_020720805.1 Leptospira biflexa | reverse complement strand
ATGCCGAATTTCAATGAAAATTCGGCAGCAAGGATAACGAAGCTTGTGCTGAGCACTTTCTTCGCAGTATACCAACATCCTTTTGGCCCAAAGTCCATTGCAAACAGTATACTAAAGGCATTTTGGTTTTCGGATATCGCAAGGCAATGCCAGCGATGTCGACGCACCCTTTAGCCAGTATAAAACCCGAGAATCAAAGTGTTTCGAGTATATAACTACCTTTTGAAAATGCGACTTTCGTATTTTCAAATATCCTCTCAGCACAGACATATCCTCAGGAGGTAACCGAGGAAATTTCCTTGGTCTGCTGCAGAAGAGTGACAGATTCAGGGGCATGATTGGCAGGAATCAAAAAAAAGGCAACCTGTTTTCAGGTTGCCTTTGTATGGAGGTGGAAATTATTTTCAAGTCGTCAACGCTGCGGTTTTCCCCCGGCGCATACGGTTGATAATTTTGCCAGGAATTCTCTGGAGGTCATAAACTGCGGTATAAAGAATCGGAACCAGAACCAGTGTAATAATCGTCGAAAAGGAGAGTCCCCAGGCAAAGGCCAGCGCGGAGGGTACCAGGAATGGATCATAACCGCCAATGCCATAAGCGGTCGGCAGCAAACCAAGCACCGTGGTGATCGTGGTAAGGATAACAGCGCGCAGACGCAGTTTGCCAGCCTCTTTGGCCACCTCGCGAATCGGCATGTTCGGGTTTTCTTTTAATAAGGTATTGGCAAAATCGACCAGTACAATGGAGTCATTGACCACAACGCCTGCCAGACCGACAACTCCCATTAGCGCCATAAAGCTGAAGGGGTGTCCGTGCGTGACAAACGCTGTGATAACACCGATAAACGCAAAGGGTATGGCTGCCATAACAATGGCCGGCTGGATGATCGATTTGAACAGACTGGCCAGAATGAGGAAGATGATAAGCACCGCGATACCAAAGGCGCGGGCAAGGGATCGCATCGATTCTTCGGTATCCTCATTTTCCCCGCCAAAGGAGATTGTGTATCCAGGGTGTTGGTCTTCGAGTCCTGTAAACATCTTTTTTAACTTAGCGTTGACCGCGGCCGATGTAGTTTTCTTCTCATTGACGTTGGCCTGGATGCGCAGAACACGCTCGCTGTCCAGGTGGTTGATATAGAGGATTCCTGTGCCTGTGTTGAGGGTTGATAGCTTGGTTACGGGTATGAGCTGTCCAGTAGCGTTGCTTACATAGACATTATCCAGGGCATGGATCGACTTGCGGTAGCTTTCCGGAAAACGGACGCGGATCTCGATCTCTTCATCCGTTTTGCGTATGGAAGTCGCCACGGTTCCCTCAAAAGCGGTGCGGATGGCGCTTGCTACAGAGGCAACAGAAACCCCGGCATAGGCGGCCAGACGTTCGTCAACCTTCACCCGGATTTCCGTTTTGCCTTCGCCCATATCATCCTCAACGTCAACCACCCCATCCATTTTTTTAAGGACAACCTTGAATTTATTTCCGATTTTATGGAGTTCCGAAAAGTCCCGTCCGCGGATCTCTACGGATACAGCTTTTCCGACAGGGGGTCCGCCCTGGATTTTTTCGTATTCCAGTTTTGTCAGGAGATGCTTTAATGGTGAGTTGTTCTTAGGATCAATGGAAATTTTTTGATCCTTCGCTTTTGCTGGAGAATTTTTCTCCTTGCCAGCCAGAGCGGCAGGATTGAGCATCCAGATGGTTTGCCTGCGGATATCATCAATGATTTCCTGGGATTTCCGTTTGCGGCTGACCTCGGGGGTTAGATGAAGGATCACCATACCATAGTTGGTTCCGCGTTTGGTGGATGGGTCGTTGCCACCCTTGGATATGATACCCACGGATGTGGTATAATCCTCTAGTTCATCCTTGCCTAATTTGGCGACAGCCTTTTCGAACTCGCGCGCAAACTCATTGGTCTGTTTCAGGCTGTACCCTTTGGGCGCCTCAAATTTTATAAAGAAGCGGTCGATCGCCTCAGGAAAGAGCTTGAAAGATCCGAACATACGGAGCGAGCCAATGGCGCCGACAAAGAGAATCGTCATAATCGCGAAGGTGAGGATACGGTGCCGTAAAGCCCAGCTCAGGGTAGGCACATAGAGGCGGTCGCGAATGAAGATAAAGAGCCCCTTTTCCTGAAAATGGTTTTTATGCGCAACCGGCTTTTTGGGAGTAATATCATACACGTGGCTTGGGAGAATCAAAAAGCTTTCAATCAATGAGGCCACCAGGGTAACGATGACAACAAAGGGAATAAAGTACACAAATTTACCAAAGATTCCTGACATATACATCAGGGGGGCAAAGGCTGCCACGGTTGTTGTAATCGTAGCTGTGACTGGGGCGATTACCTCGACAGTACCTTTTACGGTAGCGTCCCAGACCGGCATACCATCCTCAAGATAGCGGAAAATATTTTCTGCGACTACAATCGCATCATCGACAATCATTCCAACAACCATGACCAGTCCAAACATTGTCAGTAAATTAAGCGTCACGCCTGTGTAGCCGATGTAGATAAAAGAGCCTGCCAGAGCGGTGATCATACCAGCGGCAACCACTACTCCCATTCTCCAGCTTAAAAACAGAAATAGGGATGCGATGACCAAGATAGTTCCGACAATGGCATTGCTAACGAGAACATCCAATCTCCGTTTCACCAAATAGGATAGGTCATTGATATCGGAGACCACGATAGAGGGCGGGAGCTTTTTTTGGAATTTTGCGACGATCTCTTTAACCTGCTGAACGGTTTTGATAATGTCGGCTTTTTCTTTTTTTACTACGGTGAGCGAGATAGACATTAAGCCGTTGCTTCGTTCAATATATTCCCTCTCATCAAATCCGTCCGTTACTTTGGCAATATCTTGAATTCTTACAAAATCGCCAAGGTCATTGGATCGCACATAGATTTTTCGGATCTCTTCGACGCTATCCACTTCGCCAAGGGTACGGACAATATACTCCTCCTTTGGCGTCATGAGTTTGCCGCCAGGAAGGTTAAGATTTTTCTGGGTGACGGCGGTGATGACCTGGCCAGAGCTGACGTAATATCGCTGCATCGCTTCCGGGCTGAGTTCGATTATCATCTCCCGGTCGCGCCAGCCCCGACGTTCCACACGGGCTACGGTTTTCAGATTGAGAAACTGGCGCTCAAGCTGGTATGCGTAATCGCGAAGTTTCATTTCGTCCACGATCGGCTTGCCGTCCTTATCCTTTACCCCCAGAGCTATCTCGATAACCGGCTGTTGGCTCGATGTCAATTCCAGCACCAGCGGGTTTTCCACATCGGTAGGCAACTCTGTACGTGAACGATCAACGGCAGAACGGATATCGTAGATTACCTTCTGGGTGTCCTTTTCATCTGGATCAATCCATATCGCGATGGCGGAAAGGTTTTCCAGAGATGTTGACTGGATTTTATCGATACCACTAACGCCTTTAATCTCAACTTCGATCGGTATCGTGACCAGTTTTTCCACTTCGCTGGAAGAGGCACCCGGATAGATCGTGGTCACTGTGACGATGTCAAAGTTAATATTGGGGAAGGCCTCCTTGTTTATATGAAACATATAAAAGAAGCCGACGATAAGGACGATCACGTTTAGCAGATTGATAAACAAAGACCGTGACAGGAAAAATTCAATAAATTTTTTCATAAAAATTCCTCTTATTTTTTCTCAGCCCGAATTTGCTGTGACAAATTTTTATCTTCCTGCTTCCATTGCGGATCCTGGAGAATTTTTTCTATATCAAGACCAAATCTGTCAAAAATTTTATTCTGTGCAAGTTCGAGTTGAAGCAATGTGATATTGTAGCTTATCAGAGATTGGGTTGTGTTGTAACGGCTGCGGATGTAGTTGTCCAGCGCCTCTTTGGATACCAGCGCAGAAAAGCGACCCCGTCTGATCTCCTGGCGCACGCTGTAGTAGTAAAGCATCGCCTGGCGCTCCGCCTCTTTGGTGTTTTTGTATATATCAAAAAGAATCTTTACCTTTTCCGTGAGACTGGCAACCTCATCTTTGATATCCTTTTCAATCTGCATCGCTTTGAGGCGCGCCTGGCGCAGTTGAAAGCGGGAGTCGCGAATCATTGTTTTCGCCTCCTGGTTATCCAGTGTGTAGGTAGCCTTGACTCCGACCGTCAACTGGGGATTGTCCAATGTCGGCAGTTCTTTAAAGGATGTACCCATGCTGGTATCCTGGCTACCGGCGCCGACGGAGGCAAAGAGGTTAACATCCGGCAGACCCTGGTTTTCCGCGATGGCCAGGCTGTTGCGGGCAATGGTGATCAACTGGAGGGCGTTCCGGTAATCGACCCTATTTTTGATGGCTGTTTCATAGGCGTTGACAACCAAAAGATCGGGTCCCTGGTCAAAAAGCTGGGTGATCGATTCGAGCTGAATATCATTGTCCAGGTTAAGATTTTTTAAGAGCTTGATACGTGCCTCAAAGAGGGACTGCTCTGCCAGTTTTACCTTATTGCGGCTCTGGTAGAGCAGACTGCGGTATTGATTTACTTCAAAATTTTGAGCCAGACCGATATAATTTTTTCTGGTAACGACAGCAAACAGATCTTCCATGTTTTTCAATTCAACCTTGCTAGTTGCCAGGTTTTGTTCAGCTACAATCAGGTTCCAATAGTCAACAAGACCACTCACAATCAATCCGCTTAGCGAGTTGATCAGAGCTGCTCGTTCGACCTTGCCAAGGATTCTGAGGTTTTGCGCTGTGAGTCGGTCGCTGTATCCAAATGCGTTTTTCATCAAAGATTGCTGCAAAGAGACAGAGAGTGTATTCTTGTACAATTTTGAATAGGACTCAGAGACGCCAAAAAGGGGTGCTTTCATGTTGGATTTGGAGTAGTCGTGATCCAGGGCAATGGAGACGCTGGTTCCCGAAGAGAAATATTTTGATAGGCCGCCGCTCAGGCTGTAAAGATCCTGTTTCGTACCGATGATAAATGGTGATGTGTTGCCGTTTTCGGACATACGCAGGTAAGTGCTGCTGGCCTCGCCGTTCAGGTTGTAGCCAAATTTTTTCTGAAACTTGAGGTAGTCAGAGTCGGTTTTGATGATATCGTAGCGGGCGTTACGCAGATCAAAATTTTCATGAATGATGCGGTGAATCACCTTATCTACCGTCATCTGCAATCTTTTACTGTCTGACTTGGGCGCTTCTTTGGCTGTTTGCAAAGCGGGTTTTTTTTGCGTTGCTTGATCAGCAGCAGGCGCCACATCTTTTTTCTGTTCTATGTTTTGTTGGCGTGGCTGCGTTTTTGGTTTTTTCTCTGGCTGCTGAGGCTGTGACATTAATGGCAATGCTAGCCAGAGAAAGAGTATAAAAAGGATTACCGGACCGAGCCGGAGATAGGTTGTATGCTTAGGCGACATGGTACTTCTCCTGATTCAAATAAAGCGATAGAAATATACCTGAATTGAATTGAAAATCGAAACGGCTGAATGTTGCTTTGTTCATTTTTTTTTGGATACCTGCCTTCCTGGCGGCGACGATTGCCACCTCTGTTCCATTTTTTGCGTAACCTCTTGTAGCCATTCCGCCTCTGCTCTGGCGTGCAGAATATGGTGGGAAAAAATGGCATCCACAAACACATGGACAAATTCTGGAAAGTGCTGCTTTCTTTCGGCCTGCACATTCTCGATACATCCGAGCCTTTTCTCGATTTTCTGTTTCCTTTTTAGCAGACCCTGGATAAATTCCTGCTGGAGCTGCTGATCCTGATCTAAAAAATCTCCAAAGTAAAAAAGCGCGTCGATTTGGAATTCGCTTTGATACGTAACGCCCATGGTTTGGCGCAGCGCCTGAGTAAAAAAATTGCGACCCGCTTCGCTAATGGTGTATACAAGGCGGTCAGGACGGTTGCCGCTCTGTTCCTGGGAAGAGTCGACCATACCTTTGCGCCGCAGCTGTTCCAGATGGTAGTATATGGATGGGAGCTTAATCTTGGCGAAATGGGCGGCGTCCTCCGCAATCAGTTGCTTGATGGCATAGCCATGCAACGGACCATGCCGCAGCAGAAAGCCAAGAATGTAGATTGAATTTTTCATGTGAGCAATAGATCCTGGGTGCCTGATATTGCGTTGGCTAAAAAAGTGTAAGACCCCCAAAAACAGAGAGGGGTTCCCTGTCTTTATTAGCTTTTCATTAGTCAGCCTCGAATAGTCAAACTTGACTATTCGAGGCCAGAATAATCAGATCACCTTAAAATGGCAAACTGTTTTTTATCAGGTGATCAATCTTGCTGTAAAATCAATTTTTTTAATCCAGGATAGCGGACTTCATAGACGATTTCGCATACATTCTCTTCATTGTATTCGATGCGCACTACGGAGCCGCCATTGATGATCCCTTGAATTTTCATGCTCTCCGCCGCAGAGATATCGACGCCGCTCATGGCTCCTGCGCCCTGAAGCCTGGCAATGCGGTACCCATAAAAATGTTCCTTGATTTTCTTTCGCGCCATGAGAATGGCTGCCTCTTTGGCATAGGCTTTCTGGGCTACCCTGTTTGTCACACCCTTGCGAGGTTGGCCGATCGCCAGAACTCGATAGGCTTCCTGATCCTGCCATCCCTCCTTTTTTTGTGGATGCTCCATGATCGAGCCAGCCAGCGCTGGGCGCACCAGGCTGCAGCCGGCAGATCCAAAGATAACCGTGCTGACCAGCAAAAGAACGGATGCTGCCTTATGCCACTCTGGCAGAGATGAGCGGGATATCCCGTCGATAAAGAAATTTTCGATGGTGCGATCAAGAGTGGCTGAACTCATAGAGTTGAGTAACTTTTTCTCGTGGTCGGAGAAGGGGATAGCAGAAGAGTTTAACGTAAGCATCCGTTTTTCCAGTAGATCTTGACGAAAAGCAGCATCATATTTTGCCATCAAAAAAAGGGCTTCCAGGTGAACGGTGCGGATCGATCCTGGTTGCAGCGAGCGACCCTCGGGATCAGTGGCTTCGGGCCCGACAATGGTGAGTTTCGGTTTCATGCAAATTTTCTACTTGGTTTTGATTAGAGAAAAAAAATTAAGGGTGGATGTTGGTCATGACCCTTTTTTTTAGATTTTGTTCCCGCACCTCATAGAGAAGCTCACAGGTTTGATCTTTGCTGTAGGAGAGTTCAATTATTTTTCCTGATTGGATGGCGGGAAAAAATTTTTGATTTTTTCTTAAATTCTGAATGATATTGCTTATTCAATTTTCCTAAAATATTTC
>DYNZ01000310.1 GCA_020720805.1 Leptospira biflexa | reverse complement strand
GCCTTCATGGAAACTCAGCGGCGAGTTGAACCACTTCGGGATATTGTTCACGGCCTGTTGCTGTGATTGGTTAAATACTTGTTTCTGCATCATTTCATCCCCCTGGCTATTCCTGCCGACTGAAAATTCCGTCCTTTAAACATCTGGATGCCGACTCTTCTCTCACGCTCTGTGAAACCACATCTGCTCTGTTTACAAGCCCTTGAACAAGCCACCAACAAGACGACTTTTTTGCAAGCTGGCTACAACTTGTCCTAATTTTGTATCAAGAGCTTGAATTTTTTCCTGTAAATTGACTGTTGCAGTCTCCTGTGCTGGAATTTTGCTTAACGGCTCTTCCTGGGTACTGATTTTCTTACTCAACAGTTGTTGTTCCGTGGCCAGTGCCTGAACTGCCCGCTGAAAGCCGTCAATCTGTTGTGTCAAATTTTGGATCAATATGTTCTGTTTTCCCAAAAATTCTGTTATTTGACGATCAACTCCTTGCTGATGTGCGGCAATGTCCTTTTTTACTTCCTGTCTGAATGAGATTATTTTTTCCTCCAACCCCAATTTCAAGCTGTTGATTTGGCTTTTCTGCTCATTCTCAATCGTATTAAACCGCGCGTCTATCAACACATCAAGCTGAGTCAATTTCTCCTGTATGGTCACATGCAGTTCTTCCTGAATACGAGAAAGGAGTTGCTTTGTCTGGGAAACCAGACCTTCAACTCTATGGCTGTTTGCGGCGGCCTCTTCTGCATGATTGCGGGATTCTTCGACCAGATGAGAATGTTCTATTTGATATTGAATATTCTCTTTTTCAACCTCCAGTCTGATTTCATCAAAACGCTTCTCTATCGCTGCGCATGCTTGTTCAAAGTCCCCACGCAAAGTTTTTCTCGCCTCTTCAGTGTGTTCTTGAGTCTCGGTAAGATCTTCTACTAACTCCTGCCATTCCTCATGAATCTGGGAAAGCTCCAGTCTGAACGCAGCAATTTCCTCTTGATCTGCGTCAATTACCATTAGTAATTCGGCAGCATTGTCTCTCAACTCCAATATGGATTCACTCGCGGAAATAGCATCTGAAAGCCGATCATCAAACTGCTTTAATTTCGCCAGTATTCTTTCACTGCTAACTATTTCAGGCATTGAGAAATTCCTCTATACGGTTAGATTTTTCTTTAAATGATTGCATCGGAGGGAGTTCATCAACAAGCGTGAAAAACTCCAAGGCGGTTTGCAGTGCCCTAATTTGCTCGTTTCCAGAATACTGAAGCAGACTGGCCTCTTTTGCCAGGAACTTCCAACCCTCTGGTGAATCACAAGTAGTATATTGTTCATTGAGAATCAAAAGCAGGTCTGGCAACAAATCAGAACGCGATGA
>DYNZ01000309.1 GCA_020720805.1 Leptospira biflexa | reverse complement strand
ATCTATTAGGTTTGCGGGGTTTTTTTATGCCTTTCGTTCCATTTTCTTCCATTTTCTTCCGTTGACTTCCAGAAATAAAGCGGGTACAAGTACGGGTATTCGAGAAAAGAACCGCATACCCGTATGTTTTTCAAGCCCATTTTGGAGGTCGAACCCTTATGCTTACTGCCCTTGAAGTCAAAAACGCAAAACCCAAAGAAAAGCCCTACAAGCTCACAGACGGTCAAGGCCTTGCTCTGCATGTATCAACAAGCGGAAAAAAAACATGGCGATACCGTTTTGTCATAGCGGGTACAGAGTCAACCTTTGTTCTCGGAGAATACCCTGTTTTGACATTGGAAAAAGCCAGGATTGAACGGGCGGCGGCGCGGGAAATGGTCAAGGCCGGGAAAAACCCAGGCGAAGAACGGAGATTGAAAAAAGAAGCTGTACAGCAAGCCAAAGAAAAAGAAAAAATAAAAATCGAAAACAGCTTTGAAGCTGTTACCCGTGAATGGCACTTGAGTCAAAGGGATAGATGGGCGAAAGATCACGCGCAAGCAATCTTGACAACCCTCGAAAGGGATGTTTTCCCTGTCATTGGTAATACCCAGATTGACCAGATCACGCCCCCCATGGTTCTCAAAATATTACGAACAATCGAGGCAAGGGGCGCACTTGTCATTGCCTCGAAGGTTTTGCAACGGATCACCGCTGTCTTTCGCTATGCGGTTCAAACTGGCAGGGCCACCTTCAACCCTGCATCTGAAATGCGGGGCGTTATCAAGGCGCGAAAAGTGCAACACCACCCTATGATTCAGCCGGACGAATTGCCGGATTTTTTGCGGAATCTAACCACGGCGGATATTCACACCACCACCAAACTTGCCATTCAGTTCACCATATTGACAGCGGCCCGGTCTGGAGAGGTGCGCGGGGCCATTTGGAAAGAGATTGACCTTGAAAAAAAGCTCTGGTCAATCCCAGCAAAGCGCATGAAAATGCAATCACCTCACACTGTACCCCTATCGAATGAAGCCCTCGCCATTCTTAACCGTGTAAAAATTCTTTATGGTGATTCTCATTATATTTTTCCAGGCATTCACTTTCCCACTAAGCCACTAAGCGAAAATACAATGCTCTTTGCCATGTATCGCATGGGATACCATAGCAAGGCCACCATGCACGGTTTCCGCGCTCTTTTTTCCACCATTGCCAACGAAGCGGGTTTTCACCCGGATGCAATCGAGCGGCAACTTGCACACCGCGAAAAAAACGCGGTTCGGGCGGCATACCATCGAAGCGAATATTTACCGGAAAGAATGAAGATGATGCAGTGGTGGGCGGATCATCTGCGCCACCTGGAGCATGGGGCGGAAATTATACCGATA
>DYNZ01000308.1 GCA_020720805.1 Leptospira biflexa | reverse complement strand
GATCAATGATCTGAATATTGGTGACTGCCGCCCCGACTGTGGCCTCAATCTCCTTGGATCGTTGCAGAAGACTCTGATAGATGGATTTATTGCTTTCAACCTCCCGTTCCAGGATCTTGTACTGAGTTGTTTTTTCACCTAAATCGAGGGCCTTTTTCTGTTGGGCCTCGGCAGCGGCAATCAGAGACTGCTCGGTTTTTAGCGCGGCTTCATAGTTGTTTTTGATGGAGTTGAGAATCTGCTGCTGCTCCTTGGCGATGCCGGCGGCAATTTCATCCATCTTGGCCTTGACTTGCTGCATTTTCGGATATCCGGGCTGGAAGGTCACACTCAGATCCTTATACTCGGCTTCCAGGGTTGCATACTGGGTTTTCAACGATTGAATCAAGGCGTTATTGATCACCTGTTCCGCTGAGGTATTGCCAGGGTTCATATTCTGTTTATAAAGGGCTTCCTTGGTGATGCGATCCGAAGTTGCCTTGGCCAGGGTACTGTTTACTTCCTCCAACTGTTTGACCACCAGATTATGCTCAGGGCTCAACGAGAAAATTCCTATTTTTTTGGCAAACTGGTTCAACTGCAACTCCGATTCCTCCAGCTTGATCTGGGCGGCCCGGATCTGTTTTTCCAGAAACTGACCGGCAATCCTGGATGCTTCAAGATTGGAATCCATGTGCATCTGAATAAATTCTTCCATCGCGGTGTTGGCAATGAGGGCCGCCAGACCCGGGTGAGGAGATTCAAAAGAGATTTGCATGAGTTCGCTGTTTTTTTCTGGCACAATTTTTAAGGCGCCTTGAACTGACCTGCTTAAACCTTGCAGAAGCATCTTCTCCCTGGAATCCTCGACGAGAACATTTTTTTCTTCTTCCGTCTGATCAGTGCGAATAAAATTTTTCAGGGCGCTCATGACCAGGGGGATGATTCCTCCGTTTTCCTTGTCCTCTTTTGCATCGTCCTTTAAAACTGGATTAAAATCCTTGTTGTTGGCAAGATCCAGCTTTTTGACCACCCTGTTTGCCAATTGCCTGCTTTGGAACAATTTTACCTGCGTCTGTTGAAACTCCTGCGAATCTATATAGTTATACTCAGGGGCTTCAAATTTTGTCACCGATTTTGCTCTTGCCGTTGCCTTGATCGTCCCTTGGGCCTGAAAAAGCGGGGTCGCTAAAAAAGAGGCCAGAGCGACCAGAACAAAGACAATAAAGGCGGTTGATAGCACCGGCGTCTTTCTGCGTATCAGGGTGTCGAGCAGATCGCGCAGGTCTATCTCGTCCTGAACCTCAGAGACCATTTCCCGAACTTCGACACTGGGTAAATTTTGCGGATTGTCTCCCGTGACGATAAGATTTTTATTGGCTTCGGGGTACTGTGA
>DYNZ01000107.1 GCA_020720805.1 Leptospira biflexa | reverse complement strand
TGAACGGCCAACTCCGACGCACCGGCCAATGCAATAATGTCTTTGTCTTCCCCGGCATGGGCCTGGGAGTGCTGGCCTCCGGGGCTCGCGAGGTGCGCCCCGCATTCTTCACCGCCGCCGCCCATGCGGTTTCTGATTGTGTCAGTCGTGCCGAAAGGGAAGAGGGGATGCTGGTGCCGGCGGTTGCAACCCTGAAGGCGGTCAGCGCCAAGGTCGCCCTGGCTGTGGCCATGAAGGCGGTGCTGGAAGGAGTTGATCGTTCCTGCGTTTACGCTACCTTCCAGCACAATCAGGACGAGACGCGCATGAAGCAGCTCATTCACAAAATGCGCTGGAACCCGCAGTATCTGCCGCTGGTGGGGATGTAGGCGGATGGACAGGTTTTGAAGAGGAAAGGGCGAGGCTGGAAGGAGGAGCGAGGTCTTCTCTGCTGGAAACCTGGCCTTCTGATTGCAACGAGGTGAAGAGGAAGAGAATCAGAGGGTGAGCCAAGCACGGGAGGCAACGATTTTCCGGATTTTGGCGGCAAAGAGTCCGGTATTGATAAGCGGGCAGCAGACGGCCTCGTTTTTCTCGCCACTGCAGAGGCCAAGTTGTCAGACTTCGTCAAATTCTGGCGGGGGAATATGAAGGAAATCCAGCACTGGTGGAGTCGGATCGGTTGCCTGTCCGGGATGGGACTGCTCAATAGCCCGACGGAACCAGCGGATCTGGTTATCGCGGACCCAGCCATGACCGCCAACGGGGCTTTCGGCATAACTGTTGGCATCCAGGCAACAAAACGAAGCCGCTTTGCCCAGGCCATCTGTCCGGAGAACATGCAGCAGGAAGTTGCCCACGCCGGAAAGAGATGCTGGGCCTGACCGGGTCAGGCAGCCGGGGATAGCCTGCTGGATGGCCAGCAGTTCCGATCTGGTGGCATGGCCGCCTTCGTCGTCATGATTACCAAAGACAGCAGCCCAGGGCAGATTGCGGCGCACCAGCGGGGCGGTGGCTATGGCCCAGGCCTCTCTGGGGTGATGGCATGTCGGCCCCGGCACATCGCCGGTAAAGATCACCATGTCAGCAGGCTCGGTTTCCAACACCTGCTCCATGAGGGCGGCGGTCCGCTGGTTTTCGGGTTCGCTATTTTCAAAATGGCTGTCGGTAAACTGGATCAGAGTAAAACTGCCGTCATCCCGGCAGCGCAGCGTTTTTCTCATAATCTGAAGACATCAAAGGAGAGCTTTGACTCAAATCCAACCGATCGCAGGCCTGAAGAGCCAGTTTCCTCAGGTTGACTGTAAGTGCTTCGTCCGCCAGCCAAACGACATTGTTATTATAGCAAAATGGGGGCGAATCGGGAGGGATGAATGATGGTGGACTCGCAATAGTCCCAGGATCGGCTTTTTCTCAAATCTTCCTCTTGTCATTCAACCAGGTAGCCGATATCCCTTGGGTTTCTACCAATCTTTTGCGAGACCAGCAATGGCGATTCTGGTTGGAATAGAAGAATTTCTCTCATGGGATCAGGCCAGGTTGGCGGTCGAAGGGGATTCTGCCATTGCAATCAGAACAGACATTCAGTATGATTTCTTCCTGTTTCTTGGAGCTGCCCGGTCTTCTTTGCGCCTGTTGCTATTCTGACAGGCGATATTACACAACTGATTGATATTATATAAGAAACCATCTGTTTTGCCATCATACTGGGGGAGGCCGTAACGGGATGGATCTGCTTTTCTTTTGAGAAAACATGGTGAGTTGTCGCCAACTTGCTTGATTTACACATTGTTTTCTGCAAAGAGAAGCAGGGGCACCCCTGCAGATGGTCGTGAAAATGGGCCTGATCAAGGCGATGTTGTGAGGGGGATTTTTCTTATGGATGCCGTTTCCGCAACCAAATTGATGGTACTCTACGATATTCTCTTGATAAATTTGGCTGAGAGAACGGCGCGATTTTGGCCGAAAAGATGATTGTGCATGCAAGCGGCTCTCCAGTTATGACAGGCTTCTGGGAGCAAGGCGTTAATGTCCAGAGGAGTGAAAGGGCAATGAAGCAAGAAAAGGTTCGGGATAGATTTTTTCAGCCGACCGGGATGGAAATCGGGAGAAGCGGCAGGTTGTTTGCCCTCTCCAGAATAATTCCCCTTGGTAATTGGGGCGGCGGGCCGGGATGGCGTTGCCTGATTATTCTATGGCTGAGCCATAATTACGGCCGATTTATCTTCCCGATTCTGGTCCGTTATGAAGAGCCATTGGCAAGAATATATACAAGAATGCAGCGATTCCGTGAGAAACGATAGCGCTGTTTGTGGGTGTTTTTCTTTGGGTTCCGCAACCGCATCTGTGGGTGTACCACAGTGTTTTAGCGATACAGCCATCTGAATTTATGGAGCGAACGATATCAGCGTTGCTCTGTTCCTTTCGCTGTCAGTTGCCAATGCTCTCTTGATCATGACAATGACTTCCCAAAGTCCTTGATCCGGAGGTGAGAAAATGGCGCCCTTCGGCCCTCAGCAATTGACGAGGCAACAAGATAAAGAACCGGCCTGTCATGGCTTCGTAACGAAGTGAAGTTCCCGAAAGGCTTGGCCCTGAGAAGTCTGTTGTATCCAGCAAGTTTTTAACTTGCTGCTTGCCAGTCTTTTATAAATATTTTTGGTGTGATGGATAGATGAATGATCTGACGATTGTAATCCCTGTTTATAATGAAGAGGACGCACTGCCTTCTTTTCTGCCGGAACTTATAAAGTACTGTCGGACGAATGGATGCCGGCTTATTATGGTTGACGACAAGTCGCGGGATCGTTCTCGAGAATTATTGGCACAATATAAGGACGAGCCTGGCTTTACCGCATTGCATCACAAGGTGAATCGTGGGTATGGGGGCGCAATAAAAACGGGAATTAATGCGGCGAAAACCTCGTTCGTTATAACGATAGATGCCGATGGCCAGCACCGGCTTGAGGATGTGACGACATTGTATCATGCGATTCGGAGCGATGATGCGGACATGACTATCGGGAGCAGAAAGAAGTATGAGGAAAATTGGTATAGAAGAATAGGAAAGGGCCTGATTCGTTTTATTGCTAACTTACTAATGCCTATCTATATACAGGATTTGAATTCCGGGATGAAGATTTATCGTACTCGTTTAGTTAAGAAGTGTATGCAACTCTGTCCTGATAATATGGCCTTCAGCGATATCATCACCCTGGTTTTTATTAACCAGATGCGATTGGTGACCGAATATCCGATCACGGTGCTGCCAAGAACAACCGGGGAATCAACGATCAATACCAAAACAGCGATTGATACCGTAATGGCCATTCTTCATATTGTGACCCTGTTTAACCCCATGCGGATTTTTTTACCGCCATCTGTATTCTTTTTGCTGTTCAGTGGGATATGGGGAATTCCTATTTTGCTCAGGGGTGAAAGTTTTTCTGTCGGAACACTTTTTCTATTTGTCACGGGCCTGATTTTCTTTTTCCTGGGACTCATTGCCGAACAACTGGCGCTCATCAGAAAACATCAGAATTTCTCACTGGAAGATAATGAAGATTCGGCCTGCACGGAGTGAATATAGTCCCCGTAAGATTGAAAGGGGAATGACTTGTGTAAGTTGTCAAGCCGGCCAAGAACCTTGGCTCGCCCTATATACATCAGGAAATTCAAATATTTTTTCTCTTGTAGAGCAGAGTGGATAAACCATTCCTGCTTGGTATCAATGTCGTAAGGATGAAAGTAGGTGACAACAGGCTGTCCTTTCTTGAGTTTTTGCTGGATTGCCCATCTGGTAAGAAGAAATGGCAAGACCCGGAAATACACCCCCCCGGCAATGGGGGTAGATAGGCCGGGAATCTCGTGTAAAGTAACCGGTATTTCCCACAATCCTTTCTGCACTTCTCGAGCATTTTCTCCGAATGCTGGCCATCCATAGAGCGGGCTTTTTGCTGGCAATACAGAGCTGGAATATGTGAATCCAAGATCCGCCAGGACTTCATGGGCCCAGGATGTCTGTTCTGTCAGAGAAAAGGTTGGCGCCCTGAAACCTCGGATCTCTCTTCCGCCGGCCTCTTGCAGAGCCGCCACATTCCTCTGGAGATCTTCCCGAAACTTCTGCGGGTTGAGTTTGTCAAGTTGTGCATGAACATCGCCATGGCAGGCCAGTTCATGGCCTGCCTCAATAATTTCGCCGATGAGTTGCGGATAACGACGAGCTATTTTCCCCACAACAAAAAATGTGGCCTTGACCCCCCAGTGCTCGAATTGTTTGAGGTATTGTCTGGTGCTTTCAGCAATATTGTCTCGGTAACTCGAACCATTCTTGACGCCGTCGCGTATGTCTTCCAGGTCAATGCTCAGAAGAATTGGGCTCATTCTTTTATTTCTGCCTCGGGAAGCGGGGAGAGTCTATCGAACACATCAAGAATAACCGTCACAATAAAGAGGAGTACCATGGGGTAGGAGGAGGTCATCGCTCGTTGAATTTCACTATAGGAAGTGATCGCCAACAGGGTGAGAATGGCCGCAATAGAAAAAATGCCTGCCAAAGCAGCGCCGCTGGCAATGGTAAAAAACGACAAACTTCTTTTGATAATGCTTTTGCCGATAATGATGAAAAACATAAGTAGTGTCAGGATAAATAAGGGAAGAATAATGAGTTTATATCCGGATCCAATGTCATTGAGAATTTTTGTTTTTTCTTTGTTGAGGTGATGGTGGAACTCAAGAACTTCTGTTCGGTCCTCAGGGTGAGTGGATAATAACTTTCCCCGTGTTACGGTCTCGTAGGCAACCCTGAGATTTCGATCCGCCTGACTTCTGAATCCTTCCGTGAGGGCAGAAAAATTTCGGAAGCTAAGCATCTGCTTCATAACAGAAGCGAAGGTGGGGAGTAGGAGCTTGTTATGCTCACGATGCCAGGCGGGAATAAGTGAGGTCGCGCCAGCCTTACAATCAAGCGTTCCCGCGTTACAGGCCTGGTTGATTTCATCGCCTATTTTTTGATAGAAACGGAGTGTGCTGGGGCCATCTTTATAATACCCTGCCGAGGCAACAGCATCCCGGAAGGCCCAGATGAAAAACGCGGCGGGGATATCATCAGAACTAATAAAATCGCGCCATTTCTTTCCCGTGCCCTCCTCTATAAACGGTTGAAGCTCCCGAAAAGCAGGGCTTACCGCATACACACTGGCGCGAACTTCTTTGACAACAGGATAAAATTGCCGCCACTTGTCGGAGTTGATACCGAGTAATCCGCCATACGCCGACTTGAACTCAGGGGTGTTGAGCTCAATAGTTGCAAAGACTCCATAGTGTGTCTCATTTATTTTCTTTAATGTATAGTTTGTGCTGAATAATATCAAAAATGGCAGAATTGTGAGGCCGATAAAAACGCAATATTTGGCACGGGGCAGGTGGCGCATGGCAATAAATGCACCCAGAAAAAGAGTTATCAGGGAGGGCATTATCCAGATAGACTCTTCTCGGGTGTTCCAAAAGGCCGATAAAAATATCCCCGCACCGAGAGACCAAATGAGATTTTTCGTCCAAGGTTGCTTGTATCGTATAAACAAACCGAGAAAACAAGAAAATACCAACAAGCCTAATGATGCGTAGAGTCCGCATCTGAATACCCGGCCGACTCCTGGATAATTATAAGAAAAAGGGTTGAACAGGAGAAAGGCAAAGAAGAGAAACAAAAGCCATTTTTGTTGAATCAAGGGGCGTAGCGCCCAGATCATTAAAAACGAGGCAAGGGCGTAAACCAACTGTTGTGCAACCAATAAAGGAATATCTAAATAGTAGGCCAAGACCATAAAAAGGGCATAGAACGGCCCCTTGATGAGGGTAAGCTGGTTAAATGTGCCAAGCCATTGCCCTTGGAGAAGGCTCAGGGCCTGCTTGATAAATAAAAGGTCATCATGAGGGGTCACTGTGGCCATGACCAGGTGGGCGTTGACCAGCCAGAGTTTGGCCGCCACCATTATCAAGGAAAAATAGATAAAATATTTTCTTGATTGAAAGGCCGATGAGAATGCCGACTTCGTTTGTTCACTTGGGATTGTCATAATGTTGGTATTGGTATCCAATGATATTGACTTGTAAGGTGTTGCTGACGAGTTATTCGGGACTATTTGTCCGCTGGGCGACCGTGATAAGCGATATTCCAAAAAAAGGAGGGAGAGTTTGCTCTATTGTTTTGAGAATAGGGACAATTTTGTTGAAAAGTTGCATCTGTCCAGAGGGCGGGACTTTGCAGCGAAGAATTCTGCCATTGGCAAACCATCCTAACGCCCCGAACATGTTGAAATATTTTTGATGTATCACTCGAAATCCTGACCATTCTAATTTTGTTTTTACGAGTTGTTTGGTGTAGCGCCGATAATGTCCCTGCGAACTGTCCATTGATCCATACAACCATTGATGTGCTGGCACGATAAGAACAAAGTGGTTTTCTGGTTGTAACAACATGGCGGTGTGCCGCATGGCAAGTTCATCATCTTCAATGTGTTCAAATACATTCAGTGACACGGCACTGTCGAATGCAAATTTCTGCAATGATAATACCGAATTGTCGGTTATGCTGTGATTGTAAACGGAAACATTCGTATAAGCAGAGAATTTTTGTTGTACCTCCGCAACGGTGTCTGCAGAATTCTCAATGGCTACCGCCAGTTCTTTGTCCACGAAATGTTTCAGTAAATTCCCTAACCCGCATCCGATTTCTATAACTTTTTTTCAATAAAAGGTCGTATCTCTTCGAGAAGCCATTCATCATAGTCATCAATTAACAACCTTATCTGGCGGACTGTTTTGAGCGTTTCTTCATCATATTGCATGGAAAGATATCCTCGTTGACACCGCAATGTGCTGTGCGGGGGGTATAGGTATAAAAAAATAAAAAAGAAAAATCATTGTGAGACAATACCTTGCTGGGCGTTTTTTAATGTTTTCTGCAACTCAATAATCCAGACAGCATTTCCTTTCGCATTGAGATGGATGCCATCATCATGGTACTTATCGGATAGATTCCCTTTGCTATCAACTAAAAGGCGTCCAGCATCGGTAAAGAAATATTTTTTTGAACTCGATGCCAAGGCCTTGAGACCAGTATTGAGAGCCAGTATGCGTTGGTTCCATCCAGGCCATAGGATACGAACCTCTTCATCAATGGGGAAGATGGCGCTGAGTATAATGGGGATATGAGCAGGCATTTGCGCCAGAATGTTTGCATAGTTACGAAGTATTTCCTCGTTGGTTATGTCGTACTTTAGGTCATTGACTCCTATGGCCACAACAACTGCGCCGGCCTTTTGCAGGGAGCCGTAAATCTTGAGCCGTTGCAGGACGCCAACG
>DYNZ01000307.1 GCA_020720805.1 Leptospira biflexa | reverse complement strand
TGTCTCCCTTGCCATTGGCGGTCTGAATAATTTTGTTCTGACCCCTTTTGCTTTTGACCCCTTTTACTTTGTGGTTTTCCTCCGCCGATCAAAATATTTAACCCGAATATTTCATAAACAAGCCTGTCAATCTCGCAACATATTGATATTTAACAATTTAAGCAGAGACATTGACGGACAAGCCAACAATGTTGATATGCTGTAAATTCAGTATGTTATTCAAGTTTATGAAATATTCGGGTTAATTTCATTCTGCCCCCTTTTACTCTTTTTCTGATTCTTCGTTACAATTGTTCGGGAACTCAGGATATATGCAGGATGGTATCAGTGTCCTGGAGGTGGCGGGGCATAGCCGCCATTGTCCCAGAGACGGTTGCCCGGTTTGCTGTAAGGTCTGCCACAGTTTATGATCCCCTTTTTACAGAGGGTACTTCGCCATTCGTACTTGATAAATATATTCTCGATAGAGCGGGACTCTGGTTCAAATGTAACTGTATGTGAAGGCGAATATTCAGAACGACCATATCCTGTTCCGGCAGAACGGTCAGCTGATTCGGCCTTGGCTGAAGGGGCTTGACCTGACTTCCCGAGTTCGTTGGAAGGCGAAGAGGAAATTTCGGAGTCAGATGCCTGGCTTCTTAGCTGCGCAGGCGGTTCGTAACGCTGCACCTCAGGATATACGGCAACCGCAATAACTCCCATTGCACTCTGGTCTCCAAAAGCTGCTGCATAGGAATCCGGCACATCGGTAAAATAGAATCGGTTGATACTGTCCTGATTGCTGCGCCATCCTGCATATTCGTAGCTTGAATAAGGCTCCAGTATGTACATCCGTTCATTGTTTCTCAGCCATGATTTCTGGCCGGATACGATGTTACGTCCATCCACGGCAATAACCACCCCTACCCTCCGGCCAAGCTTGTTTCTAACCAAGATCTTGTAATGATCACCCTTGACAGCCTCTGCATAAACCTTTTTTGCTGGGTAACGTGACGAGACATTATAAAATGGAAGTTCCATTCCGTTGTCAGACACAATCCGTACCTCAACACTGTCTCCAGCAGTCCCTGCCCACACAGTTGCCGCAGATAATACGATTGCCAATACGATTGATACTAAAGTTTTCATGAGATCCTCCATTCCGGTTTTGGCATTTCATCAGCCTTTATAACTTTAGACATCCTGAGCTCCAGAAAAATTTCTAAAAAAATCGCTTCGACAATGTTAATGTGCAACACACTTTGTTTCAAGGTTTTATCCGGTGCCAGCGGTCTCGTGAAAATGCCAAAAACAAAAGGGGTCAGAGTGAATTGAAAATAATTTCATTCTGAGCCCTTTTACTTTTTCTATTTATCTTTTTTCTGTCTGACAAGGGCAAAAACACCCA
>DYNZ01000306.1 GCA_020720805.1 Leptospira biflexa | reverse complement strand
TATTATGATCTTGGCAGCGAGCCGGAAAAGGTTTATCATGCGCTTGTTCTGGGAATGCTTGTATGGATGTCCGGAAAAATAGCAATAGTGTTTGATGGCAAACAGCTTTGGATATGCCATATCACGGAGAATAAAATTTAAATGGAATCAGACCTGTGGAATTTTGAAAAAGACGCATGGCAAAAAGGGTTTTCAAGGGTAGCGGGCATTGATGAGGCAGGGCGGGGACCTTTGGCAGGTCCGGTGGTGTCTGCTGCCGTGATTTTGCCGCAGGGATTTTCTATTCAAGTCAGAGATTCCAAAACGCTCAGTCCTAAGCAGCGCGATAATTTTTACGATAAAATTTATGCTCATGCGATGTCTGTAGGCGTCGGCATTGCGGATTCTGCAGAAATAGATCGCATCAATATCTTGAAGGCATCGCTTCTGTCTATGCGGCTGGCGTTGGAAAATCTGAAGCTTCAGCCGGATTATCTGCTGATTGACGGACAATTCCCTATTGCCTCCGATCTGCCCCAAAAACCTGTTATCAAGGGCGACAGCTTAAGCATTTCCATAGCCGCCGCCTCAATAGTTGCCAAGGTTACGCGCGACAGACTCATGGATAAATATGACGAAGCATATCCACAATTCGGATTTTCAAAGCATAAAGGCTATCCGACCAAAGCACATAAGGAGGCTATCCGAAAATTCGGATATTGCCCCATACACCGAATCACATTCAAAGGAGTGAAGGAATATGCTGAACAAATCCCAGCAATTTGGTAATAAAAGCGAGATTTTGGCAGCAGAATTTTTGGAAAATCAGGGCTATACGATTATCGAAAGAAATTATCGCAATGCTATCGGTGAAATTGACCTGATTGCCAAAGACGGAGAAACGCTGGTGTTTGTTGAAGTCAAAGCCCGAAATTCCGCCCGCTATGGCAATCCCAAAGAAGCTTTGACCTATTCAAAGCAAAAGAAAATCTCAAAAACTGCGATATTTTATCTCAAAATGACAAAGCAGACGCGGATAAAAGCCAGATTTGACGTGGTGGCGATTCATCCGCCTGAAAACAATGAAGAACCCCGAATCGAGTTGATTAAAAATGCCTTTAATCTTGCGGGATTCTGACTTCTCTCTATCTTTCCAGTGACAATACTTCGGACACTTTTTAACCGTTAAGGCTTCGCTTTTTTCAGATTCACAGCCGGTTCTTTTCCGATTTTTTTCAATATCAGCTTAAAAGCTGAGTACATAAAAAAAGAAACATCAGGTTTTACAAGGCTGCTGCGATCTGCGGAATTTGTAGGTTGTCTGTAGCAATATAAGGTTGAACCGTTGAATGAAATTAGGACTTACGCAGTTGAAAAATTAACCTATTGATTTTTATAGAATCGGCAT
>DYNZ01000305.1 GCA_020720805.1 Leptospira biflexa | reverse complement strand
AGGAAGGTGAGCTTGGCAAAATGCATCAGCTTTTTGGTGAGGAGTTGACCGTGATAATTGAAGCATTAAATGAGGCGTTGGCAGCGTGAGCAAAGAGACCATAAAAGATATATTTGAACCTGAAATTCCATCGGTGCCTGCTGACTGGAAAATATTGCCTTTCAATAAAGCGGCTAAAATAATTTCTGATCAAGGGAAACGATTAAAACAAAAACAATACCTTGAGGAAGGTGAAATTCCAGTTATTGATCAAGGGCAGGATTATTATGGTGGTTTTACAAATGATAAAAAAATGGCCTTTGAAGGGGAATTGCCGGTTATTTTGTTTGGGGATCATACACGTTCTTTGAAGTATGTAGACAAGCCCTTTGCCGTTGGAGCCGAAGGTATAAAGATATTAAAACCAGACGGTTCGTATGATCCAAAATTCTTTTATTATTTGCTGAGATCACTTCATATACCGAGTCGAGGTTATAGCCGTCATTTTCAGTTTTTGAAAAAGTTTCATTTTCCGTTCGCTCCAGAGGCCCAACAAAAACGCATCGTTGCGGAGATTGAAAAACAGTTCTCCCGGCTTGATGAAGCCGTTGCCAATCTCAAGCGGGTCAAGGCCAACCTCAAACGCTACAAAGCCGCCGTCCTCAAGGCTGCGGTCGAGGGCCGTCTCGTTGAGACCGAGGCCGAACTGGCCTGCCGCCAGGGACGCGACTATGAGACCGGGGAACAGCTTCTGCGCCGCATCCTCGAAACCCGCCGCAGCCAGTGGCAAGGCAAGGGCCAGTACAAAGAACCCGCCGCCCCGGATACGACCGGGCTGCCCGAGTTGCCGGAGGGGTGGGTGTGGGCGACAGCCGATCAGTTAGCCAAAAAAATCACGGATGGTGAACATATATCTCCGAATGTGCTCCATAGCGGAGTCCCCTTGCTTTCAGCAAAAGATGTTAGAGATTTTGGCGTGTTATTTGAAGATGTAAAATATGTTAGCCCTGATGATGCGACACAGTTTAGAACTCGATGTGATCCAGGTCGAGGGGATATTTTGATTGTTAGTCGCGGGGCAACAGTTGGACGTACATGTTCCGTAAATGTTGATCAGAATTTTTGTTTAATGGGCAGTGTTATTCTGATGAAGTTGCATAAATCTCTTGAATCAAATTTTGTGCTTTCCGCGCTGAAGGCGGGTTTTTTTTTAATGCGACTTACATCAGTCTCGGGGGCAACGGCTCAACAAGCAATTTATATTCGTGACATTCGCCCTCTGCCATTACCACTCCCACCCCTTCCCGAGCAACACCGCATCGTCACCGAAGTCGACCGCCGCCTCTCCCTCGTCCATGAGGTTGAGGCCCAGGTCGAAACCAACCTCAAACGGGCCGAGCGCCTCCGTCAG
>DYNZ01000106.1 GCA_020720805.1 Leptospira biflexa | reverse complement strand
TCGACATCGCTGGTATTGCCTTGCGATATCCGAAAACCAAAATGCCTTTAGTATACCCTCTTCTGAAAAAAAGAAGCACCCTTTTTGAGAAGCTACAAATCGCAAATACCAGAAAAAAATTTTCATTGACTTTTCAAAAACAATTTTCACAATTTTTATTGGAGTATATCAAAAAGCATCGAATTTGACCGGTTGGGCAATGCCATAACCGCGTCTTTATCGACCTTGGGTCAGCTCTTCTCCATTCGTGGAGTCGCTGAGTGCGTACATGGATGTACGCCTTCAGATTTGTCCACGGACGGACAAAAATCTGACACTAGTCCATCCGTGGACGTCGCATGAACAGTTGCAGGATACCCTGACTGCATGGCGTTGCCTTGCGTCGGGTAATGCCAGGTCGTGGTATTACCAACGTCCTTTTGGCACAAAGTCCATTGCAAACAGTAAATACTGGCTAAAGGGTGCATCGACATCGCTGGCATTGCCTTGCGATACCCGAAAACCAAAATGCCTTTAGTATACCAATTGTAGCAGGATCAATCTATGAGCAAGTTTATCCCCTTTCCCTTTACAGATGAGATCATCAATCGGTTTCGCGCGAAGCATGAGATCCCCGTTAACTTTTATAACAAAGACGGACAAACATTAATTCATAAAAAGGAGAATGCCTCTCTCGAAGAGATCGACAAGCTGCTCAAATTTATGGATCAGGGGATCTACTACAACCTAGACGATGAAAAAAAACTTGGAATTGACAACGAAAAAAGTAAAATTCCGGACGGACTCACAGATACCAAACTACTATCTGAATCCCATGCCAAAGACCTCACCCTGGAGACAACCAAGATCTTTGAACAGCTTAAAAAAACCTCCCAAGCGACACTGAATGTCAGCAAGGCTGCGGAAAAACTGGGCGATCTCTTTGAAGACTTTTCCAAACAGAACGACGCGATGACTGGATTGATCAATATTCTGGAGCTGATGTCCGACGGCGACCATACCTACGATGTGGAATTGGCTGTAAAACGGACGGTCATCGCCATGTCCATGAAGACCAGAGGTATGCAGACATCCCTGAGCCTGCGAGACAAACGCAGGCAACGGGAGCTGCTGACGAATCTGATGATGGCCTCTATGATGTGCGATATCGGTTATTTTCGTATGAATATGCCGGATAGCAACTCTCTCGACAGCAACCAGATGGACTATATCCGGTTTCATCCCCTGATGAGCTATTTGATGATTGCCTATGACCAGAATATCAGCGCAGAGATCAAACACAATATCCTGTGCCACCACAGACCCAAACATGACGGCATGAACTATAACAACTATCCCACGGCAAAAACACTGGTTCATAAACTTATTGAATTAGAGGGGAAATACCGCAACGACCCCTCCAAAAGCGTCATAGCCCAAGATATCCGGGAGCAGTTGAAGATCCTTAAAGACCGTAAAACCTACGAAGAGGACCCCAATATAATTGCGGTTGCCTCCGAATTTGCATCCCTGACCACAGATGTGCCGTGGCGCAAGGCTTTCAGCGGCGCACGCGCCGTACGCATGATCGTAAATAACTCCTATTTTACCTACGCGCCCCGCATTATCCGGGAGTTTCTGGATCACGTAGCCATCAGCCTCTGTGATAACCAGAAAATCATTAAAGAGAATGACTTTATTATTGTGGAAACCACCCTGAAGGAGCATGGTGCCCTGTTTGAGGTTTGCATTGTAAAAGAGGTTGGCCGCTTCCAGAGCCGCCCAAAAATTGCACGTATCGCTACCATCACCCCTCTCATAAAAAAAATCCCCAAGGTTCAGTTTATAACCTTTGATTTGACCAAACTAAAGCCCGATCCAAGAAAAGCAACCTATGATCTGACCAGCGACGACAGCAGACATATCGTGTACATGATTGATCCAGAATTTGACAAAGAGCTTTACGATGGATTGGCCGAACTCTGCAAACTGACCAGGAATCCATAGGTCTCTTCTGGTGTCCCCCTCCAGGAGCGAAACTGCATCTCTCACCCAGGGACCAGTATTGCGACAGATCACAACAATGACAGCGCAGATGAGCATTGGCCTACTCTCCATGCTGCTCTTCAACCTGGTTGATACCTTTTATGTCAGTATGCTGGGCACACTGCCGCTGGCGGCGCTCACCTATACCTTTCCGGTCATCCTAGTTATCGGTAGCTTGTCTATGGGAATCGGGACAGGTACGTCAGCCCTGCTCTCGATCGCTATTGGCAAGCAGGATTTTGAGACAGCCCGCAGATACACCAACGCGGCCTTCGCCCTTACCTTTATGACTGCCATTACCGCCACCGCTGCCGGGTGGCTCAGCATCGATTCGCTCTTTACCAGCATGGGAGCAAATCAGAACGAGTTGATACTGATCAAGGAATATATGCAAATCTGGTACAGCGGCCTATTGCTGTTCTTTCTACCAATGACGGCAAATAACGTTATCCGCGCTACCGGAGATATGAAAAGCCCAAGTATCATCATGGGAGCCGCAGTGGTTGGCAATATAATCTTTGATCCGCTCCTGATTTTCGGATTTGGTCCAATTCCTCGACTGGAGATGCAGGGAGCGGCAGTGGCAACCCTCCTCGCTAGATCGATGGCTCTTGTCGCTGCATTCTGGATTCTGCGAAGACGCAACAGACTTTTGTGCTGGCAGAAACCTTACTGGCAGGGCGCTGCTGCGCTTGGAAAGAAAATTATGTATATTGCGCTGCCGTCGATTGCCACCAATATGATCCTTCCTCTCACAAATGGTTTGATTGTTTCCATTGTAGCTACCTACGGCAGCCATTATGTGGCAGGTTTTGGGGTCGCCACAAGGATCGAATCGCTGGCTCTAAGCCTTTTAATGGCGTTATCCGCGGTGCTTGGCCCATTTATCGGCCAAAATCTCGGAGCAGGAAACCGTGTCCGTATCACGGCTGGCCTACAAAATGGTCATGCGCTATCTCTGCTGTGGGGAGTGTTTGTCTTTGTTCTGTTTCAACTGGCCAGTTATCCAGTTGTCCGCCTCTTCAGCAGCGATGAAAGGGTAATCGCACTGGCGACAGCTTACCTCTCCTGGGTCAGTATAGCGTATGGATTTCAGGGAGTGATTTTAACAAGCAATACAGCTCTCAATGTGTTCCAGCGACCCCTGCGAGCCATGTTAGTCAATGGGGTCTACAGTCTCTTGTTGTATATTCCCATTGCCCATGCTGCCAGCGCTATCATGGGAATCGAAGGGATTATTCTTGCCGCGATAGTTTCCAAAATTTGCGGTGCCATGCTAGCCCTATTCCTGCTGCGGCCCGTTCTCCTGGACAACGGTATCACAACTCCAGCCATATGGCGTTTTTTTGGTATGCCCTCTTCCAGCACATCGCCTTCCGAAAAGATCTAATGAAGTTAGGTCTGCCCTCTAGAAATATCTTGATAAAACGAAAAATTATTTTTGCCGTGGTGCTTCACAAAGTACATCGCTTGGTCAGCATTTTTCAAAAGCTCCTCCCTGGTTCTGCCGTCAGAGGGAAAAACAGCAATCCCGATACTGGCGCTGACTTGAAAAAGCTGCTGCGGCGAAACCTGAAAAGGGTCAGACAGAGCCTGTAATATTTTTTCGGCTACTCTGGCGGCGTTTTCCTTTTCAGAAATATCTGTCAGGATAACGACAAACTCATCACCGCCGATTCTGGATACCATATCCACATCGCGAATACAACTCTTCAATCTCTGCGCGACATGCTTTAAAACAATATCCCCGGTTTCGTGTCCATAATCATCATTAATCGGCTTAAAGCCATCCAGGTCAACATAAAGTATCGCGAACTTATGCCCCACCCTCTGGGCACGGGAGATCTCGTATTTAATTCGTTCATTAAATTGCAATCTGTTGGCCAGACCTGTCAACTGGTCATGCTGCGCGAGGTGGCGGATAGTCTCCTCCTGGTTCTTACGTTCGGTGATATCCTCCTTGACTGCAATAAAATGACGAATCTGGCCGTCAGTATCAGGGACAGAGGAGATAGAAGCAAGCTCCCAGAAAATCCTTCCATCCTTGCCTCGATTGCAGAACTCTCCGCGCCAATCTTTGCCAGACTTAATCGTTTCCCACATACTCTGGTAAAATTCAGGAGAATGGTAGTCGGATTTTAAAATCGCCGACTTCTTTCCAATCACCTCGTCTATCGTATAACCTGTCACTTCGGAGAACCGGGGGTTTACATACTCGATGGTTCCCTCCGCATCCGTAATCACAACAGAGGCGGGGCTATTCAAGACAGCCTGGGAAAGCTTGGTCAACTCATCCCTGGTGCGGATCTGCTCTGAAATATCCCGGCAGACAGACTGGTACTCGACGATCTTTCCTTCCTCATTGGTGATGGCGCTCACTGTCCGTTGTACCCAGATATGCTCTCCGTTTGGTTTGATCATGCGGTGCTCAATGAGCCCGGATGGATTGTCTGGACTCAATTTGGAGACAAATTCATTTACTTTTTCCAGATCCTTTGGCGGTAGAAATTCTGTATAGGTCTTACCCAGAATCTGGCTACGATCCACGCCAAATACATCCGAAAAGGCCTGATTGATAAAATTTATTTTTCTATCAAGAGCTACCCGGCAAATTAACTCCACCTGGTCGTTGATGACAGCTTTGTAACGCTCCTTGCTGCGATGCAGGATCTTTTCCAGCCTTTTTCGTCTGCTGATATCCCGACCAAGAATAACTATACCTTTGCGATGGCGTTCGCTGTCGTATAGAGGAATTTTAATAACATCGAACACCCTGTCTTTACCCTCGCTGTCTTTGACAAAAAGTTCACGTCGTATCGGCTTGCACATTCTCCAGGCGAGTAGATCCGATTCACGCGATTGTAAAAAAATGTCGCGATAATCGGGATTCAATCCGGCAATCTCTTCATCTTTTTTGCCAAGCACCTGCTCTTCGGTGTACCCAAAAAAATTTTTACAAGCCTGATTGGACTGCTGCCAGCGACCACCTCCATCTTTAAGGCAGATGAGATCCGGGGAGGCATTGATCAGATTGCGTAGCACCTCCTCCTTTTCTTTGAGCTCAGCCTGTGTACGGATAATCTCTTCTTTTCTATTTTCGAGATTCTCTGCCATAATATTAAAGGCCATGGCAAGGTGGCGGATCTCATCCAGATGAATCGTATTGAGCTGGCAGCGTACTGAAAAGTCTCCCTTGCGAATATGGCGGATATTGTACAACATACGCGATATACTCAGATAAAAAAACCTGTATCCGAAAACCCGGGAAAGTAGAAAAGCGAAAAGAATGATAAAGACTATCCCACCTAAATTCAAAAACAATAAATTCTGCGTGATGGTCATGAAGCGGGCGCCGCTGAGATGAATATCGACAACACCGCCATCATCGCCTATGCCAAATTTCCTCGTCACATGCAGCTCGCCACGTCGATCCATCGAGGTCAAAATCTGATTGCGTACAGAATCTGTATAGGATTGTCCAGCTGCGATGCCGAGAATATCCGGATAGGTAAAAATAACAATATTCGCTTTATTCGTAAGAATGACTTTCGCCTCATTGCGTGAGGTATTCTGAGCTATCGCTTTTTTTAACTCAGAGATCTTTATAAAAAAGACAAGGCATGCAGATGGCTCTCCTGGCAAATCGGGCAAACGGCTTGCAAAAATTAAAGCATTTTCATCTGAAACTTTATCCCTGCCAAATTCAAACTGAACCTGATCCTGCATTTCTTTCATTCTCTGGAACCAGGCCAGATCCTTATAACTGATCTTTTTTGACGCTGGAGGATAGCTAGCGACAATACCACCCTCCTCATCGAGAAGCGCGATACTGTGGAAATAGCGGGAAAACTCATGTTTAAGAATTTCTGATTTACGCAATCGCCCCTGATGCGTACCCAATAATTCGTGGTGAATTTTAGCCCTTTTGTCCGCTGACTGCTCCATGAAAAAATTCAAATTCCAGGAAAGACTATTGGCCAGGGTTTGGGCGCGGACATCTAGATCCTCCAAATTATAGCTGTTGACCTGGATCGTATTGTATAGCAACAATATCATGACGGGAAGTAAAACCGCTATCACAAGAGCGATAAATAGGGTTCTGATTTTTAATAAAAAACGCAATCGACCGCTCCTGTTCTGCGATTTGAAAACCAATTTTTTCTATGGAAAATGTTGTTGTGGAATGGTTCGGAATAGCCTGATGAATGCAATAAAAAAAATCCTTCCCGTTCTAATTTAGAAAGAGAGAGGTATATGGATCAAGACTCCCCGATTGACGGCCGCATCCTGTTGATTCAACCCTATCTTCAGGATTTTTACTCAACATCACTGCGCACACTTCCGCTCGGACTACACTATCTGATCGCCTCGCTGCGCCGTCGCTTCCCCTCACTGCAGATTGACATGATCGACGCTCTGGCTACTTCCCGAAAAAAAACCATCCCACTCCCCTCAGCTTTTCATTATCTTAACAGATACTATCCCAACAATGACTCCACTTTGCACCGCCTCTTTCGGCATTACTACCATTTTGGATTTACAGCAGAGGAGGTTGCCCAGAGTATCCAAGAGCCTATACCATTATATATCGGTATCAGCTCGCTCTTTACTCCATACTCATCATACACCCTAGAGATCGCCAGAGCCATAAAAAAAAGGTATCCTCAATTGATTATCGTCAGCGGCGGCAGCCATGCCACTTTACACCCTGCCTCCCTGCTGCTGGATCGCAACCAGGGAGTAGCCAGTATCGATTATATTCTCAGAGGCCAGGCAGAAGAGAGCATTCTCGAGTTTACGGAGTTTGTATTGGGGCAACGCCCGCTCTACCAGGTATCAAATTTGCTTGGCAGGCATAACCTTTTCCTGCCGCCCGTTCAGAAAAATCTCACCACTTGGAAGTGGGAGGAGATAGTAACTCCGCAGGCGCCGCAGGCATCCTATCCATCGTTTACCTACCAGCGCAGAAAACAGGCCTCCATGCTGGTGGGTTTCTCATGTCCCTACCAGTGCGCCTTTTGTACCGTGCATGCTGTTTTTGGCAAACGCTACCGGCGCAGAGACAATCAGGATATCCTAGCTCAATTGATCGCTATGAAGCAGTCAGGTATTGAACATATCAATTTTGAGGATGATAATTTCAGCGCTCACCGCAAGCAAACTGTGGCTCTCTTGCAAGAGATAATTCGACTCCGGTTGGGTTTGAACTTTTCGGCGATGAACGGTCTGGCCTACTGGATGCTGGATAGTAACCTGATTGACTTCATGAAAAAAGCAGGTTTCCTATCATTGAACCTTTCTTTGGTCTCGACAGATGAAAAACTGCTCAAAGAGCTGCACATGGGCTCATCCGATGAATAACCTG
>DYNZ01000105.1 GCA_020720805.1 Leptospira biflexa | reverse complement strand
GCCGCGCAACGTGCGTATCGCTTCCGAATTATAAAATACAAAAAGGAAGCGATGCTGCGGGGAAAACCAATTTCTTTTCGGTATAATACCACGACTTGGCATTATCCGACTCAAGGCAATGCAATGGAGTCAGGATATCCTGCAACTGTCAATGCGATGTGCACGGATGCACGAGTGTCGCGGGTGACAGGAAGTCACAGGAACGACCGATGTGCACGGATGCACGAGTGTCGCGGGTGACAGGAAGTCACAGGAACGACCGATATGCACGGATGCACGAGTGTCAGATTTTTGGAGCTGACCCAAGGTCGATAAGGACGTGGTTATGGCGGCTCGTGCTGAGCTTTGTCGAAGCATCGATGCTTATTGGTATAATACATCTTTCTTAATCCTACGAAAAAAAAGGAATCTACAATGACCGCAGAAAAATCTGTTCCGAAAACTCCCAAATCAACTCCTCCCCAGCAGAAAAACAGCCGACCGGCCAAGCACACCACGCCGCGGGCGGCAGCACCCAAACCAACAGCCGGCAAAGAGGCCAGATTTTTTAAATCAGGGAAAAAATATATTTCATCCATCAATCCGGCTACATTAGAAACTTTTGATAAAACCGATCTAACAGATTTGAGCCAGATAGCAACTATGTTTGCCCAGGCAAAAAAGGCTCAAAAAATCTGGGCAGAAACCCCCTATTCCCAGCGACGTGCAAAAATCAAGCGAATGGAAATTTATATCGCCAGACACGCCGATGAACTGGCCGAGATCATCTCCAGGGACAACGGAAAAACAAAAACCGACGCCCTTGTCACAGAAGTGCTTCCCTGCACACTGGCTGCCAACTGGTATGCAAAAAACACAGCAAAATATATGCGCCCGCGGATGCTGCCAGGTTCTACCATCCTTTTTTTTAACAAGCGAAATGTGTTGATTCGCCAGCCTATGGGAATTATTGGTATTATCAGCCCCTGGAACTATCCTCTGACCATTCCCTTCGGCGAGCTCATTATGGCGCTAATGACAGGTAATGCTGTCATGCTGAAGGTAGCACCGGATACAGTTGCCACAGGTAAGGCTATAGAGCAAATTGTAGCTGCAGCCGATCTGCCAGCCGGCCTCTTCCACCATCACATTGGCCCAGGAGCGGATATCTTGGATGCCTGGCTCGAAAACGGTATTCACAAAATATTCTTTACAGGCTCCGTGCGCACAGGAAAGGCAATCATGGCACGGGCGGCTCACTATCTCACTCCGGTCAGTCTTGAGCTTGGCGGCAAGGATCCGATGATCGTTCTGCCCGACGCCGACCTGGAAAAAGCCACAAATGGTGCAGCTTGGGCTGGGTACCAGAATTCTGGCCAGACCTGTGCTGGGGTCGAACGCATCTATGTGCACTCATCCATTTTTGAACCGTTTGTCGAACTGCTCCGCAGAAAAACCCTGGCTCTGCGTCACGGCGCAGATCAGGAGTTCAGCTCGGATCTCGGCGCCATGACCAACAGCGAACAGTTGCAGGAGGTGCAGCGTCAGGTTAAAGACGCGGTTTCCAAAGGGGCGCGTATTCTTGCCCAATCCAGCCCAACGGAAAACACCAAAGGATATTTCTTTCCAGCCACTTTGATGACAGGCGTGGACCACTCCATGGATATTATGCGTTTGGAAACCTTTGGCCCGGTTCTGCCTGTCATGCCCTATGACACCATCGAAGAGGCGGTGGCCCTGGCAAATGATTCAGAAATGGGTCTGACCGCTTCACTCTGGACGAAAAATATTTCTCTTGGAAAAAAAATTGCCGAGGAACTGCAAGCCGGAGTAGTAACCATCAATGACCATCTTTATACCCATGGACAATCCGAAACACCCTGGGGAGGATGGAAGCAGTCCGGCATAGGCAGAACCCACGCCGCGCAGGGAATCGAAGAGATGACCCAGCCAAAGCTCATCAACTGGGATATACTACCGGTGAAAAGAAATCTATGGTGGTATCCACTGGATGAAAAAGCATACCGAGCCATCCAGGCGATCTTCGGCTTTTTATACCCTGTCAGCTTAGGTAATTTTTTGGGTAGCGGATTAAAAATGTCCTCCTATCTGATTAAAAAAATTTTTTCACCATGGAAATTGTAATATTAAAGCTATCGTTCCATGAAACGGCCTGGTATTACATTAGACAACCATCTGCGGTTTGGCATCACTCTTGATCTGAATGCCATAGTATTGGGTGAACTAACGATACAGCTAATTCGTAAAGCATTCCTGGAAAACCGCCATATCACTTTTATCTACCTGCGCTTACGTTTTTCGGACAATGATCTGCGCAGCCTGAGCCAGGACGAGATGAATGATTATGAAATATTGACAGAACAGATTCACAGCGCAAAAAAATTTTTACTGATAGAAGGTTCTCCAGCGCTGGCTGTTCTGCTCCACGCGGACGCACAGATTTTTCCAGAGTCTCAAGATCAGCAGCGCTTTGGAACTTTTACCGTTGCACCCGTTGCGCCGCATCCGGCCGAAAAAAAAATCCATTTTTTTCTCCGTAACGAAGAGCGATCTGTTGTCCCGGATCAACGCTGTTTGACTCTTTCAACTGCCGCCACGGGAGAGATGATCGGTCTCAGTCTCGAACTGCCGACAAACTGGGATTCATTCATGGATTTAAGCGCATGGAACCTCCGCATCAGCAACCTAGCGGAAAAGTTTACTGAACCAGAACCCCTTTTGACAGAATTTGCCTGGATACAACTGATCCAGCAGATGGAGGCAGCCAAGCCCAAGGATTTGCAAGCCTTCGGTATCGGCGATGATTGCGCCCTGCTGCGCCTTTCCGGAAAAAACCTAATCCTGACTTCGGACACGCAATGGGAGGATGTGCATTTTCGTTCTGACTGGTCATCGCCTTACCAGATAGGCTGGAAGGGGGTTAGCGCAGCCTACAGCGATCTGGCCGCAAAAGGGGTATCCTCAGGGTATGCCTTGGTCACCGCCGCTTTGCCGCCTGGACTCAGCAGCCGCTATGCGATGGAGATCTGGTCGGGTATCTCAGAGGCGGCAGACGCCTACCATCTGCGCATACTGGGCGGTAATACCGTTTTTTCAAAAAATAAAATGAATCACCTTCGGAAAAATTATGATCCCCGCGCGCCGCTGATGCTCGATCTTTTTCTATTTGGATACGCAGAGGAGATGCCGAAGCGCGATCAGGCCTGTTCTGGCGATGCCATTGTTATCACAGGTTGGACAGGAGTCGCTCTGGCAGGCTACCAAATATTGCGACTGTTTCCTGAGGCCTCCGCAGATTACCCCGCCCTTCGCAGGCAATTTCTCCAGCCTACCATTGTCAGACAACAGGCTCTCTTCATCGAAAGCTTGATAACAGAAAAAATGATCCACGTTGTGATGGATATCAGCGATGGACTCATCAGCGATCTGACCCATATCCTGCGTGCCTCAGGCAAAGCGGCCAATCTGCTGCCAGAGAAGCTGCCGCTTCACCCTGAGCTAATTGCCTGCAGTAGCCGGTTCGGATGGAATGCCACCCAATTGGCGCTGCAAGGCGGCGAAGACTATATACCGCTTATCACCATGAGCCCACAGTATCTGGAAAAAGCAAAAACCCTGGCTGGAGATTTCTCGATCCCTTTTTATGTAATTGGGTATATAGAAAATGGCGTGCCTGGCTTTATCTCCGGAGTTGACGAGCTAACCAACCTCAATGGATATGAACACCAATAATGAAGCGGTTTGGGACATTCTGCCAGAATGTCCCAAACCGCGAGCACGAATCCCCTCAGGCGGGCTTTTGTGTGATTATAAAAGAGGATGTGGAAAACAGAACCGGTTGGGAATCTATTGTAAGTGTACATTGCAAAAATGCCACCCGTTTTCCCCGTTTTGTGATAGAACCTCTGGCAACGATCACGCCGCCGCTGACTGGGCGCAGGTGTTGGTGGGCGATATCAATGGTTGCAATCAACTCCTCTTCCGTGGTTGCCGATAGCAGAGCATAGGCCATGGCCTCATCCGCCAACGCCCCCAGCAAACCGCCCTGCATCGCTCCATGCCCCTGAAAGTACTCCGCTCTTACCTGCATCTCCATATCCACCTCGCCCTGTTCGGCCCGCAGCACGCGGATCTGAAATAGATCAAGGTAGGGATTGAGCCCCTTTTCGCCCGATATGACTCTTTGTATGTGTTCCTGTCTCTGCATGATCCTATCTACTTGTCTCCTAATTTTTTTTCCAGATGCGCACTTCTATGTTTTCAACCTCATTGAGCCAGCGCGCCCATTGGAAAAGGGCATCTGAAAGTCGATTGATAAAAATAAAACCTGATTCATTGCCCGGTGTTGCTCGAATCACCACAGACAAAAAGCGTTCCGCGCGTCTGGCTATGGTTCGGGCTATATGAATATGCGATGCAATCAAACTTCCACCAGGTAGAATAAAATTTCGCAAGGGCGGTAAAAGCTGTGTCAACTGGTCTATAGTTGATTCCATAGCCACAACCCTGCCCGAAAAATCGATAGCATTGATTTTATCGGCTTGCGCGCTCATGCTTAGTTCGCCGCCCAGGAAAAAAAGATCGGATTGCACCGTTAGCAGCCACTCGGTAAAAATAACTGGTTCTACGCAGGGTCTGTCTCTCTGTTCTTCCAGGGCTAATATCAAACCAAGGTAGGAATTCAACTCGTCAAGGTTGCCTACAGCATGAATAATGTCGTTGCTTTTCTCTACCTTCACCCCGTGACCTAGCGAGGTAAAACCATGATCGCCAATTTTTGTATAAATTTTTGTCATCACATCTCTTCCGCAATTCAAATAAGAAAATTATGGATGTATCGCCCTATCATTCATTACCTCTGAAAGGGAGACAACAGCATATTTTTTTTGGTGAAGATATTTTATCACATTCTCAAGCTGGTGCACAAGATTATCCGATTTTCTCACAGTATAGGCATGAAATAGAACGATAGCGCCTCGGACATCAAATAGAGCAGGATCCTGACGTGCAGTCATACCGACATATCTCCGACAAAAGGCGTAAAGCGGCCTGTTGGTTCGCTCGCCCAGACGCAACCTCTGAAAGGCTTTGAAAAATAGATGCTGGTCTGTAAAACAAGGGTGCCCGCGCGGAGCCCAATCCTTCACATCAATAGTAGCGTTGAAATGCACATAACCAAGATCGCGGGCAACATGCACCATCCAGATCCGCTGCCTGTCATCCTCTTGAAAGTAAGGCGAACGCCAGTAGGGAGCAATTTTTTTTCCGGTTGTTTGAAAAAAAAGTTTTTCAAATGCCACCAGATCATGTATCAGTTTTGCCTTACTGTTATAATAAATATGATTTAAGGAGTGACTACCAACCTCATGACCCTCAGCCAGAAGACGCTTAGTCTCGTTTGGAAAATTTTTAACAAAATAACCTGTCAAAAAAAAAGTTGATTTTATCTTATATTTTTTTAACAAATTTAAAATATAATCGAAATCACCAAGATGGTCATGAAGGTCAAAAGTGATAGCTATTTCCTGATGCAAAAATTGGCTGCGAAAATTCTGAGGCTTCACATTCAAGCTACTTCCTTTGAGCGCCTCATAGTCAATTGCCATATCAACCATAGCATCGTAATTTTTTTGCTGCAACTGCGAAATCAGGGAGTCTATTGTCATAAAATTTCTTTGACTGCCTGTCTGAGTCGTTCCAGGATGGCTTATCCATAGCCAGCCTACCATCATCAACAATAATAGGCTCACGATATAAATGACTTTTTTCATGGATGTATCTCCTGATTCAATTTAGTTTTTGAAGGAGCCTTAGGCAAATGACGCTGCTGGCCAAGGCCAGGGGAAACACCAATCTCCTTTTGGCCGCTTAAGCGCTGACGGCATCGGGCAAGGACATCCTGCAAGGGAGTCTGCCCATTATCCAGGATATCCTGTGTTACCTCCCAGACAATCACACCCCCCATGCCCTGACGCCTGGCAAAGGAAATTTTTTCCTTTATAGACCGCGCGTTATCATACGACAAAAGAAAAGATTCGCCGCTGTTGGTCAAAAAAGGAACTCTCGCCACAGGATCAAAATGTCGAAGCAGCTTGTCCTTCTGCTGCCTCATTTTCAGAATATCACGAAAAGGGTGATATCCTGTTTTACGAAAAGGGTTGTATAAACTATCTGTATCAAAGGAACGTCCATAAAATGGTAAACCCAGACAAGCACTCTCCTGTTTTAGACCGGCTTCCTTATACGAAGAGAAGCTCTGCTCTATATGGTTAAAAAATGTATCATAATATACTTCCTGCTGATCCTGATGACGCTTGCGCATCGACTCCAGATCAAAAATCTGGAACGGGTTATAAAACGAAAGAAATGCGTACGCGAGATTCTCTTGGAGCCATACCAGCAACCCTTTCTTTTTCTCCGGTCCGCGCAGCGGCGCATTATGACCGGAAAGTTTTGCCCATGGACCATGATAATCATAGGTCATTAAGAAAAGATAATCCAGATTTTTTTGCAGCGCTGGTAGATCATAATATTTTAGAAAAAAGGGGCTGGCTCCCAGCGCTGCCGTCAATATATATCGCTTCGTTCCGGCAACAGCATGCTGCCTGTCCCAGCGCTGCCGCAAAGCCTCAGTCAGCAATACAAAATTTTTTTTCTGTTGTTCATCTCTGGGAAATTCCCAGTCCAGATCCACACCATCAAGGTCATGCTGCAACAGAAACTTCATCGCACTATCCGCGAAACGCTGCCGCGCCATTGGATCCGCAGCCACACGTGGAAAATTTTTTCCTTGCCCCCAACCGCCGACTGATAGTATTACCCTAATTTTCTTATCATGAAGGATTTTAATCTGAGACCAATCAAAAAAATTTTTTCTCACCAATAACGAACCATCCGGACCAATATCAGCAAATGCGAGTGCCAGTGCATTAAAGGCATCCAGATTCAGTCTGGATATAGGATAACGTCCGGAAAAATAAACAGGATAATATCCAAGAACAAGAAAGGGTTTGACGTCACTGCCGTTTGCAGTTTTTATATCACACCCACTCTCCTGTACCTGAGTTGCCGCCAGCAACGATACCAGCGCCAAAACAGCCAGTATGAGCAAACCAGGCACCAGCAGGAGAGATCTATTATATATTTTTTTTTTCATCAAATCAATACTCTTCTCAAGGCAATGGCAGCCACTTTTCATGCACTGTGCCTATCCTGAAAGCAAAAAAAATGAAGAACCGTTTCTTCGCCGTAAAAATTACATCTTTCATTTTCAAAAAACAAAAAAAGAGTATCTTTAAAATTATTAGATTAACCTACTTTATACCAATAAGCATCGAATTTGACCGGTTGGGCAATGCCATAACCGCGTCACTATCGACCTTGGCATAAACGGTTGCAGGAC
>DYNZ01000304.1 GCA_020720805.1 Leptospira biflexa | reverse complement strand
CCATGCGGCGCATGGGAACGAGATGGCGCATGTTAAGTTAATGACATTGAGTCAGAAGTGAATTTATTATCCCCGCCCCGGTCAAAGAAATGACAGAATGTTGTCGCACAGAGACGCAGAGACGCTGAGAAGGACAAGAAAGCTTTTCTCTGCGTCTCTGCGCGAGATCAAAATGAACGTTTGATGTAGAATTGGAATTACTTCATAATGCTAATACCGCTCCTCCTCATCCCCGGCCCATCTCCCTCAGGGAGAGGGCCGGGGTGAGGGAAAAAATCCGGCCATGCAAGAAGTTATTGCAAAAGCACTATTTTCAACGGCCGTTTTTAGGTTAACAAGTCTTTGGTTCCAATGTAGCACCAGAGAAATAAAATAACGACAGATGTCATTCCGAGCGAAGCAAAAAATCTTTGCCGTGGCCGATAGTTATGTCACCCTTGAAGATTTCTCCCGCTGGTCGAAATGACAAGGTGGTTCATTCCGGAATCGTCGTCGGCAAGTCTTTCGTTACGTTATTGACATTTCGTTTCCAACTTATGACTTATTGGTTTCTATTATGGCTAATTTTCAACCTCTCACTGTTTCACGGCACGCCGACAAGGGTTGGTGGCGTAGTCCAAACTATTCTTTTGCCGCATCCGATACCGTTGCGCCGCTGGTAGCCGCGGAACTCGTCAAGGCAGCGTCCATCGTTCCCATCGCCTTTATGTCTGTTGGGGATGATTTTGTCACGGTGGCGGTAATGGGACTGGAGCCGGGCCGAAATCTCTTGATTGGTTCCGACGGGCGTTGCTCATTGAGCTACATCCCTGCTGCTTACCGGGGCTACCCCTTTCAGTTGTTGAAAACGCCCGAAGGCGGAAAAATGGTTCTCTGTTTTGATGAGGATAGCGGCCTCATGAGTGACGGTGAAGGGGAGCTTTTTTTTGATGCGGGAGGCCGGCCTGCTCAAACTGTAACCAATGTTCTTAACTTCCTTACCCAGGTGCATGGCAGCCATTTGGTGACTATCCAACTCTGTTCTTTACTGCGTACCCATAATCTGTTTCAACCCTGGCCGATTACCCTTCAAAGCGGCGATAAAAAATATTGTTTTAACGGCCTGCATCGGATTGACGAGACCGCGTTCAATGCCTTATCGCCGGAGGTATTAGTGGATCTCCGTAATAGCGGCGCCCTGAATATGGTCTATTGCCAGCTGATATCGATTCAGCACATGCCGATGCTGATCAAACTGGCCGAAACACAGGACACACAAGTTCAGCTTCCCCTTATGCCTACCGGTGACCTGAATCTTGAGTTTTTGAACCGGAATGATACCTTTAATTTCAGTAAACTGGGCTTCTGAAAATCGGTTCCTCAGCAGAATCTGTGGGTAGTTTTTGGTTCAGGCAAATCGCCA
>DYNZ01000303.1 GCA_020720805.1 Leptospira biflexa | reverse complement strand
TCTTTTGTCTTTATGACCCTGCTTGCCTGGAACTGGTGGCATATCCGCAGCGGCGGTGAAACGGCCTGGAAATTGTGCTACCTTTTCCCTGTTATCATACTGTTCTGGGTCAATACCCATGGTGGTGTTGTCTTTGGCGTAACATTTTTAGCGCTGATCTGGCTGGGTGAAATGGGCAATACCTGGTCGAGCCCCCGCAATGTTCTATCCCCCACTCTCCGCAAGCATCTCACAATTACCCTTGGCATCGCCGCCCTTGCCCTTTTGCTGACCCCCTATGGCTATCGCTATCCACTCCAGCTTTTTTTTGATCTGTTGCCTACCAAGGCCAATACTGCTTACAATCAAAAAATAGCGGCGTATGAATCCCCTTTTAATTGTACGGACACCTATGTTTTTGTTCTGGGAGCCGATATAGTCATTGCCCTGCTCCTTTTCCTTTCCTGGCGCAACTTCAGAAAAATAGAATGGTCTTTTTTACTGACCAACCTGGTTTATGCCTTTCTCTACACCCGTTTTTTTCGAACAACCTTTTACTGGGTTCCTGTTTTTCTTTTTTCCGGCCTCTACCTTCTATCCCTTGCTCCAGTTGTACCGCCACACTGGAAAAATACCACACGCTTTTCCCGTAAGCTTCCCGCAGTGGTAACTGTAGCTGCAGTGATGCTTGCAAGTTTTTCCCTATACAACTCTTTTTTCAAGCCGGAAAGAATGCAATGGATGGGTTTCGGGATCAATGATGGCGATCCAGTTTCGGAGGCTGAATACATTCAGCAATATTTCCCCAATGCGCGCATCGGCAATACCTACAACCAGGGGGCATATCTGCTGTGGAAGTTATGGCCTGAGAATACCGTCTTTTTTGACGCAAGACATTTCCCTTATCGAGATTGGAGTGAGGATTTTTTTAGCTTTATGGCTGGAAAAAATATCAAAATGATGACCAAACGCTACCCCTGCGATCTATGGTGTGTCGATCATGTACACCCAGAACTGACCATGGGCCTTCTATTGAGCAAGGAATGGCGTCTTGCCTTTTATGGAAAAAACAGCGCTGTAATGATCCGTAGCGACATCCCCCTCCCCCAAAATGCCCCCCGCGTCAGCACTGATGTTATCAATCCAAAAAATATAGTCAGTGCCATTGATGTTTTGAGATTCGCATGTCATATCGGAGATTTCGAGATTGCACAACAACTTATTGATGTCATGAGAAAAAAATTTCCCCATGCTGTGCAAGGTGACGCGTTGCGGTGGTCTCAATACTACTTTTACGGCCTTCAGGCCTATGAGGAAAGGAATTATGCCGTGGCAGCAGTCACACTCCATCTTGTCATAGAGCCGCCGCCATACATCCGTTACACCTTGACGAATTGCTATCAATTCCTCACTCAAAAGGCCTGG
>DYNZ01000302.1 GCA_020720805.1 Leptospira biflexa | reverse complement strand
TTCGCGAGGTGGCGGGGGAACATGCCTACTATTTCGAGGCAGAGACGGCTGATGGATTGGCGGAGGCTATCAAGAGTTGGCTAAGCCGTTATGGTGAAGGAATTCATCCTAAGTCAGCAGACATGCCGTGGTTGACGTGGAAGGAAAGTGCAGCGCGTCTGCTGAAAATACTTATTAATCGAAATTCAAAACGGTAAATATCTGGTGAGGGCCATGGAAAAGAAAATAAAAATTGGCGAAAAAATATACACAGTCACATCCGATGACAATTATCTTGAAGCCATGGGGAATAACTTCGAACCGCATATGGTTCAGTTGTTTCAGGCCCTGATTGGGCCTAATGATGTAGTTGCCGATATCGGTGCAAATATAGGATTGACTGCGATATTGTTTTCTTCGATTGTGAAAAAAGTATATGCCTTCGAGCCCAGCCCTTCGACTTACCGAATCCTCTTAGAAAATCTTGATAGGGCTAGTGTAACCAGGGCAGAGGTTGTCAATCTGGGACTCGGCCACAAAGAGGAAACGCTAACCATCACCTTTGCAGTGAATAATCGATCTGGAGGATATGTTAGCGACAAAATTTGTCCTGAAATCGGGCATGTCACAGAGGAGATACGGATTGATACCCTCGATCACTATTTTGCGGATAAAGAACCTCCCACTTTCTTGAAGATAGATGTGGAGGGCTTTGAGCAGAATGTGATTAAAGGGGGGGGGGCATTTTTGCTTAAGCAGAAACCGATTGTCGTGATGGAAATGAATCATTTTTGCTTAGACGTCCTGCAGAGAATCACGATCCCCGATTTTCTCGATTTTATGCGCTCAGTTTTCCCTCAACTCTACGCCGTCGATACGGATAACTCGACCATCGTGGATCTTCATGTGCCGGATAAAGCCTATATGGTTATGCATGAGCATGTGGTCAAACACCGCTTTCCAAATATTGTCGGGGGATTTTACCAAAATATTAAGTCGAAGCTTGATCAAATCACAATGTTGGAGCCATTCAAGACACCAATCCTAACTAACCCGGCTGGGAAAATTGTAGTTCAAAATATTCTGCGAACTGCGCGGGTGGGAGAAACATTTGAGCTCTCTATAAATCTGTCAAATGAAACCGAGGAAGTGTGGCACGGATATGGTGACCACCCCGTATTGCTAAGCTACCATTGGAAAAATCAAGATGGCAGTTATCTTGTATATGATGGGATTCGCACGGAATTGCAAAATGTTGATGTAGAGCCGGGAAAAACTGTGAATGAGAAGATCAGAGTGCTGGCACCCAACGATAAGGGTACATACCAACTCATGCTGACGGTTGTTCAGGAAGGGGTATGCTGGTTTGAGGACAATGGGTTTAAATGTGCATCTGTCAGCATACAGATTGGATGAATTTCTTCTAA
>DYNZ01000104.1 GCA_020720805.1 Leptospira biflexa | reverse complement strand
GACATCGCTGGCATTGCCTTGCGATATCCGAAAACCAAAATGCCTTTAGTATAATAACTTGGTTCCCTAAAAATCTATTCCCTAAATAGAAAATTCATTTTTAGGGAACCAATCTCGGTCAACTATGGTCTTCGATGTATTTGATAACATCACCAACTGTCTGGATTTTCTCTGCATCCTCATCAGGAATTTCAATTCCGAATTCCTCTTCCAGAGCCATAACCAATTCAACTGTATCCAATGAATCAGCACCCAAATCATCTATAAAAGAAGCCTCAGGAACAACTGCAGACTCATCTACTCCAAGCTGTTCTACTATGATCGATTTGACTTTATCAAAATCAGCCATTACATTCCTCCCAATTCTCGTGCATAGATATTGCCTATTACAGCAAAACGTGTACACATATAGCCATTGTAAGCATAGCAATAAGATACGAGAAAGGGTAAGGAATTGTCAACAAAAGGAATTCAATTTTTTTTATTTTTTCACCGCTCAGTGAAGAAAGCAAATCTATAGAAAACGTTTAATATTTTCTACAATATGAGCATTGATATCATTGTGCGCAGCCTCATAACCAACCCGAATTGCATTTTTTACTGCACGCGCATTCGAGGAACCGTGACCGACTATTACAATGCCATTGATTCCAAGTAAAGGCACCCCTCCGTACTCAGCATAATCCATTTTCTTCTTTAACTTCTGAAAAACTGGTTTTAAAAATACGGCAGCAGTTTTGGCAATTGTACTCTCCAAGATACCCTGCTTTAACTGACCTATAATTGAATTGGCCACACCCTCTGCAGTTTTCAGAACAATATTTCCAATAAGCCCATCTGTGACAACCACATCAACCCTTTTCCCGTCACCAAACAGATCACGTCCCTCTACATTGCCAACGAAATCAAAAGGCAGCCTCTTCAGTTTATAAAAAGTATCCTGGATGATCTCATTCCCTTTCCCATCCTCTTCCCCGTTGGATAGTATGCCAATCTTCGGATTAATCACTCCAAAGATTTCACGAGTATAGATTTCCCCCATGATAGCAAATTGGATGAGCCAATCCGGCCTACAATCCACATTAGCGCCGGCATCAATTAGAAAGGTGATCCCGCCATCTCGCCGCGGTAAAGGGACACCTAAAGCCGGTCTTTTAATCCCCTTCAGCCTTCCCAGGTACTGGATAGCAGCGGCAAGAGTAGCTCCGGTATTCCCTGGAGAAAAAAAACCAAAAACCTGCTGGTTGGCGACCGCCTTACTGGCCAATACAACAGAAGCACTATGACGCCGCCTCACTGCCAAAGCAGGAGCCTCATACATTGTGATAAAATCAGTTGTAGGTAGTATGTCAATATTTCGGGAAAAAGCAGAAGCGTTTTCAAGGAGAGGGTTAATTTGATCTGAGTCGCCTACAAGCAATACCCTGGCATCATATTCGCGAACAGCATCAATGGCGCCCCGGATTATCGGTTCTGGACCGAGATCTCCGCTCATTACATCCACAGCAAATCGCATAGTTGGGCGCCCGCTATTTTAAATTAATTTATTTTCCGGAAGCAGCTTTTCTTTCGGCCTTTGATAATTTCACTTTTGGAGCTAACACAATCCGATCCTTATACCAGCCACAGGAAGAGCAAACCTGGTGAGGTAACACAGACACTCCACAATTCTTGCAAATTACCAGATTCGGAGCACCAATCGCATCATGAGCCCTTCTCGTCCTGACCCTGGATTTCGATTTTCTTCTTTTAGGAACAGCCATTTCAATTTTCCTTGGACTTGATAATTTTAATTTTTTGAAAATACTGTAGAACAGTTAATTTACAGCCACTTCTACAGTAACTGTAAATTTTAACCATATATGAGAAGGGCCATCTTTATGACAAGGCTTTTTCTGCGGCTTTCTGCAATCTTTCAGGGGGGAAAGGTTTAACGACAAAATCCTTTACTCCTAATTTTATAGCTCTGGCCAGAAGAGCCTCCTGTCCCAAAGCTGTAACCATGATAACTTTGGCATGCTTATCCATTTTTATAATTTCTTCTGTTGCTTCGATGCCATCTTTTTCGCGCATTGTGATATCCATTGTCACTAGATCTGGATGCAGCTCGCGGTATTTTTCAATAGCTTCTACGCCATTTTCCGCTTCTCCAACGATTTCATGTCCCACCTGCTGCAAGGCATCTCGTACCAGCGTGCGCATAAATTTGGCGTCATCTACTATCAGGACTTTGGCCATTGTCTTCCTCCGATATCTATCCTTTGATCAAGTTTGTAGCATTATCTGCCTGTCAAGCTATAATTTCGAAACAGCCAGGGGAATTATTTCTTCCAGTTTCGTAATGGCATGAACCCCATCCTGCAAAATCGCCTCTTTATTCATCCCAAAAACAACAGACGATTCTGCATCCTGGGCTATACAGAAAGAGCCTTTTTCCTTTAGTAAACGCATACCTATTGCGCCATCCTTACCCATTCCTGTCATAATGATTGCAATTGCTGAATCCATGCTGGAGAGATGAGGTAATGCGCTCTGAAACATAGCATCCACTGACGGCCGATGTCCATTTACCTGAGGCGATTGATCCAAGGTTACAAAATAATTTCCAGCTTTTTTTTCAATTTTCATGTGATAATTTCCAGGCGCAACCAGACAACGACCAGCTAACATAAGATCTCCATTCTCTGCCTCTTTAACATCCAGAGAACTCAGGCCATTCAAGCGGTTTGCAAAAGCTTTGGTAAAACCAGCAGGCATGTGCTGAACAATCAACACAGCAGCAGGAAAATTTTTAGGGAACTGCTTGATAATTTTGGAGAGGGCGTTAGGTCCACCAGTGGAGGTTCCTATCAAAACAAATTTTATTTTCGTCTGCTTCCCAGATGGGAGTTCCGCAGGCAGGCCTGGTATTCCCGTCCGAACCATATAGCGTGCCAGCTTTTCCTGAATATCCTGAGGTGTTAGGGTTAACCTTGAGGTTCTATCAAGCGAATCAATGCTGACATTTTCCAGCAAAGAATCACGAGTGGTCTTGGCTTTGCTATGTTTTTGGTAACGAAAATATTGAGAACCCGGAGTAGCTAATACTTTTCCAACAAGAAGCTCTTTAAGCTCATCAACCGAAATCTTCATGATAGAGGATGGCTTAGGAACAAAGTCAAAGGCTCCAAATTCCAAAGCCTTAAAAGTTGCATCTGCCCCGGTCTGTGTTAAAACGCTCATCATAATGACCGGCATAGGATTTTCCCGCATCAGTAGCTGCAAAAAATCAAGACCATTCATTCCTGGCATCTCAATATCAAGGGTCAAAATGTCCGGCTGAAGCTGCTGTATTTTAAATTTTGCTATTTGTGCATTGGCAGCCGTGCCAACCACCTCAATTTGAGGGTGAGATGACAACATATCTGAGACAATTTTTCGCACAAGCGGAGAATCATCAACGATAAGAACTTTAATCGTTTCAGCCATTCCTATCCCCGAAATTTATCACGAATTTGCAGCATCGATTTTTTCTTTGGCATCATAAAAAGTTTTCCCATAACCGCAGTATCGCTTATGAAAAACTCCGTAGTCATAAACAATGCATTAGCACCTTCATGCGCGTGTTCTATGATAACAGAGTCTGTTGTAGAAGAAAAGAAATCATGGATCAGTTCGGGAACTGATGGAACCACTTTGATATTAATCTCATTGCCAATCTCATTTAAAAGCCCAGAGCCAACAATATTGGTGATCTCTTTAAGAGCCGAAACTGCATCCTCATTGAGTTCAAGCTTGTCATGAGAATCCAATCCATACAAAAGGTCGACCAGCATCTGAGCATCCTTTTCTGATAGACTCAGGATAACATGACCATCCAACTCACCCTCCATTTTTAGGATGATGGATACCGATGGTTCGTCATCACTACTTTCCTGACGGGCAATCATCTCTACGGGTACAACTTTCAGCTCTGGAATGGCCATCTCCACTTTTTTATTCACAATCTGGGACAATGAATCTGCCGCTTTATTGATTCCCTGATTGGAGATCGAATGGAGCCGATCCATCTGCTGAATCGACAATCCAAACTCATTGCTTCCGATTTCCGCGTTTGTCTGCTTTTCAATGAGGGAGAGTTCGCTTTGATCCAGCAGCAAATTAGCAACATTGCCATCCTCTGCAGCTTTGCGGATATTTGCGTTTGCCTCCGCGCGGATTAATTCTATTTTCTCATTCGCATTGATTTCTTCGCCTCGATCCGCACTCTCCCTTTTGTCCACAACTACCTCGGTGGTTTGCCAATCGTCAAACATCTCGACCTCCCCAGGAGAAAGAATTATTCTGGCAGTTTTCTCTACAGCGCGAGGTTCTTTTTCCGTGGAGATGGTCTCTTGTTTCTCTATCTGCTCCTGCTTTGCAGGCTCTTCCTTTTTACCAAAGGCTTTAAAGTACTCTTCAGCGCTAACGCCACCTTTTTCCCTGGCAGGCTGCTTCATGCGGTTACGAAAACGTTCCTCTTCAAGGCGCACTCTGTTCGTGATCGCCATATTGATCATAGCCTGAACATCAAGAATCAGCGCAATGGAGCCGTCTCCCAGAATGGAGGCTCCAGACAAGCCCTCTATTGCCCTAAAATTCTGCTCTAAAGATTTAATAACAATCTCCTGTTTACCTTCAAGTTTATCAACAACAAGCCCCACCTTACGATTGCCATAACCAACAACAACCACAGGCAGCTTTTTCTTGGCATCTATCTGATCTGTGCGCTGTATATCCAATATGCGATTCATGCGGACAAGAGAAAGCACATCCTCACGGAGGTAAATGACCTCATGATTTTCAATGGTGGATATCTCCTCTTCCGAAACTTTTATGGTTTCCACTACATCGGAAAGGGGAACCGCATACAGCTCATTGCTGGAACGAACCATAATCGCGGCAATGATCGCTGTCGTCAAAGGAAAGGTCATGGTAAATTTCGTACCTACGCCGGCCTCGGTCTCAACGGTAACAGATCCACTCATCTCAGAGACCACCTCCTTGACTACATTCATGCCAACACCCCGTCCCGATATATCCGTTATTTTTTCCGCTGTGGAAAAACCCGGCAGGAAGATTAGTTGGTAAATGTCGTCATCTGTCATTGTTTCGAGCTGGGTTGGATTAATGACATTTCGTTCCAGCGCTTTGGCTTTTATTTTTTCCTTATTCAGCCCCCTTCCGTCATCTAAAACCTCGACAAGAATTCGGTTACCACCCTGGTAGGAGTTCAGCATAATGGTCGCAACCGGATCTTTTCCTGCTGCCCGACGTTCGTCAGGACTCTCAATTCCATGATCAACGGAGTTGCGTATAAGGTGCAAAAGTGGCTCGCCAATGGAATCGATCACCTTTTTATCCAATTCTGTCTCTTCTCCACGCAGCACCAGGTTGATCTCTTTTCGATGCTCTCTGGAAAGATCCCGTACAAGCCGATGAAAGCGCTTGAAAACAGTCCCAATCGGAATCATTCTAGTGTTCATGATTCCCGCCTGAAGATCCTTGGCGATGCGGGTCATCTGTTCTATCCGGTTTTTAAATTCGCTAGTTACATTGCTGGCACCAAATTTATTCCTGATTTCATCATAGATTTTCACAAAACCGGAGTTGGCAATGACCAATTCTGCCACATTGTTGAGTAAATCATCTAGCTTACGCACAGAGACTTTAACCGTCTGGCTAATGCCTTTCGTAAGCTCTTCCATGCTCTGATTAATGGCCTGAGCAGCGCCAGTCATCTGGCCTTTCTCTTCCGACTGGGGGGTCGCTTTCTCACCCTCCCTCCTTTGCAGTTGTTTGGCTTCCGGAGTGCTTTTTTGAGGTTCAGTGCTGGTGTTGCCATTTTTAAGTCGTATGGCTCTGATCTGGATAGATTCTACCTGATCAACATCTGTAGTATTGTAGACAACTTTTTCATCTTCATCTGTAAGTATAAATATACGTACATTGCGACCTTTTAACTTTTCATCAAGCTCTGAAGCATCAGGAATTGTTTTTACGATTCGCCCAATATTCTCAAGCTGTTGGTAAACAAGCTGAATTCGAACAAAAAGAGCCGGTGTTCCCTCTTCAAAGACCAGATTCAGATCAAAGCAACTCATACCGTCGCGCAAACCATCTGCGATAATCTTTTTATCAATTTCTGTTAACATCGATTTTCGGGCAACATCTTCTGTAGGTGCGGATTTCACCGTTGGGGCTGGGATACTCTTTTCTGGCTTCTTACTCTTTTCCTCTACTTTCTCATCCATATTATCAATGATGCGCTGAAGCTCATTGCTGATGCCCGACATATCCACATCCGGAGATTCGCCACGGGAAACGAGATCAACAACCTTGCGAATCGCGTCAAAGCAGTGAAAGAGCGCCTCGACAATCTGGTCTGTGATGGACCTATGACCGTCGCGCACCTGTTGCAGTAGGTTTTCCATGCGATGAGCAAGTTCACTGAGGGGCGTCAACCCCACAAATGCAGCGGAACTTTTCAGTGAATGTGCAGCTCGAAAAATCTCATTGATAAAGCTTATATCCTCATAATTCTTTTCCAGTTCAAGAAGACTGCTATTGAGCGTATCTAATTGCTCCTCAGCCTCTTCAAGAAATATCTCCTGGTATTCACCTAACATAACTGCCATTGCTTTCACCCTTCCCTTGCCGCAAATTCGTTACTCGACCCGCAGACGCCGATCATCATCGGCTTCTGTTATCTCTTCTAACAACCGATGGCTCAGCTGCAGCAAAATAACCAGGCGATCCTGGTATTTTGCCACTCCTGAGATGTAGTCTTTCGAAATCCCGTCAATCATCTCTGCAGCCATTTCCACATCTACTTTTCGAATCCGCAGCGTCTGCTGCACCGCGTCCACAATAAATGCGACCAGTTTTTGTTCCAGCTCCACTACAATGATACGAGAATTTTCGTCATAAGCTTTTTCACGCAACCCAAATTTCTCTCTAAGATTGACCACCGGGATTACGTTTCCGCGCAGATTCATGATTCCTTTGATAAATCGGGGAACATTCGGAACTCGGGTAATGTGCGCAATTTTATTGATCTCATGTATATATAGAATTTCAATTCCATACTCTTCTTCACCCACAAGAAAGCTGACCACCTGGATATAGTCATCAAAATTGGCGACCTTTGTTCTCTGGTCGTACTTGTCAACTTGATACTCTTCATCAACACTGCCGTAGCCGTATTCCTGCACCTGGTCACTCATGACTTTTTCCTTTTATCTAAGGTAAAAACAATTTCGAAAACAGTTCCGAATATTGTGGATATGGTTAATTCTTGCAATATACGCAATAAAGTCAAATAAATAAGATATAACCCTGAAAATGGTGTCAAAAATGACAACAAGGGATATCTTCTCTTCCCAAAAGAAAGACTAAGACAGTTTTTCCTGGAGAGCGATTTATACCATCTATAATTATCGGTCTTTCAAAACGTAATACTTTACTTTTTTGCAATGCAACAATACCATGGGTTCAATATTTTTCTATCCTAAAGGCATTTTGGTTTTCGGATATCGCAAGGCAATGCCAGCGATGTCGAC
>DYNZ01000103.1 GCA_020720805.1 Leptospira biflexa | reverse complement strand
AGAAAATCTTTGTTTCCAAAAAACCTCCGAAAGCCTTACCCTACAAGATGTTTGGGGTTTTCGTTCAAGCACTAAATATCTGTTCCTGCTCAACCTCGAATGGAGAAATTTTCTCAAGCTTGATTTCGTATGAAACTCTGGTCACGCCATCCGGCAGGTGCGCCCTGACCAGACGGGGGAAATCTGCCGTAACCAGGTATGCTTTCGCGCCGGTGGTTTGTAGTCTCGGTTGGTCATATTCCGGCAAAGGCAGGTATCCATAACCAGCCAGCTTGCCGGTAAAGCTTTCGAGAGCCACGGCCACGGTGAGTTCTTTCTCAATCCGACATACAACATCATTCAGCGAAAGAGCCTCGTCAGATTCCGGTATTTCGCTGAGCCGGAAAATCATGAGAAACAGGTTATCGGAAAGTCCTTCGAGCTGATCCTCTGATGAAATTCGCACGGTATTACGCTCTTTGCCGGACAATGATTTTATTTCAACGGCTGTGTTGCCAAAAATGAAATCCTGATGCACCCCTTCAATACCACACCAAGACTCCACCGCGTTTTCTTCCGGCAAATGCCCTCCCCGATACAGAGAGCGAAGAAACAGCAGTTCGGCGAACAACCCTCTGATCTCCTCCGGTGAAAGCAGACGATTTCTTTTGCCGGCGAGAAACGCTTTCCAGCGTTTTAGATGGGCCAGTGCAACCGCAAGGCCGGTCGCCGGGTCAGTTATTGGCGCAAGCGCTCCGATAAGTGATTCACACAGGGCGGCAAAAATATCCTGGTCCACATGTTTTTCCAGAGTGAGGACAAGCCGCTGCTGCCGTGCGTCTTCCTGCCTGAGGTCAAGCCGGATTCCCTGAATCTGCACCGCGTCCCTGCGAAATTGAACGCTGTGTTCCCCTTCGAGTTCGACGATGAGAAGGCAGTGGCCGTCCTTGTCTTTTCCCCAGAACACAGGAATCCTTCCAGTCTCTGCTGCAAGGCGGACAGTAAAGTCAACGACTGGCGTTCTGATATCATCCCATGGAGTCTGTCTGCTCATCGTATTCTTCATCTTCTTCTTCAGCGGGGTCATCTGTCAGCGGCCCATAAAGTTTTTCCAGCCAGACCTTATTGACCATAATCTCAACTTCTACATCGTTGTCTCCGGGCGGAAAACTGACGCCAAAAGCTGGTACACGCATACCGTCCTTCCCTTTTGGCTCGAGGATATGGAGCATCAGCAGCGGTTTATTGCGAATTGCCCGATAGTGCCAATCGGATGGCAGCGCCGGGGCCGCATCTTCCTTAACCAACATCTCCTGCTCAGGAGAAAGATCAAGACCAAGTTTCTCATCGCCCCGGCTTGCGACGCGGAGTTTATTCAGCTTCCATTTATCACCAGACCAACCTTTGCTTGATCTTCGCTGTACCCCGAGGTGATATCTGGTTTCTTGACCACTCTCTGTTGAAATTAGAAGAACATCGCCGACAGGATACTTTTCGCCGATAGACATTAAATAGTTAGTCACGGAAGATTTCATATCCCTGAAATCAGGGTGGGATTGAAAACCATGTAGAAAATCGACCATCACCTCTACCGACACATTTCTGTATATCCAGCCTTTGCCTGTTAAGCCCTCAGTTGCCCCACCAAAGCCATCCCGCCAGAATCTGTTTATCAATTCTTCGTTTTTTTTATTAATCTCATGGTCCGTAGGAAGGTCGTGGCTTTCTTTAAGGCCCCCGCTGAAGTTTCCTTTAACAATGATCGATTTCGCAGCCCTCATTTTGTTTGGCGCGGTAATCAGCAGGCTGTCCGGATGAGATCTGACATAAAGCCCGAACTGCCTTGGGCTAAGGCCATCTCTGCGCATCCTCTTTATCTGTTGCCGCAACTCTTCGGAAGCCTCGGCAATGTGTGCATACCAGTTGATTGAATCGGGAGAAAGATGTACCCGGCACAGGTCCTCGTAATCAGGACGATACCCGAACCATCGCCCCATCTGCATGAGAGTGTCATACATCCGGGTATTCCGGTACATATAGCTGACACACAGGCCTTCAATAGTCAGACCGCGGGAGAGGCTTAACCCGCCTACAGCTATGGCAGTCAGACCATGACCATCACGCTCATATTTCTTATAATCAAGAGCCTCATCGGTCTTGCTGTTGACCACATAAAGCCGCAAACTCTCGAATACACCCCAGAGAGCCTTTTTGACTTCAGGCCAGGTACGGCCGCAACCTGAGAAACTATTTCCATAGACGGCCTTGAGCGCAACCATGTACTGGTTTTTACTTGAGATCTCTTCTGGCATGGCATAATAAGCCTGTACTGCCTCACGCAGTTTTTTTTCATACTGACTGATCAGAACCCGCACTGCCTTCTGCACATCAACAAAGCGGGAAACATTGATCATCATGGAACAATGCTTGTTGAAATGGCCCCGCAAATTTCGTATAGCCCTGGCAAGCACAAACTGATGCAACGCCCGTTTTAGGCTGGGAGGAAGCTCCGTCACTGGATGATCCTTTTTGTGTGACCAAGGGATATGCTCCTCGCAATCCGTTATCGGCTCAGCAAAAATCTCACTTGTGACATCATCAAGAAAAACCTTTTCCGGCCCATAATATGTGTTCGGGGCATCCAGGCAATAGATGAAGTCACGGGGGAACAGGTCCTCGTAAACATCTGGATCGTAATTTTCATGGTTGATAAATATATTCGCAAACGGTGTCGCTGTGTAACCGATATAGCACGACTTAGCGAACAGCCCAAGAATTTGTCGAATCATTCTATTGGTGGCTGTTGGGTTGAGGTCGGGCTTGTTAGTGTTGATTGATGCATTATCAGCTTCATCATCAATCAGAAGCATAGGGATATCTGATATTCGCGCCCCCCCTTTAGCATTCATTTCTTTAAGCCATTTATGCAGGGCTTTAAGTATAGAAACATTCTTTTTGATAATGAGGACAACCGGCCTGCCGCCTCGGATTTCCAAGCCTATCTGGTTGGCAATTTGAAGTTTAAAATCATTGTGAACAGTAGTGAGTGTTGTTGGGTGGGGATAGTCGGAACTCAATAGCCCAACGCCAATCGGAACGCGGTTGTTCGGGTCACTGGAGCGACCAACAAATCCTTCATCGATGCGCTCCTGGGTCTGCCTCCTGAGATTATTATGGATTCCGGCAATAACGATGATGAGTTTGTAGCCGGCGTCGGCTGCCTTAGCCACAAGCCCTATGTAATTGGCTGTCTTTCCTGATTGAACATGCCCGATAACCAGCCCGCGACGGCTCCACGAACCTTCACTGCTTGGATCCTGTAAATGTCCCAGAATCCGAGTGCTGACATCACTTAAATCCCGGACCAAATTTGGGTTCCAACGTTGAGTCTTTAGATATTTTTCGTAAGCATCGGAATAGATCCACTGGATGTCATTTCGTTTATAAACCCATTCCTCGTCATGCATAGCTTTGGGATCGACAAGAGAAACCCCCCTCCCCATCCGAGAATCAATAGCGATCATAGCCTCTTTAATGATTGGTTCTAAGTCGCCTTCATAGCCATAAAGCACCTTCATTTTTTCAGCTTTTTCTCTAATGGCATCTTTTGTCGGGGGCTCTGGCAAAGATGCCAGCATCAAGATCAGAGAGCTGGTCAGGTTTTTTTCTATTTCTATGAGATTTTGACTCATGAAAATTCCTCTGCAATAAACTGTTCTACTGCTTTCGTGTAGGCATCAAACATACGTGTAGATTGCATGACCTGTCGAAATACACCTGCATCTGCCTCGCCATTGTCGAAAAGAATTTTTTTCAGCGCTTTGAGCCGCTCCAGCACCTCCTGTCCTTCGAGCGCTGACGGCTTAACCTCGCGCGGGTGAGTTGAAAAATCGGAATAAATCATCTCTACCGGCAAGGCAGATGAAATTGACTCCCTCAGAACATCCAGAATCCCCCTGCCCTCATCATCAAGCTTGGCCAACAACTTCAGGATCAATGGATGTTCGCTGTTCAGTACGTAACGGATGCAGTCATGATCTGCATAGCGCTCCCATAACGGAGATTGAACTTCTTCAAAAAGCTTTTGCCCACGACCACGATGGACTCGGGTGCTTCTCTTACAAATCTGATCGATAACCTGCCGCAGTCGTTCACGGATGGCACGAGGTGGGCGGGCTCGGGATTTTCTGATGTCAATGGTCCACGCTTCATCCATGCTGTTTGGAAAATCTATCTGGACTCGCGCGAGCTTGGTTGCCTCCCCTTTGGGAACCAGACGAAACCAGTCCCCCCATGCCATCAGACGGCCATTGCGGTAAATGTATGCCCCCTGGTTCGATAAAAATTCGCTGCGACTTTGGTAAAAATCATATTCGCGAGCAGACAGTTTACTGTGATGAGGAAGTATGTAGGGCTGCATGTGTACGGCCTGATCGCCGACTCTGACAACCTCTTCCGGCAGCACCTGGGTCGCGGGATTTTTTCGGCAAAAGGGATCAAAGGGTTCTACAAAATGACCGTTGACTGTGATGGAGACTTTTTTCCGCCCTTTCACTTCACCAGCCAGAAATCTGTGAAAAACCAACGCAAGATGTTTCCTGACAAGATCAAGTTTTTCGCTGACAAGTTCGTCCCTGGCATGAGTATTTTCTTCCTCAAAAAGCCGATCCAAGTTTCTCCATATTACAGCTGTCCCGTTGACGCCGAGTAATCCGACGAAAGGTTGTTCCCCGATTTCTCCCTGCTCAAGCAGGGAAATGATCCAGTCATCCTGCTGATCAATCAGGTCAAGGTTCCACTCCGCACCACATTGAACTCCGTTACATGCACTGATTACAGTGAGACGCCGGCATTGCGAAAAAGAAGCGGTCTTCAAACCAAGGCCAAACCTGCCGAGATCGGATGGCGCTCTTTCGCTGCGGGGATTGGCAGCCCCATGCCGCATGGCCGCAAGTATCTCATCGTTATCCATTCCCTTGCCATTATCAATAATTGCAAGAGTAGGGCTTTCCCCTGTTGGATCACAATTAATCTCTATCCGGGTGGCCTCGGCGGATATGCTGTTGTCAATCAGGTCCGCAATGGCAGTCTCCAGCGAGTACCCCAAATCCCGCATGGACGCGCTCAGTGAGGCAGCACTCGGAGGTAGACGGTGTTCACGAGCCATTTCTGACCTCCTTCAGCTTTTCAATGATACTCATAAGCACCACCTGAGGATTATTCTTTAGTTCGCACTCCCAAACTACCAGTACTTGCCAGCCGGATGCTTCCAGCGCGTTGGCCTTCTTCTGGTCACGCTCAATAGTATTCCTGAATTTGTTTTCCCAGAATTCGATTCGACTTTTGGGAGTATAGGCATACTTACATCCGGCATGGCGATGCCAAAAACAGCCGTGAACGAAAATTATCGTTCTGTATTTGGGAAGCGCAATATCCGGACTGCCCGGAAGCCGCTTGACATTGATTCTGAAGCGATATCCAACCCGATGCAGCAACGACCTGAGCCGTTTTTCCGGCTTCGTGTTCTTGGAGCGAATCCTGGACATGTTCCAGCTTCTCTTTTCTTTTGTCAGCCTGTCCATGCCAAGCAATTTTTACATAAGCATATCATGTACTATTTCAGCTATCTGATGCGCAAGCAAAGGTGGGACAGCATTCCCCACCTGAATATACTGTTGGGTTCGTGGCCCTTCAAAAAAATAGTTGTCAGGAAACGTCTGCAAGCGGGCAGCCTCCCTTACTGTCAGGCTCCGACACTGGGATGCATCATAATGGATGTAGTAGTGCCCATCCTTTGCAATATGGCTCATCACGGTTGTTGCCGGTTTTGAAGCAAGCTGAACTCGAAACCGGTCGGAAAAGTTTATGAATCCTGTTGCACTGTGAGCATTTTTGTGATTCGGCCACAATTTCATAGGAAATTCGGATAAAACCGGCGACCTGTCGTAAACTTCTGCAAAACACGCCGCAAAGAGATACCTGTGCAGGTCAGTGGACATATGAGATTTGGAAGTATGATTGCAAACCCCTTTCAATTGCGGATCGAAAAACCAGTCATCATGCCGGACTCCGTCGAAAGGAATAAACTCACTGCCACGTCCATAAAGCGCCCCACTTTTAAGGCCTGAAAGAGCCTTATCTATCTGATCTTGCAGAGATACGTCATAATCGTTGCAGATTGTATCGAAAAGCTCATTATCATCAATTAGCTCCCAAACCCGTTCCTCCCACAAAGAAAAAAGATCTTCCTCCCGAGATAGTCCACTGCGAAGCTTTGGCAGGTCTTCGATGGCAGTGGAGACACTGACCAAATTTTGAGGGATCAGATGTTTGGGAATAATATTTTTGTAATCCTGGCGAACACCGACCAGAATAACTCGATGTCGAGCTTGTGGGACGCCGTATCCTTCACTCAATATAAGAAAATCATTTGGAGAAAACTGATTACAACCGTCTTCAACTGGATATGATACAGGCTGCGTAAGGGAAAAAATTTTATATGTGAAGGATGCTTTAGAGTTACCTGTTTCGCTCTTTAGAGCGGCAGCGGGGTCGTGAAGATCACTGAGGATCTGATCAAAGATTCTGCGGCCATTTACTCTGCTCGAAAGAATACCTTTGACATTTTCCATGACAAAAACAGGAGGCCAGTGCCTGGCAATAATCCTCAGATATTCCCGGTATAGAAAATGCCGTTTATCCTCTTCGGCAACATATTTTTTATTACCTTTGTTTCTGGATCTGCCCACAATTGAATATGCCTGGCATGGTGGCCCGCCAATGAGTACCCATTTATGAGCGCCATTAAGGGCCGCTTCTATCCTGTTATCAACTTCTTTATCCAAAAGACCATCTGACCCAAGTTCAGCCAGCCATGCTTCATGTTGCGCTCCTCTGCTTTCTTCTGGCCATGCAGAAAAAAGATCCGAACGAGAAAGTTTTTTTCTGAGATATTGATAATAATCTTCTGGTACCTGACCACGCGGAAACTGTCGAAAAAAACTGCGTAACTCTAATGTCCTGTGAGCATACGGATCTTTCTCAATGGAAAGACAGATTCTGAAATGCTTTTCTGCACCGGAAGGAAATGAAGAAAAACCTTCTGCAAAACCGCCTGGCCCGGCAAATAGATCAATAACTGGGATTCTATCGTTCAAGTAACACTCTCATGAAAAAACACTATTCTTATCATCATCAATGAGGCCTGGGGTATATTTTAAGGTAAAGGGGGTAGTCGGTTAGCGTCACCTGTGAATATATTCATGGCATGGCCAAATCGCATAGAAAATAGTACACGTTATAACTGGATGTAATCATTGACATACAATACAAATAATGTAAAGCGGGTGGTGTGATTTCTGGTACACACACATCATAAAACAGGGGAGGTGACGCTAACCGACTACCCCCTATTAAGGTAAACCCCAGCATAATCAAAGGGTTCAGAAGCTTAACAATGGCCCAGCAATCCAGGCAACTCAACCTCGAGATCAATTTGAATCCGTTCACTCTGTTGAACTTTAATTGTCTCGTAAAAACCACAAAACATAATTTTTCTCAAACGTTCAGATATGCGGTGAGAGGCGAGAGAAGAGTTATTGTATCCTTTCTGCCGCAACCC
>DYNZ01000301.1 GCA_020720805.1 Leptospira biflexa | reverse complement strand
GTATTTCCACTGGAATGCCATTTATCTCAACTGGTTCCGCATTGGAGTCGGTCAGGATCAAAGCGCTTTGTACCTTTACACTTTGCATGGCATCCTGCAATGCGCGGAACTCGCGATCACGCACTGCGGGGTGATCCAGATTTTGCGTAACTTGAATCAGATGTTGCTTCTGCGGTAGATAGAAATCAACCTCGTACCCGCTTGGTGATGAAAAATAATAAATATCTTTCGTTTTCCGCCTGAGCGCCAGATAGATTAGGTTTTCCAGAAACTTGCCTGTGTTGGGCGAGAAGCCAAATCCGACTGCGTTTGCCAGCCCTGTGTCAATACTATAAATTTTCTTGGGAGCAATCTGCTGGCGTTTCACAGAATAATCATACACATTCAGCGTAAAGAACAGCCAGCTATTTTCCATGTACCCAATATAACTTTTTATGGTATTCACGCTTCCGACCTGAAATCGCTCTTTGAGTTTGTTGAAAGAAATCAAACTGGCGGGATTGCTCATCAGGTAAAACGCCAGTTCTTTGATGATTGTTACGGCATCAAGTCGATAGCGCGTGGCAATATCACGATATAAGACATCATCATAGAGCGTCCGTAATAAGGGGAGTTGTGGATATTTCAGAGCGTCTGGTATGCCACCCAGTTGTAAGTAGGATTGCAGGGAATTCTGCAATCGAGCGTGATCTGCGGTGGTCATGCGGTTTAGATCGGGAATAACTTCCCCCCGAAATTGCATAAACTCTTTGAAGGAAAACGGAAGCAATTCGATGGGAACGTAGCGACCCGTCAGGCGTGTTCCCAATTCTTTGCTGAGCAGCGATGCGTTTGAACCTGTGATGTAGAACTTAAACCCCATATCCATAAAACGACGCACAAAATGTTCCCATCCTGTGACGTTTTGAACTTCGTCAATAACAAATATTTTTCGTTCCCCAAATAACTCGATCAAATTCTGGTGAAGATCAGTTGCATCTTCTGCCTGGAAGCCCAGAAAACGGTCATCTTCAAAATTGATATAGTAGAATTGATTTTCACCTAAAAGGTGTGCCATCTGCGCCAACAGAGTGGATTTCCCAGCCCGACGGAGGCCGGACACGATAACGGCATGGGGGACATCCTTCGCCTTTTCAACTTCTGATAGTTGGGTACGAACAATGCCGGTATCTCGTTGCCAGAATGCCTGGAATTGTTCCAAAAGCATGGCTTTGATTTGATCTTTATTCCAGCGTGATTTCCATTGAATTTCATTCATAATGAAATAATACTTCAAATAGTTTTCAATGTCAATGAAAACTATTTGAAGTATTAATAGTGGCAATTCTTGAGTAAGGCGCTGCTGTTTTTGATTCAAGCCGTGAATTATTCAAAAACGGTGAATTCAATCCAAAACCTGCGTGGGTGTTACAAGAACTTACTTCAC
>DYNZ01000300.1 GCA_020720805.1 Leptospira biflexa | reverse complement strand
GGGAATTTATCGGCGACCAGGTGCAGGGTACGGGCTACACAATCTTCAAAGTTCGTATTCGCAATAGTGACGTATCTCGCGGCAAGAGCGGCGGTTATCGCGTAATTTACTATCTAAAAACAGCAACGGCTGTCATCCTCGTAACAATTTACTCAAAGACCGAGCAATCTGATATTTCCTCCGCAAAGATAAAGAAAATTTTGGCTGAGTTTGGATAATTCATCCTTCCTCATTTATCCTTCATCCTTATGGACAATCGCCCCCTCAAAGTCTTCCTCTGCCATGCCCACGCGGACCGTGACCCCGTGCGCGGACTTTACTCCCGCCTGACCCAAGACGGCGTGGACGCATGGCTCGACAAAGCCAAACTCCTCCCAGGGCAGGATTGGGAATTGGAAATCCGTAAGGCTGTCCGCGAAGCGGACGTGGTGGTAGTTTGCCTTTCAAAGCAGTTCAATCAAGCAGGGTTTCGACAAAAAGAAGTGCGCCTTGCTCTTGATACTGCGATGGAAAAACCTGAAGGCGAGATTTTTATCATTCCTGCTAGGCTGGAAGAATGTGACAATCTCGAAAGCCTGAGAAGATGGCATTGGGTGGATTTATTTGAGGACGATGGCTATGAAATGCTCATGCGTGCTTTGCGGGCGCGGGCGTATAAGATTGGGGTTGCTGTTGAAAAGCCTGCCCGCGAAAAAGCAGAGCAAGAGATTGCCGAAAAAGCGCGTTTGAAAACTGAAGAACAAGCAAGGCAAAAAGCCACAAAGGATAAAGCGGAACGTGAAAGAAAAAAAATAATCAAGAAAGCCAAACGTGATCTATGGTGGGGGAAATTCAAGATAGATATTCTTTATCATTTTCGAGTGATTTACATTTATCGTGTGCCAATTCTAATATTATTGTTCACACTTGCTATTGTCATTCCGCTTTCAATTGACCTATATAATAAATTTCCCGAAAAGGTTCAGACAATTAATAGCACCCCAATTAACACTCCTCCGCCTCAATTACGTATTGGGATTATCGCTGGTGACAACGGTAGTGGTTCGGGTGTAGTTTGTCTAGATGCCAATGGACAAGTGAAATTGACAGAAGCAGCTCTCAATTTGAAAATTGCCACTATGGTACAAAAGAGCCTTGCGGCGACAGGTTATCAAGTGGATTTGCTAAACGAATTTGATAGCCGCTTGAATGGTTATCGCGCGGTGGCGTTGATTTCCATTCACAATGATTCGTGCGACTATATTAACAATGATGCAACAGGTTTCAAGGTTGTGTCATCATTAAATACACGTGACAGCAATCGTGCTCAGCGCCTTACTAATTGCCTGACAGATCGCTATGAGCGTTCTACTGGACTTCGATTCCATGCAAACAGTATCACAATGTTTTTTACAAGTTAAAAAGTGCCCAATTTATTATCGAAAAAGTGCCCACT
>DYNZ01000299.1 GCA_020720805.1 Leptospira biflexa | reverse complement strand
TGTCTGCGCTTTGGCGATTGGTTTGGAATGATTTAATATTGCCGATTGCCTTACCGCATCCCCAGGTTCCAGTCTCGTTTTCGTAAGCCTCTCGCTCCAGCCCTAAGATTTCTGTGCCGATTTACACAACCACCATTACGGTGCAATAGAAGGAGGACACCAACTACTACTGCAATATCCATATAAATATCTCGGAGTCCATGTGCAGCCTGGTACATCAGCACACCAAGATTCATTGTAGAAGTATTCACAACAGGGATTCTGACTCTGCCCGGTTCCATCTTCCACTCCATCACAGGTACCATCATCGAACCAGCACCAACTGCAGCCAGCTGCTCTGCACTCGTCCTCCGGCGTGGTGCGCGGACAGAGATGTTCGTCTAAATCCAACACTACGCCTGAAACCATGCCAGCTATAACAGCAGCACAGCCTTGTGCTGCCGCCACCCACGATCCTGCTGGTAGGCCGCTCGGTGGAGGCGCTGCTTTGTACATCTGGCCTTCAGAAAAAGGTGCAATCAAATTTTCTAAGATCATTTTCGTTGTAAGGGCACTGTCTACTATGCTCTTGTAAATCATGAGTACAGCAGCCTTTTCATTTGGCTCAAGCGCATCGGTATCGGACTGAAAATACTTCAGGTTTTTATTGATCATCTCGAGTTTCTTGGCTGCCTTTTCAAAATTTACAGCAGCATTTTTAGCAGCAGGACACTTTTTACACTCCGGTAGGTTTGACACCGTTCGAATAATGAGGTCATTTACATCATCAAAAGCCTTTTTATTGATCATCAGCTTTTTAAGTGGATGGCTTGCCAGTTTCGAAGATTCTTCTTTAGCATAAGCTGACGAGACATAACTCGCTGTAAATATGCTAAAAACAACAACGCAAAATAGACTCATCATTTTTTTATACATATAAACCTCCTTTTTTTCATACTTTTCGCAATATTTTGCTCGCAAAGGGTAATGTCCCTTCGTAATCATGGACCTTGTGGATCAGGAGCTCGTAGATTTTGTCAATGACCCCGTAAGCTCCCTCAGCCCCGAGCTAACCCGAATGTCTGCTCATCAACGCGGATTCGACCGGCCTATACACCCAAGGGTTACATTTTAGTGAAATAGGAGCCTTTTGCGATCATGACTCCGCTCTTGCAGCGCAGACAGGAAAGCCTCTCAAGGCGATTTATCCCACTGAGACTGCACGCGTGGCGCGCGAATTGGTGAGGATGCGCATGGTACGCGGTGATGGCGGGATGATGCCAAGCACGCTCAAGGTGTTGGCCATATCGCGGACATCGTTCACACAACCGCGTAAGTCGGGCCCGCCTGGACCAACGGGGGCGTAATCATCAACTCCAACCAGCAATGCTTTTTTTATCATGATGTTTTCTCCTTTTGTTGTCTGATTAGAGCATTACTACCCAGGCATTCCATTTAGT
>DYNZ01000102.1 GCA_020720805.1 Leptospira biflexa | reverse complement strand
TATACCAATAAGCATCGAATTTGACCGGTTGGGCAATGCCATAACCGCGTCCATTTCGACCTTGGCATTAACGGTTGCAGGACAAAGTCCATTGCAAACAGTAAATACTGGCTAAAGGGTACTTCTACATCGCTGGCATTGCCTTGCGATATCCGAAAACCAAAATGCCTTTAGTATAGAAGCCGGTTTGCTTTGTTTTTGTGAGATTTTTTTTAGAAAACGATCATTCACCTCTTTCTTCGTGGTTTTATACTGTACTGGTGCAATGATCCAAATCGTCGAAATTTCCGCTTGCGAAAATTTCGGTATGCATCACCTCGCTAACCCTTTGCAAGGCTTTTGCGCAGTCAGAATTGGCATCCAGGAGCTTTGCAAGGGAAAAACCAATTTCTTTTAGGCATATTTTGTATGCGATTCAATTTGTTAAAACAACCACTCAACAGGAGGAAAATAAATGGGATACGATGAAGATAATGATAATAGTAGTGAAGATAGCGGCAGTAGTTTCACAGAAGAGACAAGCCAGTCCTGGTTTAGCCGTTTGCAGCAATCCATTGCCAGCGTAGGGTTTGGTTTGTTGTTATTTCTTGCATCCTTTGTTGTTCTCTGGTGGAACGAAGGAAACGAAGTAAAAACCTTGAAAAGCCTGAAAGGCGTTAAAGGCGAAGTTCAGAGTGTTACTTCCGACAAAGTGGACGCTTCTTTAAATGGTAAATGGATCCACACATCCGGTAAGGTGACAGTCACTGATCCCGCCAAGGACACACTGTTCAACATCAGCGATCCGAACGCGATCAAGGTTTTCCGCAATGTCCAGATGTACCAGTGGAAAGAGAATAAAAAGGAGGAAAAAGAGAAAAAGCTGGGAGGCGGCGAAAGGACTATTACGGAATACTTGTACGCAAAAGAGTGGTCCTCCAGCGCAATCAACTCCAGCAATTTCAAAAAAAACAAGGAGCGGTATCGCAACCCTGAGATGCGGTATAAGACAGAAACCTTTACTGCCGGCGGAGCAAAAGTGGGCGCTTATGATCTAAGCAAAGGTCTTATGACCAGCATCAGCTCCAGCACTCCTGTACAGGTAAAAATCTCTGAGATCTCCTCCACATTGCCTCCGGATTTAAAAGGGGCTCTCTATAAGGGCGCCGGAGATGGCGTAAGCGAATTGTACGTTGGCTCGAATCCTTCGACTCCGCGCATAGGCGATTATAAAATCACCTTCAGCGTGGTAAAAGCGACCACAGTTTCTGTATACGGCAAACTAAATGGCAGCCAGATTGCCAGCGCTCCCTTCGGCGACCGGACAGTAGGCGGTCTTAGCGAAGGAACAAAAACAGCGGATCAAATGATTGCCGGGCAGGTATCTTCTGCAAAAACGATGACATGGATTCTGCGTCTTGTCGGGTTTATTCTGATGTTCGCAGGCATCTCCATGATCTTCAAGCCTCTGGTGGTTGTAGCAGATGTGATTCCTTTCCTCGGAGATATCCTTGGCATGGGAGTCTCCTTTTTCTCCGGAATCATCGCTTTTGTCCTCTCATTCATCACCATAGCTCTTGCCTGGATTTTCTACCGTCCATTAATCGGTATTGTTCTCCTGGCGATTGCAGTTGGAGTCTTTTTCGGGGTGAAATTTCTGCGCAAGGCAAAAAAGGCCTGATCGAAATCAATGCACGCACAAAAAAAAACCGGCAGAAATGCCGGTTTTTTTCTCAAAATCTGTATCTTTCAACTCTTCGCTTTCAGGAAGAGCCCCTGATACATGTCAGAATAGGTTCCATTTTGATCAAAACGACCAAAATGGAACCTAAATATGAATTAATAGCCGCTCAGCGAGCGATGGTTGCGACCGTTGGCGTCATAGCATTTGTTGGAATTGCTATGGCAGGAGCTGGAATAGCTGGAAACATTGCCACAATCAGAGCCTTTGGCTTGTTTGCAGATCTCCATAGCTTTTTTCCGATCTGAAAAGGAGTCGCCGGAAACGCACACCTTATATTCTCCCCCATTGCTAAAATGGTAGCATTTCGCATCCGCAACGCTAACAAAACCAACGCTCATGACTAGAGCGGCCAAAAAAAAACCAAATTTTCTCATTATTTTTCTCCATATTTATGTAAGCTGAAAAGAGACTGACCTCTTTCATACAAATGAGTACAAAGCAAGAGCCTAAAAAAAGCAATTTCTTTATCTCGCAATTACCTTTTTTTTGTTTTCCAGCGTCGATGAACCCAGAAATACTGTTCTGGAACCTTTTCGATCTCATTGGCTAAAACCTGGCTCCATCTTTGTGTGATTTTTAAATGGGCCTCTTCCTCATGAGCATACTGGCTATTATCCGATCCGGAATGAACTGGCTTTAATTGCAAACGATACCGCCCCTTTCCCTGATAAAGACAAGTAGCTAGGACAATATCAGCCTGAGCTAGATAAGAAAGAACGGCAGGACCAGTGTAAGTGGAGGCCGGACGACCCAAAAAATCGACAAAAATACCGTTACGGCCAGCGTCCTGATCTGCGACCAGACCGACAACATTTCCCCGCTTTAGCTCCTTTATAAAGCGAGAGGACTGGCTCAAATAAACCAATTTCCCGCCATATCCCTGCCGCTTCTTTTCTAGCGTACGATCCACCAGGGGGTTTTTGAGATGCTTGGCCGAATAGGCAATATCAACGCCATAATGGTGATAATAGAGTATTGGCAGCTCCCAGTTGCCAAAATGACCTTCAATGGCGATGACGCCCTGGCTCCGATTTTTAAGAACATCGATAGAGTAGGAATCCGCTATCTCGATATAGCGATCCAGAAACTTTTTACTCCGAAATTTTCCCGTTTGAAACACCTCCAGTGTCACGCGCAGGGTGTGGGTAAGGTTGCGTATCACAAATTTTCGTCGCTCATCTGGATGCAAATCTGGCTTAAAATGAAGAATATTCTCCTCCACCCTTTTGCGGGCTCCAGGGAAAAACGGCAGAAGAATCCTGACCAATAAGCCTGCAAAGCTATGGAGCCAGGTGTATGGAATCAGATTCACCAGAATCATAAGATTCCAAACCAGGAGATATTCAAAGTAATGGGAAATTTTTGATCGATCTGTTTTTTTCACCGGATATCCAACCTGTAGCTTCTCGAATTTCAGGGTAATGGAATGATCCGCATCGAACCAATCCTGTTCGCTTTATGCGTCCTGACAAAACGCTTCCAAGAAAGAACAATTCCATCCCCTGTCAAGCATTGCCGCCAATCTCTTTTTGTATGGAGAGAGAGTGATCTCTGTGGTAATACTTGACAAATAGCGATAACTGAGGCCACTCTTGCAAGAGGCCCGTTTTTTCTGGGGCTACCTTATATTGGACTGAGACAACATCTATGATTACCGCTTTCCGACATCTTTTACTGCTAACTTTGTTGCTTGGCGTTACTCTTTCCTGCGCGCGCTGGAAAGTCGATGATATGAGCCCACGCCAGAGCATTCTGATACCCTTTGGCAAGGAGCCGGCGGAGCTATCGGTTTTACGCAATGATACCGGTATTTTTTTCACCCCAGAAGCCGTTCACTGGAATGAAACTTTCTACTATATTGTAAACCACTATCGTAATAAAATACTCATTATCTCGAGAAAAAATGGTGAAGTCCAGGAACTCATTCGCAATGTCACCAAAGGCGAAAAACCAGTCAAGGAGACAGAAAATCAACCCTATCTGGATACCATTGTTGCAGAGCTCAAAAAAAAGATCCAAAGCAATGAAAAACTGAACGCTTCCCCCGGACGGTTTATCTCAAAAGCATCCTCAAATCTTAAAATAACAGAGCTGCCTCTCTTTTCTCCGCGCCACATCGCTGTAGACTATGACGACAACATCGCCGTGAGCGTACGCCTTAGTGAAGAGAAAAGGGAATTTCAGCAGAACTATTCAAACGGTTACACCAAAGAGCACGCGCCAACCTCCTACTTTAAAATCCTCATTCTCAACAAACAGCGCACCGTTGTCCGTGAGCTATGGATGGATGAAGCCGCGAAAACTCCCTTTCCGGGAATTAGCGCTTTGATCAGCCTTCCCAAAAATAGACTGGGAATCATTTTCCGCAAAGCAAGCGACCAATGGGGTGTCTATATCTATCATCTTGAGGATAAGAAATTTGGTTTTCAACATTCGATCAACAGTACAGATATCGCAGCTCTGGATGATCAGGCAAAAAGCGAAGGGTATAAATTGTTTATTGAAAATGTTTTACTCTCTCCCGACAAAAAGCCAGATATATACACGAGCGTATCTTTTTATAAAGACAACCGCTTTAAATATAGAAAAATATTTTTATTACCAACAACACCAAAAGCCCAATGGAAATTTTTTACAGAATTTTTAGAGCCACAAAACGAGCTATTCGCCGCCCTCGATGATGAAATCGTCTATTTCTGGTCATCCGAAAATTACAATCAGGTTCTACTTCGACTTTTTGACAGCGGAGGTGACCTAGTCAGCAACCGAAAACTGACCCTGTTTGGTCCTGACGAATCCTGGCGCAATTTTTTGGCTGATTCCAGGGGTAATATTGTTTCGCTTTACGCAAATAGAATCGGTTTAGAATTGATTCTCTGGTCTCATTAAACCAATCATGAAGCACATGCCATGAAAAAACTTGTTTCCGCTGCAGAAATCGCTGCCATCGATAAAGAATCCATTGACTCCTATGGCCTGCCAGGCGAACTGCTAATGGGATGGGCCGGCAAGGCTGTTTTCGAAGAGATTCAAAAATTTTTACCTGCTACGGTTGTTATACTTGCGGGCAAGGGAAATAACGGCGGCGACGGTCTGGTGCTGGCGCACTTTCTGCACAATGCCGAACTCCCTTTTCACCTTTGTCTTCTCTGGCCACCTGAATCCTTCTCTCCCACTGCCGCCTTCTATTGGAACATCCTGCAACGCCAACAGGTCTCTAGTCAGCAGCTCTATAGCGCAGATGATTTCGCCAGACTCCTGCAAACCATGACCGGGCCAGTCATCCTTGTTGATGCTGTTTTCGGTACAGGTCTTAGCTCTCCTTTATCCGGACTGGCAGCCGAATTGGCCCAAATATGGAATCAGCAGAACAATCCGTATGTCACAAGGATCGCCATCGATATCCCATCTGGGATCAATGGATCCGGTACACTGGGCAAAGAGAAGCTTTGGTTTCAGGCTGAATTTACCTACACGATGGGTCTGCCCAAAGTTGGCCTCTATACCCTACCAGGTCGTATGGCCTGTGGACAAATTCATGCCTTGAATATTGGTTTTCCGCGCCACCTTCTCCAGAGCGCCTCCTTGCAGGGACACATCCTGGAAGAGAAAGATTTTTTTTCTGGCTCCGCTTTTCTGCCTCCGTTACTGCCGCCAGATAGTCACAAATACCAGCGGGGCGTGGCGCATATTATTGCTGGCTCGCCAAGCATGGAAGGTGCCGCTATGCTAACAGCACAGGCCGCCCAGGCCGGTGGAGCTGGTCTTGTGCATCTCTATACCAGAGAAGAAAGCGCGTCGCATCTAGCTGGAAAAAATAATTTTTTGCAAATTCACGCTGTCAAACCGCATCAATGGAAAAGTACGCTCTCTGCACTTTTAGATAAATCTCCCAGACACAGGCAGAGTTTTATCATTGGTCCAGGTCTTGGACGCGATCCTCTATCCATCCAGATTCTTTCTGATTTCGTGGAGATCTTTATCAAACAAGAGATCAATGCTCCAATTATCCTTGATGCTGACGCCTGTTACTGTTTACCGCGCCTGCTGGAACCGAAGCACTATGCACATTTTTTTCAAAAGGGTCGTTTTATACTGGCAACACCGCACCACGGCGAACTTCAGGCTATGTTTCCATCTCCTCTATCCGAATCCACCTCATCCATGCTAACGCTGGCAAACCTGGAAAACGATAAGGTCTCCACAGTGACGCAGCTTTCCCGATCCAGCGGTCTGCACCTCCTGGTAAAAGGAGCCGACACCGTAATAGCTTCGCCATCTGGAGCATTCTTCGTCAATCCAACAGGGAATCCGCTATTAGCGAAGGGGGGGTCTGGAGATATCCTGTCCGGCCTCATTGGAGGTATGGCAGCAACCGGCATGGATCCTTTTATCGCCGCTGCTTCTTCTGCCTATCTTGCCGGTTGGAGCGCCGACACCCTGTTGCAAAGGGAGGGCAATTATCGAGGCGGCCCGGAGCAGCTTTTATGGGAATTACAAAAAATACTCGCCCGCTGCGGATTGACCACATGAAGTACTACTCCAGCTACCGGCCTAATTCTGAGGAACAAATATCAAAAAACGGCACGAAGCCAACGAGACGCTGGGGTCGTTGGATCATGTTTGCTGATCTAATTATTCTAGCGGTTATTTTTGCATATTTTACGAACCATTTTCAGGGTCAAATTCATAATCTTGGTAAGCCACAATCGGTTCAACAAGACGATTTTTTATTCACATTGTCTGCAACCTACAATCAAGATATAAAATCGATTCGCATCTATGCTACAGTTGAAAACAGAGGAGAAAAAGAGAATCTCAATCTTATCCATAAAAAAATTACTCTGCAAATCAAATTGGGAGAACAGGAAATCAGCCGCAGACTCTGGCGTATCAAAGAGTCCTGGGTTGCCAGTGAGATGAAGGTTTTTTCCCTTGAGCTAAGCCCTTCCCTGCTCGAGCGGCTCTTTACACAGTTTCCGCAATATATACATATTCCGGATAAAAAATCCCTTATCAACCTGGAAAAGCCCTCGCTACCTCTCTTGATTTCCCTCGCCATTGACGAAAAAATTATATTGCAAAAAAAGATATCCATTGAAAGCCGAAAGAGAAAGATCCAATGAGCCCTTACCAACGCTTAAAAGAGATTGTCAGCCGATTGCGCGCTCCCGATGGATGTCCCTGGGATAGAGAACAGACCCATACCAGCCTGCGCGCCAATCTCATCGAAGAGAGTTACGAGGTGTTAGAAGCTATAGATCAAGGCAATCCAAAGGCTTTACAGGAAGAGCTGGGAGATCTACTCTTGCAGGTCTTTCTCCATGCGGAAATTGCCTCTGAACAGAACAACTTTACCATTGATGATGTATTGGAACAGTTAAGTGATAAGTTAGTTCGCCGCCACCCTCATGTTTTCTCTGATGTAAAGGCCGATACGACCGCTGAGGTTCTACGCAATTGGGATCAGATCAAGCGCCAGGAAAAGACGGTTACGGTATTGAACCCCTTCGCGGATCTGCCGGTCACATTAAGCAGCCTTTTTCGGGCCTACAAATCCGGAAAAAAAGCGGCAAAACTCCATTTCGATTGGCAAAACAGCAAAGAGGTTCTACGGAAAATTCATGAAGAGATGCAGGAGTTAGAGCAGGCAGCCAGCCATGACAATGAAGAGGAGGAGTTTGGCGATCTACTCTTTGCTCTGGCGCAATGGGCCAGACACCGACAGATCGACCCGGAAACCGCCCTGCACATGGCAAACCGAAAATTTGAGGCGAGATTCCTGCGCATGCTGGAAATTCAGCAAGGCAAGCTACCAAATCGCCCCCTGGATCAAACCCTTGACTCCTTTTCCAGATTAAGCGATGCAGAAAAAGATTTGCTTTGGGAAGAGGCTAAAAAGTCGCTCCGCTCCTGATATATACTCGAAACACTTTGGTTTTCGGGTTTTCTACCAATAAGCATCGATGCTTCGATAAACTTGTATGGTGAGCCTG
>DYNZ01000101.1 GCA_020720805.1 Leptospira biflexa | reverse complement strand
CAGGTAGTCCATTTATTTAAATCCGAGTATTCCCCACACCCGTGGGGATGAACCGAGAAAAGAAAAAAATTCCCAAATATTATTTGCGTATTCCCCACACCCGTGGGGATGAACCGAAAATAGAATAATCAATCGACTAGAATATTGTGTATTCCCCACACCCGTGGGGATGAACCGAGATATGACGGCTGCACAATCCATGAGAAAATGGCCAAGGCTTTTTTTGGTATATCACGCTCTTCCTGTAAATCTACAATCTCTCGTTTCATCCTCAATAGTTCTTCGTCACGGGTATTCCCATTGCCAGTAAAAGATTTCTTGTTGTCTTCGGCCAATTCTCTTTTTCATCTAGAGAGTAAATCCTGCCTTATCCCCAGGTCGCTTGCTACTTCTGTAGCATTTTTATTATTATTTTTTAGCAGGTTCACTGCATCAATCTTAAATTGCTTGTCGTTTTTTCTTCTTGTACCCATTATTTACTCCTGTTAACTTAATATCGGCTATAAGCTTAACTGAGTGTCCGAGATATTGGGGGAAGTCCAGGCCAGCCTCTGGTTTCTATCGCGCAATAAGGCCAATGGCGCCCATTCGACTAGCTCAGGCCAAGGTTACCGGAACAGGACGGATGAGATTCTTTTCATTGATGCTCGAAATGAAGGGCATTTAATCAACAGGCGAACAAAGGAACTTTCCCATGAAGATATTTTGAAGATTGCTGAGACCTACCACGCCTGGCGGGGCGCAGAGAATGGTCGCGACCGTTCCCTGCGCAAATATGAAGATATAAAAGGCTTCTGCAACTCTGCCAGTATCGAACGGGTGAAAGAACTGGATTATGTGCTTACTCCAGGGAGATATGTTGGGCTTCCTGATGATGAAGATGATTTTGATTTTAATGAGCGTTTTACCAGCCTGAAGGCAGAGTTTGAGGCACAGTTGAAGGAGGAGGCCAAACTGAATAAGGTTATACTGGAAAACCTGAAGAAGGTGAAACTGGTATGAGTGAGATAATAACAAGCGAAAGTATTCAAAGAAAAATTATCACTATTCGCGATTTTCAGGTAATGCTGGATGAGGATTTGGCATTATTATATGGAGTTGAACTCAAAAGATTGAATGAGCAGGTAAAGCGGAATATTGAACGATTTCCAGAGCATTTCTGTTTTCAATTAACCGCAGAAGAAGCAGAATCTTTGAGGTCGCAATTTGCGACCTCAAGTTGGGGCGGAAGGAGATATCTTCCCTATGTCTTTTCTGAACAGGGCGTGGCAATGCTTTCGGCAGTCCTTCGCAGTGAAACAGCAGTCAAAGTCAGCATTCAAATTATGAACGCCTTTGTAGCAATGCGACGTTTTTTAAGAGACAATGCTCAGGTTTTTCAACGGCTGGACAGCCTGGAACTCAAACAAATCGAGACCGACAAAAAAGTCGACAGAGTGCTTACTGCTATAGAAGATAAATCACTTAAACCAAAGCAGGGTGTTTTTTACGACGGCCAGGTCTTTGATGCCTGGAAGTTTGTTTCTGATCTTGTCAGGTCTGCAAAGATGTCAATTATCCTTATCGATAATTATGTAGATGATTCGGTTTTGTCGCTCTTCGCCAAGAGAAAAAAGTCAGTGGCTGTGACGATTCTCACAAAAAATATTTCCAGACAGTTTGAAACAGACGTAAAAAAGTTCAATGAGCAGTATCCTCCCCTGGCAATAAAACAGTTCAACGCTTCCCATGACCGGTTTATCATTATCGATGAAACAGAATTGTATCATTTTGGCGCTTCATTAAAAGACCTGGGGAAAAAATGGTTCGCGTTTTCAAAGATGGATATTGGAGCAGTGGAGATGCTGGGAAAGGTGAACCCTTCGGCAGGCTCAGGGCGGGGGCTGGTATGAGTGTGGTTCGACAGGCTCACCAACCGTGGAAGGAATGTAAGCCGGGGGAAGTGGCCGAAATTAATCCTTTTGAATCATTGAAAAAAGGAGCGATAGCAAAAAAAATTCCAATGGAGGTACTGCAACCATTTACCAAAAAGATACCAAAGTATGAAATCGAACGGTATAATGGTGGAGTTAAGTTTAGAAATGGTGATACATTGGTAGCTAGAATTACACCAAGTTTGGAGAATGGAAAAACATCTTTCGTTGATATTCTAGAAGAAAATGAAATAGGGTTTGGCTCAACTGAATTTATAGTTTTAAGAGAAAAAAACAACGAAAGTGATAAACATTTTTTATATTACCTTGCATTATCTCCAGAATTTAGGGAGATTGCTATAAGTTCTATGACTGGGAGCTCTGGAAGACAAAGAGTACAAAACGACGTTGTTTTTGCACATGATTTCCTCCTTCCCCCTCTCCCCGAACAAAAGGCAATTGCCACGGTTCTTTCCAGCCTGGACGACAAGATCGACCTTCTGCACCGCCAGAACAAGACGCTGGAAGCCATGGCGGAGGCGTTGTTTCGGCAGTGGTTTGTGCTTCGACAGGCTCAGCAACCGGAGGATGCGGATGAGGGGTGGGGAGAAGGGACGCTTGGGGACCTATGTGTTGTAATTACAAAAGGGACAACTCCAACAACATTGGGACACCAATTTACTGAGACAGGAGTGAACTTTGTAAAAGCGGAATCAATCACAGATACTGGTGACTTTATCTGGGAGAAGTTTGCAAAAATTAGTGCTGAAACGCATAAATATTTAAGCCGTTCTATCCTTCAGGACGGCGATATATTATGCAGCATTGCAGGTACAATTGGTCGTATTGCCATTACTACCAGTGATATTCTACCAGCGAATACGAATAAAGCAATTGCAATACTAAGGGCAAATCTTGACAAATGCTACCCAGAGTTCATTTATCTATTCATGAAATCGTCAATGTTTCGTGAAGTAATGGATGGGAAAATTGTTCATGCAGTTCAGCCAAATCTGAGTCTTGGAGAAATTGGTAATAGCTCGCTAAGAATATCCCCATTATTTTACTTAATGGAATTCAAAAGTACTATTCAACCTTTATTCAGAAAAAAAAGAGAAAACTACATCCAAATCCGCACCCTCGAAAAACTCCGCGACATTCTTTTACCCAAGCTGATGAGCGGTGAAGTGAGGGTGAAGATATGAAAATTATTGATTCCCGTACGGAACGGTCGCCGTTCCCTACGGGATGACAACGACCGTTCCCTACGGGATAAAAAAATAAAACCAATTCCGGAATTGATCGGTGCATTTAAAACAACATCATCGAAAATGATACATCTGGCAGGGAACAGGAATTTTAAATGGCAAAAATCGTTTTATGATGTAATCATCCGCGATGATGAATCATTACATCGTATAACCGATTATATCAAAAATAATCCTACAAATTGGGATAAGGATGATTTATATGGCCAATAACCTCCCTGAAAAGTTTCCCAACTTCGTCCTTTTCAAGACTGCTGACGGCAAAGTCAACATCGATGTCTATTTTTACAATGAAACCCTGTGGCTTAGTCAGAAGCTCATTGCCGAACTGTTTCAGAAGGACCGGAGCGTAATCTCAAAGCATTTGAAAAAAATCTTTGAGGAAGGTGAATTGAATGAACAAGTGGTATGTGCAAAATTTGCACTAACCACTCAGCATGGCGCTATCGAAGGTAAAACTCAGCAAAAAGAGGTTCTCTACTACAACCTGAGAGCCATAACCGCTGTGGGCTACCGTGTCAATTCGCACCGCGCGACGGAGTTCCGTAAATGGGCTACCGAGATTCTCCATGAATACATCATCAAAGGCTTTGCCATGGATGATGAACGGCTCAAGCAGATCAAACACTTCGGACAGGACTATTTCGATGAACTTCTGGAAAGAATTCGGGAAATCCGCCTTAGTGAACGCAGGCTCTATCAAAAAATCACTGATATTTACGCCCTTTCCGCCGATTATGACAGGAACGACGAAACAACCAAAGAGTTTTTTGCCACTGTGCAGAACAAAATGCACTGGGCTATTCAAGGTAGAACTGCCGCCGAAATCATCTATACCGAAGCCGACGCTCAAAAACTCTACATGGGTCTAAAAACCTGGAAGAATGCCCCTGTTGGTAAAATTCTTAAATCCGATGTCACCATCGCTAAGAACTATCTCAATCAGGAACATCTCAAAGAATTGGAACGTATCGTCACAGCCTACCTGGATTTGGCCGAAAACCGCGCCCGCCGGGGCATTGTCACCAACATGAAAGACTGGGTGCAATTTCTGGACAAGTTCCTTGCTCTTTCGGATTATCCCATTTTACTGGATAAAGGGAAAATCTCCGCTCTGGAAGCAAAAATCAAAGCCGAGAATGAATACGATAAATTCCGTGTCATTCAAGATAAACAGTACATTTCAGATTTTGATGAAGAAGTCAGAAAACTGATTGGGAAAGAAACAGGCGGTACCAATGACGACATCTAAAATTACCGAATCCGCCATTGAAACCTTCACAATAGAACTTCTCGAAAAACACGGCTACCAATATATCTACGGCCCTGATATTGCGCCGGACAGGGATGTCCAAGTGTCGCGGGCACAGGAGGTGCAGGAGCGACCGCCGGACAGCAGTAGTACGGGCGTATCGCGATACGCCCCGACAAAACGCTCCTCTTTTGAAGAGGTTTTGCTATTGGATAGGCTGAGATCCGCTGTCTCCCGCATTAATCCGGACATTCCGGCAGAAGCGCGCGAAGATGCCATAAAACAAATAGAACGGCTTAATTCCCCTGAACTGATTACCAATAACGAAACCTTCCACCGGATGCTGACCGAAGGCATTAAGGTTACCTATCAAAAAGATGGAAACGAACGGGGAGATCTGGTCTGGTTGATTGACTTTAATGACCCAAAGAACAATGAATTTCTCGCGGTGAATCAATTCACAGTCATCGAGCGCAGTCGAAATGACCATGGAACTAACAAACGGCCAGATGTAATTTTATTCGTCAATGGTTTACCTCTTGTGGTTATTGAACTTAAAAACCCAGCAGATGAAAACGCCACTGTCCATTCTGCATTTAAACAACTGCAAACGTACAAACAGGAAATTCCATCTCTGTTTACCTACAATGCCTTTTTAATTATTTCCGATGGTCTTGAAGCTAAAGCCGGTACAATTTCCTCCGATTACAGCCGTTTTATGGCATGGAAAACAGCCGACACGGCAGTGAATGGTCGCGACCATTCACTGCCAGTTGCGGAACTGGAAATCTTAATTCGCGGTATGCTCGACAAAAAAACACTGTTAGACCTTATCCGCCATTTTATTGTTTTTGAAAAATCTGTAAGGGCGCATAGCAATGCGCCCGATCAGCAAACAGGTGTCATAACCATCCAAACAGTAAAAAAACTAGCTGCGTACCATCAGTACTATGCGGTAAACAGAGCAGTTGAATCAACACTTCGTGCCTCCGGTTATGTCAAAAAGGATCCCGTAGGGCATGGTCGCGACCGTGCCCTACGGGTTTCTGAAAGCCCTGAAATTTATGGCGTACCTGGAGTAAAGTCCCAGCCTGTAGGAGATAAAAAAGGCGGTGTTGTCTGGCACACACAGGGTTCTGGTAAATCTTTATCCATGGTTTTTTATACCGGGAAAATCGTCCTTGCTATGGATAATCCAACCATTCTTGTAATCACCGACCGCAATGACCTTGACGATCAGCTTTTTGATACCTTTGCCGCTTCAAAACAACTTCTCAGGCAGGAACCGGTACAAGCAGAAAATAGGGAACAATTAAAGGATTTATTAAAAGTCGCATCCGGCGGCGTGGTTTTCACCACAATTCAGAAGTTTCAACCGGATGCTTCGGCCAGCTCAGCCACCGGGGCTATGTACGAAAAACTGTCTGACAGAACCAATATTATAGTTATCGCCGACGAAGCTCACAGAACGCAATACGGTTTCAAGGCAAAAACAATCGATGATAAAGACGAGAATGGCAATGTAATTGGTAAAAAAATTGTCTATGGTTTTGCCAAATACATGAGGGACGCTCTCCCCAACGCAACGTATCTCGGTTTTACAGGAACTCCCATTGAAAACACCGATGTCAATACTCCGGCTGTATTCGGTAATTATGTTGATATCTATGATATTGCACAATCAGTTCAAGACGGCGCAACTGTCCGCATCTACTATGAAAGCCGTCTGGCAAAAATTGTATTAAGCAGCGAAGGAAAGAAATTAATTAAAGAACTTGATGATGATCTGGTAGAGGAAGCAGATCTGCTTCCTGGAGAAGCAAGGACGGGTCACGACCAGTCCCAACAAAAAGCAAAAGCAAAATGGACTCAGCTTGAGGCACTTATCGGCAGTGCTGATAGAATAAAACAGGTCGCTAAAGACATTATCACACATTTTGAACAACGGCAGGAAGTTATGGACGGCAAGGCAATGATTGTCACCATGTCCCGCCGCATTGCTGCTGAACTGTATAAGGCTATGATCGAAATTAAGCCAGAATGGCATAACGACGACTTAAAAAAAGGGGTTATCAAAGTTGTCATGACCTCTGCTTCTTCTGATGGGCCTGAAATATCCAGGCATCATACAACGAAAGAACAAAGACGTTCTTTAGCAGACCGTATGAAAGAACCCGAAGATGAACTGAAAATGGTAATCGTAAGGGATATGTGGCTTACTGGTTTTGATGTGCCTTCTCTGCATACTCTCTATATTGACAAACCAATGAAAGGCCATAATTTAATGCAGGCAATCGCCCGTGTTAATCGTGTTTATAAAGCTAAAACCGGTGGTTTGATCGTTGATTATCTCGGCATAGCTTCTGACCTGAAAAAGGCTCTCTCTTTTTATTCTGACGCTGGCGGTAAAGGTGACCCGGCTGTAAATCAGGAAAAGGCCGTAGAGCTTATGCTGGAGAGACTGGAAATCGTGTCACAAATGTTCCATGGTTTTGCCTATGAAGAGTATTTTGCAGCTGAAACCGGCAAAAAGTTATCACTTATTCTTTCGGCGGAAGATCATATACTTGGTCTTGACAACGGAAGAAAACGATATATTGATGAAGTAACCGCCTTATCCCAGGCATTTTCTATTGCAATACCCCATGAGAAGGCTATGGATGTTAAAGATGAAGTGGCCTTTTTTCAGGCAGTAAAATCACGGCTCGTTAAGTTTGACATTACTGGCTCTGGAAAAACTGACGAGGAAGTTGAAACTGCTATTCGTCAGGTAATTGACAAAGCGCTGGTTACAGAAAAAGTAATCGATGTTTTTGATGCTGCTGGCATTAAAAAGCCGGATATCTCCATATTGTCAGAAGATTTCCTTCTTGAAGTTAAAAATATGGAGCATAAGAACATTGCTCTTGAAGTCCTGAATAAACTTTTTAATGATGAAATAAAATCCAAGACAAAGAAGAATTTAATTCAAAGCAGAGCCCTAATGGAAATGCTTGAAAATTCAATTAGGAAATATCACAATAAAATCCTAACCGCCGCAGAAGTTATCGAAGAACTTATTGAATTATCCAAAGAAATTCACGCAATGGATAATGAACCCAAAGAAATGGGTCTTTCCGATTATGAATACGCATTTTATACAGCCATAGCAAATAATGACAGCGCGAAACAGGTCATGGAAAAAGATAAACTCAGAGAGCTTGCCGTTGTACTTTATGAAAAGGTAAAAGAAAACGCATCCATTGACTGGACAATAAAGGAAAGCGTTAAAGCAAAACTAAAAGTAATTGTTAAA
>DYNZ01000298.1 GCA_020720805.1 Leptospira biflexa | reverse complement strand
ACATCTATGTCGTTGTCGAAGATTGGAAACATGAATTTCAGGTCGAGCCAGAAGACGGTTTTTCCGTCTGCCAATCCGGCAAGTTTTGGGTTGACTTGCGTTTGGACGAAATTGTTTCCTTCCGCCCTTTTGCCAGCCATGGGAAGTATGCCCATCAGGATGATTGGAGATTTTGGATATATTCGCTTGAGTTTTTCTATCAGTTTGGAAACCGCATCGGCGATCTCGACTGCGCCGCTCCCAGAGAATGAGCATTCTGCTTTGGATACGTTGTTTGTTCCAATCAGAAGAACCACGACTTTTGGCTTGAGCTTTCTCATGTACTCGAAATTATCCAGTCTCCAAAACAGGTTTTGAATGCGGTCGCCGGGAATCCCAAGATTGAGGGATTTTTTGGGGACACAATACTGATCCCAGGATTGTCTACCCTGCTCAGACCAGCGCCAGAAAATGGAATCCCCCAAAAAAAGGACATCGAAATCATAGGATCCGTCTTTCGCGGTGTTCTCAGCGTTATCTAGTGCTTGGGCGAAAAATCCAGAATCTCATATAATCACCTCTGTGGTAGCCCGGATTTTGCTCCAACATCAAGCACGAGTTCATGCGCTTCCGCGATGTCTAGAATTTTTATGTCAACCCGGCAATGCCCAAAAATAAATAGAAATAATTAATATAACACCTTGACTATTAAATAGTTATGTTTATAATACGTGCTTGTATTCAAAGTCATGGTGAAATTCATTAAAAATAAATCTTCGGAGTGTATGATGAGAAAAGTTCAGGACAAGCAGATGATGCTGGGAGAGGTGGATGTTTCGCAGATCAAGTTTGATGAAAGGTCCAGGGATGAGATTCCACAGTTGCTTCGCGGTCTCCAGCATATCTGCTGCACTGCCGAGCTGAAGCACAATGTTTTCTCACTGCTTGAAAAACGCATGGCGGTCTCCCGGACAGGGAGACCTGGAATGGATTTGTGGAAAATATTGGTGCTCGGAGTCATCCGTCTGAATTGCGACTGGAATTATGACAAGCTGAAGGAGATGGTGGACAATCATAATACACTGAGGCAGATGCTGGGACATTCTCCGGATTGCATGGATGGCCAGAAATATCCCCTGCAGACACTCAAGGACAATGTCAAGCTGCTGACTCCCGAACTTCTGGACGCGGTCAATGTCCTCGTTGTCCAGAGCGGACAGAGTCTGGTTAAAAAAAAAGGCGACCTGCTGCGCGGACGGGCTGACAGTTTCGTGGTCGAGACGAACGTGCATTATCCGACCGATATCAATCTGCTTTTCGACGCGGTCAGGAAAACAGTGGAAACAATCTCTGACCTATGCGGAAAGCTCGGGATTCCCGGCTGGAGGCAGAGCGCCCATCAGATAGGGATGCTCAAAAAGAGCTTCAGAATATGCCAGAAGAGCAAGCACTCAGTCTCCAAAG
>DYNZ01000297.1 GCA_020720805.1 Leptospira biflexa | reverse complement strand
CAGCCAGTAGCCCGAACTGCTCTTCGGGGGTCATAACCGCTATCCTCTGCCGCTCGGTTTCTGCGGCCCGTTCCGCCGCAAGCCGTTCTTCGCGGAATTTTCTGGTCTTCTCTTGCCGTTCTTTGGTAAGGAGGTTTCGCTCGTGCTGTTGTTGCTGTTCATTAGACATGACGGATAGAAATAACTGTGTTATTCCGTGCCGTTGGAATGCCTCATCCAACATGAGTATGTGCTTTTTGATGGCCTGGAGACAGTATTTGTCTGTTTCGATCTGCACCCGATCACCTTCCTCCTGGACAACACAGCTTTTGAGAAGGGCAACTAAAGGAATAAGGTCTTGTTTTTGTTCCAATTCAGAGAGAACAGCATCGAAAATAGGTTGATACTGCTCATTGTCCTGGTCGCTGTGATCGGCGTCCTGTTCCTGTTCGCCAACACAACATTCCTCTCTCTGTGCCTCACTCACCGCCATGCAAAACTCCTGATTCGGAATCTCCCCCACGGGGGGTAAGGGGGGTACATCATTTTCTACTCCTTTATATAGGGGCGATTGCATTTCGCAGTTTTCCGATTGCAAAATGCAATTTTCCTGAGCCTCACTTTCGCTCTCTTTTTGGCCCTGGACAGCCTCGTCCTGTTCTTGTTTTTGATCCCCTGCAACCCAGCAACAAATTTTAGAAATTACGAATTTTATTCCTTTTTTTATCATGTGAGCCACAAGCTCTGGGTGGGGCAGGAGATAGAAACCTTCCTTTTGAATATCTTCGTTAAATCCTTTGGCTATCAGCCCTGCGTCCACCAATTTTTTTATATTTCTCCAGACAGTAACGGGATGCCGACCAGTTTTCTGAGCTATTCCAGCAATAGTCACCCAGGTGAAATTCTTGCCGTAGGCGCACCGAACAATGGTTTGGTATATTTCCTTCATCCCCGACGTTATTTTTTTTATTTTTTTTGAATTATTTTTTATTTCTATTTTGATGTTTATCAACCAGTCAAAGTTGTAACACGCTGTAATTGTTTCCATTTAAGATATTTTCTCCTTGTTGTTCGGAGAAAACAAAAATCTTATTGCCTTGACAACCCTATTTTTTTTGGTTAAGTTCCGAACACCATTTAAGATGTTTAGGAGTTGTCAAGACTTCCAAGGAGCTCCAGCGTTTGCCGCGCTGGAGCTTTTTTGTTTTCTGCGTTTGGGGTTTTGTTTTAGCCAGCCCTCCACAACTAAGGAAAGCTGGCCCATAAGTCCTCAGCCAAAATAATTAATGGTTTGGGAACTTTGTGTTTAAGGGAGGGCTTATGGTTACAAGACCGTGGCAATCCTATTGGATCGGATCACCAAAAAATGAAACGCAAAAAGCCCTCTCGGAACAAAAAGTTCCAAGAGGGCTATCAGGTAATAAAAAAAATAAATGGTGGGCGAGGCGGGATTCGAACCCGCGACCTTCG
>DYNZ01000296.1 GCA_020720805.1 Leptospira biflexa | reverse complement strand
AGCGATCCCAGCAGGGTAAGAAATACGGCTTTTAGCTTCATGGGTGCCTCCTGATGGATGAGGTTTGGAATAATGGGAATGCAATGCTCATAATCCGATTGCCTAATCAAAGAATGAACCAGATGCCGAAAGGCTTTATGCTTTTCCTGAACTGGGTTAACGAGATTTTAGATTGGGTTAACCGTTTAAGTAAGGATAGCAGTCACAGTTCGGGGAAAATATTAAAAAAACAATCTCGAGCCCTTCGGCACTGAAAAAAGTCTATATGCGCGAGATGGTCGGGAAGCTTTTCCTGTCGTTCCTTTCCTGGATTTTGACACCTCTCTCTGACCCTATATTTTAAGATCTGCGGATGTTACTGTGGAGCAGGCTGGATATTATTGCATATCTCCTGCTTCCGTTTTATACTGATGGAAATTTCGAAGATAAAAGGGCCGGAAGCGGGAGATTGGAAAGACTTTTCTTATATTATATAATGAAGGGTCTTATTTAATCTCCCGAGGCAACCATTTTCGTACCATCATTGGTAAAGAAAGAGGAGTAAAAATGGATACATTCAGGAACCTTCCCTTACCAGACGAAACCGCGGGTCGTTTGTATCTGCATAGCATGCCTGGGCGCTACGAAACCATGGCCGAGTTCCTGGATGCAGCAAAGCGAATTAACCTTGATGAGATTCTGTGTCTTTGCGGCATGGATGAAATGCAGGGAAAATCACCCGAATATGCCAAAGCAGTCAAAGATGGTTCCCTTCCCGGTTTTTGGAAGGCCTTTCCCATTTCGGATTATTCAGTGCCATCGGACGAATCGGCTTTCAAGACCTTCATAATAGAGACTACTAATGATCTTCATTCCGGGAAAAATCTACTTCTACATTGTGGGGCCGGCGTAGGTCGGACAGGCATGACCGCCGCCTGTATCCTCATGGCCTTAGGTAGGTCGGTAGACCAAGCAAACGTTACAGTATTGTCAGCCGGTTCCGGCGCCGAGAGGCCGGAACAAAAGGCTTTTATAAAACGGTTCAATACAGAAAAAGCACCCGACATCCTCCAGGATAGGGGTTTGAAATGTCAGGAGGCCCTATGACCCTTTTCAAGTACATCAAAGACAACTTGGATCGTTGCCACAAATTCAAAGGATCAACCATGACACTTGTGGGACAAATACTTGAGGACTACTTTGATTCCCAAATGTTAGAATCAATTTCTGAAAATGATCCAGCACCTGATTTGATTCGCTCATTATATTGCAGGGAAATTGCTTATATAAGATATCCATTTCGCTATCAGGATTTTTTGTCTAACAATATGCGGATGCTTTATCTCGCCTGGCTATATTGGTTCACTGATATTGAAAAGGACATTCTTGACATTTATGCGAAAGATTTGGCGCGATGGAAACGATGGGTTCGCGAAACGGCCCCCGTTATTGAATAAGATTATAACCTGGAG
>DYNZ01000295.1 GCA_020720805.1 Leptospira biflexa | reverse complement strand
ACCTAGATTTTGCAAGTTGAAGAATCTCACGTGGCATTAAATTTGTACCAATAATTAGAATCTTGCAACCCTATTTGTAAAAATCGATTTTCATATTTTTGTAAATATGAATTGAAAACTGCATCGTTTACGTTGTTTTTTTTAAAAATCAGAAAATAAAACTTGTACCAATTAGATGAAAATGATATAATCCTTTCATGAAAAACCACGACGAATCTCATTGAAAGGACTCACCATTTTCGTGAATAAGAATAGCACAACCAAGGTCCGAAAATCACCTCCCAAAATCGATATTAAGAACACTGCCGATAATCTGACATCTCAATCCGGGCTTATTCCCGTCGTCCAGTTTTTAGACAAGCTTGATTTCATGGGATTAACCAAAGAAATCATCAAGCAGCAACGAGCCAACAATGCTCTCTATGGGTTTTCTGATGTAGTCTTTATGGCAGTAATTGCCATCCTGGGTGGGGCAACATCAATCTTGATGATGCCGGTTGTTTGGTTCGACCAAGTCTTGCAACAACTCTCCGGATTTGAGCGGATTCCCGACCAATCCGTCCTGAATCGCATTTTTCATGCTTTTCATTATTCGATGGTTTCCCAGATGGAAACCCTAAATCATCGTTTGCGTGAAAGAGCCTGGAAAAAAGCTTTTCCGCGTGAAGACACCTGCCCATGGGCGCGTAGTGATCTGTGGGTGGATTGTGATTCCACTGTCAAAACCGTTTTTGGCGTTCAGGAAGGCGCGGAAAAGGGCTACAATCCACACAAACGCGGGGCAATGTCCTATCATCCTCTCCTTGCCTTCTGCGCTCAAACCAAGGAAATCTTGCAAGGGTGGTTTCGATGTGGGAGTGCCTATACCAGCAATGGCACCGTGGAGTTTTTGAAACAGCTTTTTGTGCAGATGCCAACCAAAGCTCGCCTGGTGTTTCGAGCCGATAGCGGTTTCTTTGATGGTGCCATTCTGGAGTGCCTGGAAGCGCTTGGACACGGCTTCCTGATCAAAGTAAAAATGAAAAGTCTGGACGGCTTTCTCGCTTCACGTGATTGGAAGACGGTTCCCAACGAAGAAGGTTGGGAATCCTGTGATTTCTCTCATGCTTGCGGCACCTGGAAGAAAGCGCGTCGTTTTGTTGCTGTTCGCCAACAGAAAAAAGAGCAGAAGCAGGATCCTCAGTTAAAACTTTTCGAAACCAAAAGCTATGACAACTTTTGCTATATCGTCAGTGAGTCTTTATCACCTTGGGAGACCCACAAAAAATATGGCGAGCGGGCAACTTGTGAGACTTGGATCGATGAGGCGAAAAACCACATGGGATTAGCTCATATCAAGACCAGCGACTTTTGGGCAAATTCCGCTCTGTTCCAATGTGCGATCTTGGCATATAACACCATCTGCTGGATGCGGCTTTGCAGCGGTAACCAGCTAATAAAACAGTGGGAAATTGCCACGATAC
>DYNZ01000100.1 GCA_020720805.1 Leptospira biflexa | reverse complement strand
TCCGCCGCTCGCAGCCGGATTCTCGATGCCGACATCGCCCAGGAGACCTCGGCCATGACCAAGAACAACATCCTGCAACAAGCAGGGGTTGCCATCCTCAGCCAGGCCAACCAAACACCGCAACTGGCCTTGCAGTTGCTGCAAGGATAATTCGTTTACAAACAATATGCAGAGGGAGACACTGTCTGATCCGTCTCCCTCTGCCTCCATTTTTTCCTTTCCTCGTCTTCCAGACAGAATATAACTTGACTAAGTAGCTGTCAGCATGCACTATAATTATGCGTAACGTACTGTAACCAACTGGCTCATTTCCAATAAACTCTGCCCCTCAGATTTACTATGACATCGCCTCTCTCAGTGGAGCCATCAGCATCCGAGCTGATCAATCAGGCCTTGCAGAAAGCGCTGGATCACTGCAAGAACAACCAGATGGAAAAGGCAAGAAGTCAATATCTGTTTATTCTCCAAGCCGAACCTCACCACCCTGAGGCAAATTATCTTTTAGGCCTTCTGGCCCTCCAGAGACAGCGGCCAGACGAAGCCATCCCGTACTTTGAATCTGCATTGGATGCAAAACCAGAACATGGCCCATATTGGCTGGCGTACATAGATGCCTTAATTGAAATCGGCCAGACTGATATGGCCCAACAAGTACTAACAATGGCAAAGCAAGCCGGACTGGAAGGCAACACCACGGATCGTCTCGCTACCCGCTTAAGCCTGGAGGCAAACCGAAAAGAAAAAACAGACCCTCCAACGGTCCCTTTATCTCCTCCTGCATTGTCTACCCTGCCAGCCACGAATCCCGAAAAGCATATCTCTCCCGACCAAAAAGACATCGACACGCTACTCTCCTTGTACCAACAAGAAAAAATCATCGAGTGCGAAGAGTATGCCCGACTCCTTCTCCACCATTTCCCCCAAGATGGCTTTTCCTGGAAAATCCTTGGAGCGGCCCTGCACCAACAGAACCGCATTGAAGAAGCAATAGCCGCCATGAGACAGGCCACGCTATTGTTGCCACAGGATACCGCAGCACACAATAATCTCGGGTTGGCCCTTAAAAATGTAGGAAGGTTGCTTGAGTCTGAATCCTCTCTTCGGCAGGCCCTCGCTCTCAACAGTAATTTTGCCGAAGCACATAACAACCTTGGCGTCACCCTGATGGCACAGGAAAGACTCAACGAAGCAGAGAAGTGCTTTCACGAAGCACATCGTATACAACCAGAATACTCCGAGAGCTATTGCAATCTGGCTCTTGTCCTCAAAAAACAGGGTCGGATAGAAGACGCTGAAACAAATTTGCGCCAAGCTCTCAAGTTCAAACCATCCTCTTTCGATGCTCTGAACAATCTCGGCAATCTTCTCAGAGAGCAAGGGCGTCTTTTTGAGGCAGAATCAGCTATGCGGAAGGCCATAGAAATAAGACCGGAATTCGCCATAGCCTACAACAATCTCGCAAACATTCTCATCGCCCAAGGACATCTTGAAGAATCTGAGTCATATTGTCACCAGGCGTTGACACGTAAACCCGATTATATTGAAGCATATGACGACCTGCTCTTTGTTGCCAACTACCATCCTGACAGGGAAGGCAGTGAACTTTTCAAGCTTTATAGTGACTACGATCAACGTTTTTGCCTCCCTCACAAAAACAAATGGCAAGCTCATCGCAATACTCCAATCAACCCACCTGGCCGTCACGCCTCCAGTCGCCGACTAAAAATCGGCTATGTATCGCCAGCCTTTCACTGTCATTCTGCCCGCTATTTCCTTGAACCTCTGCTTGATTCTCATGACAAAGAACACTTTGAAATTTTTGCCTATGCCGAAATATACCGTCAAGATCATGCCACGTCGCACTATCAATCCATTGTTGACCACTGGATACCCACCACAGGCCTCCCCGACGACGAGTTGGCTGAAAGAATCCGCAACGATGAGATCGACATCCTTGTTGACCTGGCTGGACATACCAGAGGAAACCGACTGGCAGTCTTCGCCCGCAAACCCGCCCCCATCTCAATCCATTGGCTGGATTTTGGTTATACCACAGGACTTTCTGCTATAGACTATTATCTCACTGACGTCGCTCAGGTCCCTGTTGGGAGCGAAGGACTCTTTTCAGAACAACCTTGGCGATTACCAACTCCTGCACTTGTCTATCGGCCGGCATCGGACATGGGGATTGTCGGCCCCCTTCCATCATTACAAAAGGGTTATATCACGTTTGGCACTTTAAGCAGAGCCATCCGCCTCAACTACCGTACTATCAACGCTTGGACAACTATACTTCGCCAAATACCAAACTCCAGACTGATAATAGACAGCAGCAACTTCCGAGATCCATCCATGATCGAAATTTTACTGGACAGATTCGTAACAACTGGCATCACCACAGACCGACTTCAAATCGGATTTCATAGCCCACCTTGGGAATTATTTCGGGAAATGGATATCAGCCTCGACTGCTTTCCTCATAATTCCGGGACAACGCTTGTGGAAAGCCTGTACATGGGGGTGCCATTTATCACGCTTTCCGGCCCTCCAGGGAGAGGAAGAATAGGAAGCACCATCCTTACAGGAGCTGGTCGCCCGGAATGGATTGCAACGACAGAAGAAGAATACATACAGAAAAACATAGCGTTAGCATCAGACCCACAGGCTTTGTCTTCAATCCGCAACAATCTTCGCGCCGAAGTAAAACAAAGCCCCTTAATGGACGAGAGAGGATTTGCCAAGAAAGTGGAATCCGCTTATACAGAAATGTTTCGAAAATGGGAGAACGCGGCGCCAGCTTTACCAGTCACCACTACCAACAAAATCAAAACAAAAAATAAATCATCAAAAAAAATATCCTCACCCTCCATCGCCGACCTTCAACTCCTCACTCAACTCTATGCGCAGGGCAAAAGCGATGAGGCATTAGGATTGGCGACACATCTCACGACACAATTCCCCTTGCACGGATTTGCATGGAAAATTTTAGGGCCGCTTCTGTTTCAGCAAGACAGAACACAAGAAGCAATTACAGCCATGCGCACAGCAATAAAGCTTCTCCCCCATGACGCAGAGGCCCACGCCAATCTTGGCATTGCGTTGCAAAATTCAAACGTATTCGAAGAAGCTGAAAAAAGTTACGAACAAGCACTGCGATGTGACGGAAAACATATCCAGGCGCACTTTAATCTTGCCAACATTCTCGCGACACAAAGACGATTTACCGACGCCGAGGCCCATTATCAGAGGGTAATCAAATTAAAACCTGACTATTTTGAAGCTTATTACAATTTAGGCGACATCTGCAAAAGTCAAAACATGCTTGCTGAAGCTGAAACGTATTACCAAAAGGCCATGGAGCTAAGACCTGATTCCCCTGAAATATACGTTAGCCTGGGAAACACCCAGAAACTGCAAAGACAGTGGTCAAAAGCCATACAAAATTTTTTCCAGGCAATTAAGCTTAACCCTGGTTTCGTAACTGCTCACAACAATCTGGGAACGTGTTTTCAAGAACTCAATCTTTTCTCTCTCGCAGAAGCATCATTCCTGAAGGCGATACAACTAGACCCGAACTTTTCCGCGGCATACAGCAACTTAGGAAGTCTCGCCAGTCGGCAATGCTCTATGAGTAAAGCTGAACATTATTTCATGCGAGCCTTGGAACTCAGACCAGACCGGATCAATATCCACAGCAACCTTTTGTTCGCAATCAATTACCACCCCGACAAAAGCGGCAAGGAAATATTCCAACACTACATTGATTTTAATACCCGTTTTGCCTTGCCATTACAAAAAGAGTGGCAGACACATACCAATAACCGTGAAGTAAACCGGCGCCTCAAGGTTGGATATGTCTGTTCGCGGTTTTGCCATCACCCCACCCAGAATTTTTTAGAACCTCTCTTCGCTCACCATAATAAACAGAGGGTAGAACTCTTTGCCTACAGCAACACTAACCCTGAAGACGCCGTAACGGACCGCTACAAGCAGTATTCTGACCATTGGATCGATACGTCCAGCCTGAATGACATTGAACTGACTCAACGCATTCGCACCGATTGCATTGACATTTTAATCGATATTGCCGGACACACCGGCGACAACCGTCTCCTGGTTTTTGCTCGAAAGCCTACACCTGTATCTCTGCACTGGCTTGATTTTGGGTATACCACAGGACTGACGGCCATAGATTATTACCTGACAGACAGCGCAACCGTCCCTCATGGAAGCGAAGATTTGTTTTCTGAAACTCCTTGGAGAGCTGAAACACCCTGCTTTGCATATCGACCCACAGCAGGAATGGGAGAAGTCAATACACTCCCGGCTCTAACCAAGGGACATGTCACTTTTGGCACATTATCTCGAGCTGTTCGTATCAATTACCGCACGATCCGAGTCTGGTCAGAAATTCTTAAACGCGTACCAAACTCCAAACTGATTATGAATAGCAACTCGTTTCATGATCCTGCGACACAAAAAAAATTTACTGCCAAATTCAACGCCCATGGCATCGACAGTGAGCAATTGCTCATAGGATATACAAGTCCGCCGTGGGATATTCTTCGACAGATAGATATTGGTTTTGACTGTTTCCCTCATAACTCCGGCACAACATTAGTTGAAAACTTATATTTGGGAGTGCCTTTCATCACCCTTGCCAGTCGCCCCAGCGTTGGTCGTATTGGCAGTTCTATCCTTGAAGGCATTGGCCACCCTGAATGGATAGCGCAAACAGAAGAAGAGTATATTGATAAAGCTGTAGCGTTGGCTTCGGATGTCCCCAAATTAGCCGCTCTTCGCACTGGACTCCGACAAGAAATGGCGCAAAGCCCGATCATGGATGAACCGGCCTTTGCCCGTAAAGTTGAGAAGGCATACCAAGAAATGTTTTCTAAATGGGCAACTACGACACTCAAGGGATAAAAGGCATAAACAACGATCAGTAATGACTCAAAAAAAGAAAACATCAAAAAATAAAAAGCAATCTCCCAACAAGACGGTTAAGCTTTCTCTTGATGCAAGCAGCAAGCTCTTCACTTTTTTTCAGCAGAGGAACTTTATCGAGGCTGAACCCCTCGCCAAACGCATTATCAACGAGTTACCTTCCCAGAGTTATCATGCCTTACTTATTTTAGGCGCTATCCGGAGACAGCAAGGAGGTTTAGAAGATGCCTTATCCCTGATGCAGCAGGCACTTCGAATCAAACTCGATGATTCTATTGGACTGCGCAATATTGCCGTTCTGCTCTGCGAGCTGGAAAGGTTTGTTGAAGCCGAGAGCTATTGCCGTCAAGCTCTTGCCATAAACCCCAATTACGCAGAGGCCTACGGAACGTTAAGCACCACCCTCAAATCGCAAAACAAATTGGTAGAAGCCGAAGAAAACTGTCGTAAAGCTTTAACGCTTCAACCTAGCTCAACCAGACACCTTGTCAATCTTGGCCTCATCTGCCATGAAAAAAAGGAATATTCTCAGGCTAAAATCTGGTTTCATGAGGCATTAGCACTTGATCCCTCTGCGGCAGAGGCATATTGCGCCCTTAGCCTCACTCTTCAGGCTCAAGGCAACACAACTGAAGCAGAATTAACTTGCCGTCAGGCTCTGACCCTCAAGCCAGACTATGCAGCCGCGCATAATTTCTTGGGAGGTTTTCTTGATGCTCAAAAACGGTATAAAGAGGCAGAAATTGCCTATCGGAATGCTATAGAATTCAAGGCCTTTTACCACGAAGCAATCCATGGTCTATCCACAACGCTCTTGCATCAAAACAAATTTATCAAAGCCGAATATTATTGTCGTCAAGCACTGGCGATGAGGCCCAATAAACCAGAGATCTATTTTAATCTCGGAAACGCACTTGCCGGACAGGAAAACCAAGCAGAGGCTATAGACAATTACACAAAAGCGCTCCAACTCAAACCTGACTACCCTGAAACATATATCAATCTTGGAAACAGCTTGCGAGCACAGGGTTTGCTCGCGGAAGCCGAAATATGCTACCGCACAGTTCTACTTCTGCATCCAAACAACATAAAAGCATACAACAATCTTGGAAACATCCTGCAAGAGCAGGGACGGCTTGATGAATCCGAGATCATATTTCGTTCCATTTTGACTGACAAACCGGACCTTACAAGCCCCTCCAGCAACCTTGCCTTCAGCAACCTTCTTTTTTCACTCAATTACCATCCTGATAAAAACGGGAATGAGATATTTCAAGAATACATTAAATTTAACGAACTATTTGGTCTGCCGCTTCAAGCCGCATGGAAGCCCCACATCAATAATCGCGACAAGAATCGTCGGCTTAAAATCGGCTATGTGTCACCAAACTTCTGTCGTCACCCAATTTACAACTTTCTTGAGCCTCTCCTCTCATGTCACAACAAGGATCTGGTCGAACTGTACGCCTATGCTGGCCCCTGTAAAGAAGATATCGCAACGGACCGATACCGAACATATATGGATCATTGGATTCCAACCCAAGGCATGACTGACAGCGATATGGCCGAGCGCATCCGAGCAGATAAAATTGATATTCTGGTTGATTTGGCAGGCCACACAGGACAAAATCGCCTGCTGGCATTTGCTTACAAGCCAGCTCCTGTTTCCCTGCATTGGCTGGATTTTGGATATACCACAGGGCTGACAGCCATAAACTATTACCTTGCCGACGAGGCTCTTGTTCCCACTGAAAGCGAAAGCCTGTTTTCAGAATCACCATGGAAAATAGCATCCCCTTGTTTTGCCTACCGCCCTACTGAAGGAATGGGGGCGGTCAGCATATTACCAGCCATCAAAAATGGTCATGTCACTTTTGGATGTTTAAGCCGAGCTGTTCGCATCAATCACCGAACAATTCGTGTCTGGTCGAAAATACTCAAACAGGTGCCCGAATCTGTACTCGTTATCAACAGTATCAGTTTCAAAGATCCAGCCATGTATGACTTAATAATAAACAAATTCAAGGTCCATGGTATCGACATTAAACAGTTGGAAATAGGATATACCAGTCCTCCCTGGGATATCCTTCGACAAATAGATATTGGTCTTGACTGCTTTCCCCATAACTCTGGAACGACATTAGTTGAAAACATATATATGGGCGTGCCTTTCATCACGCTATCTAGTCGCCCCAGCGTTGGTCGCATTGGCACCTCTATCCTCGCAGGTCTTGGCCGACCTGAATGGATAGCTCAAACTGAGGAAGAGTATATTAACAAGGCTGTAATGCTAGCAAAGGATCTTCCTAACTTGGCTGCTATCCGCGCAAATCTTAGACAAGAAATGGAGCAAAGCCCGTTAATGGATGAAAAAGGATTTGCTCGTAACGTGGAGGCAGCGTACAGAGAAATGTTTAGCAAATGGTGCGAGGAGCAACAATGAAGGCTGTCATTTTGGCGGGTGGCTTAGGTACCAGGATCAGCGAAGAGACCCATCTCAAGCCCAAACCCATGATCGAGATCGGCGGCAAGCCCATTCTTTGGCATATCATGAAACTTTATTCGGCCCATGGCGTGAATGATTTTGTGATATGCTGCGGATATAAAGGATATATCATCAAGGAATACTTTGCCAATTACTTCCTGCACATGTCCGATGTCACCTTCGATATGGCAAACAATACCATGGAGGTTCATCAACGACATGCGGAACCTTGGCGGGTAACGCTTGTTGACACCGGCGAAGAGACCATGACCGGGGGCCGTCTACAACGGGTGGCCGAATATGTGCGAAATGAGGAGGCCTTCTGTTTTACCTACGGAGACGGAGTTGCCGATGTCGATATCTCGGCTGCCATCGCCTTCCATAGCTCCCATAAGAAACTGGCCACGGTGACCGCGGTTCAGCCTCCCGGACGCTATGGCGCTTTGTCCATCGTCGGCG
>DYNZ01000099.1 GCA_020720805.1 Leptospira biflexa | reverse complement strand
CGAAGCATCGATGCCTATTGGTATAAAACCCGAGAACCAAAGTGTTTCGAGTATATCTTTTTTTTGATTTTTCTTGACGGTATAGACGTTAGCTGAAATATGGTCGTTAACATGGGGTCACTATCCACGTCAAATTTTTCAATAAAAAATACGATCATTCCACGCCATCTAACGTTAATCGAAAAAAAAATCATAAACTACAACATTTTTTGCTGATTTTTATAGACAGCTCAAGCCAAATCAAAGCAATGGTTCTTCGTACCTACCCAAAAAGGGTACGTGCTTATTTGTACCCGGAGCATAACGCCTTTAAATTATGACCGCGCGCTCTGGTGCATAAATAAACATTCACATATTATTCTGGACGTTATATAAAAATAAAACAAATAACGAAACCGGCAAGCCGCCGTCAGATAGGCTGCGGTATTTTATACTGGAGGTTTGCATGAGCACACAAGAAGTGGTGAACTCTGAGAAGTTCAAAAAACTTGTCACCAAAAGATGGGCTGTCAGCTTTTCTCTGCTGATTATCCTCTTTATTATGTATTACGGCTATATCATGACCATCGCATTGCAAAAAGATTTTATCGCATCCAAGGTCATAGCCGGTGGCAGCACAACAGTAGGAATCGTCTTAGGACTTGGGGTTATCCTGGGAGCCTGGCTTTTAACCATTGTATATGTTATCTGGGCAAACAAGAAATATGACCCAGCCGTAGCAGAAATCAAGAAAGAAATTCAATAAGGGGAGCGCCGATGCAATCAACACTTGGTCAGGCAAATCCAATTGCCATTTTGTTTTTCTCTCTTGTGGTATTAGGTACAATGGTCATTACCTATTTTGCGGCAAAACGAACTAGATCCACCAGCGAATTTTACGCTGCAGGACGGAGTGTCACCGGTTTTCAAAACGGATTGGCGTTAGCCGGAGATTATATGTCTGCCGCTTCCTTTCTCGGTATTTCGGGTATCGTTGCTCTGCAAGGATATGACGGCATCGTCTATGCCGTGGGATACCTGGTCGGTTGGCCTGCATTGATGTTTCTGGTGGCAGAGCCTCTGCGCAACCTTGGCAAATACACCTTTGCAGATGTCGTAGCATCCCACCTGAAAAGCGGCCCTATCCGGATCGCTTCCGCTATTGGCGGCATTTTGGTGGTACTTAACTATACCATTGCCCAGATGGTCGGCTCCGGTAAATTAATTGAGTTAATGTTCGGTATGAAATATCTGTATGCGGAAGTAATCGTAGGAACAGTCATGCTGCTTTATGTTCTCTTCGGCGGTATGCTGGCGACAACATGGGTTCAGATCATCAAGGCTGTTTTGCTTTTGCTTGGAGTAACCGTTCTGGCAATTCTGGCGATGGCCCATTTTGATTTCAGTTTTGCCAAGCTTTTTATGTCTGTGGAAAACTTAAGCTCCCTGACTGGAACCCAGTACCATGGCAAAGAGCTCTTTCGGCCCGGCGGACTTGTCAGCAGTCCTCTTGATGCCTTTTCGCTGGGACTGGCTCTGATGTTTGGACCGCTTGGCCTGCCCCATATTCTCATGCGCTTTTTCACTGTTCCTGACGCCAAAGAGGCACGCAAATCCGTAGTCTACGCAACCAGCTTTATCGGATATTTCTATATCCTGATTCCCATCGTCGGTTTTTCCGCAGCGGTTATCCTGACAAAAAACAATCTGTTTTCGCTTATGGATAAAGGCGGCAACATGGTTGCACCTCTGTTGTCAGAAATCCTGGGTGGATCGCCATTTCTTGGATTCATCGCTGCGGTAGCCTTTGCTACCATCCTGGCGGTTGTGGCCGGTTTAACACTGGCAGCCTCTTCAGCAATGTCTCATGACCTCTATGTCTCTGTTTTCAAAAAAGGTAATGCCACGGAGACTGAGCAGGTCAAGGTCGCGCGTATCTCCACTGTTATCTTCGGAGTCACTGCTGTCGCTATGGGAATCCTGTTTGAAAATATGAACGTTGCCTTCCTGGTTGGACTGGCGTTTGCCATTGCCGCCAGCGCAAACTTTCCAGCGCTGTTTCTCTCGATTGCCTGGAAACGCTTTACCACCTATGGCGCAGTTTGGTCCATCATTGCAGGCGGCCTCTCTGCTACAATCCTGATCGTTCTCAGTCCAACGGTATGGGTCAATGTCCTGGGTTATGAACAGGCCATTTTCCCCTTAAAAAATCCAGCTTTGGTCTCCATGTCTTTATCCTTCTTTGTCGCACTCGCTGTGTCACTGGCTTTGCCTGAAAAGGAAGCTCAGGAGAAATTTGACGCGGACAAAGTCCGAACCTACCTCGGCATCGGAGCCGAATAACACCCCCTTATTTCTTCCAGACACCGCGAGCCTTTGGGTTCGCAGTGTCTCCCTTGCCACGTTTCGCCAGCTACTGAGATCTCTTTTTTTCCAATTTCTGCAGAAACCTCTCTCGGTTCACAGTAAAGCGCTCGTGCTGCCCCTTCCCGATTAGATCTTTCTCGTCCCATGCCTCAACCTCCCAAACGCTCTTCATACCCTCCACGCGCAGCAGACGCACTTGCGCGCGAACCTCCATGCCGGGCGGAGTCGCTGCCTCATGGCTGACATGGATGGCCACCCCCAGGGTAATCTCCCCCTCATCCAAGAAGGGAGCAATTGCCTCTATACAGGCCCACTCCATAAAGCCGACCATGAATGCGGTGGCAAAAACCTTCGGCATGGTTCGGAAATCCTCAGATTCTGGATAGACATAGGGAACTGTTTTCTCCTCTGGTACGCGATAGCGCAATGTGAACTGGACTCCTGGCTGCAAATCTGGCTTCATAATTTTTTTCCTTATTTTAAAAAATTTCTCTTCATTACACAATTTTTCGATAAAACCTATATATAAGGAATATCTGCTGGACTTTTTTTCTGACCACCCTTTTTCATGAAAAAATTACATTTTTATTTCCTATCAGATTCCCTGGAAAAAGTGGTTTGTGGTATTACTTGCTAAACGTTGCCATAATTTGGAAGCTTTTCAGAAAAGGCAAGTTCCCTGGCCAGCAGTTCTGACAAACAAGGGTCTTCAATGGATATCCTTATTTGTCAGCGGCGATGATGAAAAGATCCCGAGTTTGAGGTTTTCCTATGAAAAAAATGATCTCTGATATTTCCATAAAATGGAAAATTATCATTGCAGGCACCGTGATAATCATCTTTTACGGCGTCACCATGTTTGCCTATATGATCCCCAAAGAGTATGCCGGCTACATCCGCCTGAAAAAAGAAAAACTCCAGGAGATTACCCAGGGAGCCATCAGCATCTTTGAGCACTACAGCCGGGAACACCAATCAGGTAAACTCACGCTGGAAGAGGCCCAAAAGGGAGCCATTACCACCATCAAGGCTATGCGCTGGGGACCGGAGAATAAAGATTACCTCTGGATCAACGATTTTCACCCCAATATGATTATGCACCCCTACCGATCGGATCTGGATGGTAAAGATATAACCGATTTCAAAGATCCCAAGGGAAAGCACCTGTTTGTCGAATTTGTTAAAGTGTGCAAAAAAAGCGGTTCTGGCTATGTGGATTATATGTGGCAATGGAAGGACGATAAAAACCGCATTGTACCCAAAGTCTCCTATGTTCAGGCATATGCCCCATGGAACTGGATCGTTGGCACAGGGATCTATCTGGAGGATGTCAACGAGCAAATTCTGGATCAATTGATTAGAAACGCCGTTGTTTTTGGATTGATCTTTGTTCTTTCTATCATATTTTTCCTGCTTACCTCACGGGTGATCACAAAGCCCATTGTGAATATGCAAGCTGGTTTCTCTTTAATCTCCTCCGGCGATTTAACGACCCAGATCAATGTGACACATCAGGACGAGGTTGGCAGACTGGTTATCGGTTTTAACGAATTAATCCAAAAAATGAGAAGCTTGATCGAAGCGGTGCGCGATATCACCAAAGATCTAAGTCGGGCTTCCAAAACCATGAGCCTCTCTGCGGATAATATGGCGCAAACCTCACAGTCCCAGGCCGCATCTGCCGAAGAGATGACCGCTACAACCGAAGAGATCGCTTCTGGAATGGATAGCATTTCGCACGGCGCCGACGATCAGGCGCATAGCACCGAGACCCTTCAGAAAATTATGAACGAACTATCGTTGATCATCCAGCAGATGAACAACCAGGTTGATACCACTGCCAAGCAGGCCAAAGTCATCATGCAGGAGGCTCAGTCCGGAGAAAAAATGCTCAATGCCATGAACGAAATCATGGGTCGCATCAACTCCAGCTCCAGAGAAGTCACCAATATCGTTGAGGTCATTAATGGAATTTCCGAGCAGATCAACCTGCTCTCCCTGAACGCCGCTATCGAGGCAGCCAGAGCCGGCGATGCAGGCAGAGGTTTTGCCGTGGTTGCTGATGAAATCTCCAAATTGGCGGATCAAACCGCTTCCAGTATTAAAAATATTGACCAACTGATCCAAAACAACAACCAGGAGATCAAAAGCGGTCTGGGAACTGTCAAAGATACGGTTGCCCGTTTCAAAAAAATTATTGAAGAGGTGAACTCGATAGGTACCATGATGCGCGATATCTCGGTTTTTATGGAAAACCAGATGAAAACATACGATCAGGTAAATAGCGAATCCCAGAAAACAAAAACAAAGGCCGAAGAGATCAAAGCTGCCACAGACGAGCATAAAGTTGGGGTCAACGAGATCTCCCGTTCTATCTCCAATATGAACGAATCGATCCAAAGCAACACTCGCCATGCCGAAGAGATCGCCTCCAACGCGAAGAAAATTAACGCAATGGCAGCGATGCTTGAAGAAAAGGTTGATTATTTCAAAGTGTAACCAGAAGTGGCCTTTTTCATTGCATAGAGAGTGCTTTTTTCGCCTTATGGCACATTGAATCTCTTTGTCGATTTTCACGTTCCAGTGAAATTCGGCACACCACCCCTGGCTGAGTCAGTAGAGAAATAGAATCATCATAGGAGTATAATGTCTTTATGAAATCACCCGTTCAACTCAACCGTAAGCAATCCCGTATCTTCCTGATGGTATATATTTTTGCAACCCTGGCGTTCCGCTTCTACTTTGAACCGATGATGGGAGAAAACTATATTGCCTCCATTCTTATCGGGCTCTTCTTACTAGCGATCATCTGGGCAATGATTAAGATTCAATTTCTAAATTTTGCAGAAAAGCCGGATTCCTCATCCCAGGATGGCACACCCGCTGTATAAAAAGGATCATCATGACGCAACAGGAGATACTGAAAAAGCAGGCTGCCCAAAAAGCGGCTGAATTGGTTCAGAATGGTATGCAGCTCGGTCTTGGTACCGGATCTACCGCAAATTATTTTATTCAAGCGGTAGCGGAGCGTATTCAATCTGAAGGGCTTCAGCTCAAGGCGATCGCGACATCAATCCAGAGCGAACGCCTGGCGCGCCAACTCCATATTCCCATCCTTTCCAAGCTGCCGGATACTCCCCTGGATCTTACCGTGGACGGAGCTGATGAGATCGATCCCCAGCTGAATCTGATCAAAGGTTTGGGCGGCGCGCTATTAATGGAAAAAATCGTAGCTCTCCACTCCCGCCAGCAGATCATCATTGCCGATTCTACCAAGCTGGTCACACATCTCGGCGAAAAGGTCTCTTTGCCCATAGAGGTTACCCCGTTTGGCTGGCAACAAACCGCGCGCCAATTGGAACTGCTGGGTCTAAATCCCCAATTGCGTCACCAGGGTCAGGGCATATTTCAAACAGACCAGGGACATTACATTCTGGATTGCCGGCTGCCATCCCATCTAGCGCATCCAGAGCATCTGGCGATGGAAATCAAGCAGATCACCGGAGTTGTGGATCATGGCTTTTTTCTATCCATTGCAAATCAAGCGATTGTGGCTGACGGAGAGCAGATCCGCATACTCCACGCAAAACGGTAAACCACAACAACACCGATCTCTTTTCCATGACGACAAGAAAGTCGGTACCCTCTCCATAATTAGGATGGATTCTCTTTTAAAAAGACGGTAAGAGTCTTGTAATCATTGCTTATCATTGTGGCGATGAGGAGTATACAATCTTTTCGATTTTTTCGATGGAAACCTCGGAGAAAAATAGAATATTTTTCAAGAATGAGAAAAAATTCGTATATTTCCCAACCTTCTTTTTGGGGAATCATCATTCGTATAAGTTAGATTTTATGGCTAACCTTGCCTTTTTTTAAGGTGTAATAAAAAACAGGGTACTGCTGCCATATAATCATTGACGTATTAAAAAATATCTGGGAAATAGAAATACAAGTCTGATTCGAGGATAGAACCTGTGGAAAAAATTCTTATTGTCGATGATGATCTAACATCCCTGAAGATCCTCACCAAAATACTGGAAAATGCCAATTATACAGTGACCGTGGCGAAAGATGGTCTCGAGGCTCTCCAGCATTTCCAAAGTTCTCCCTTTAAGGTGATTATCTCTGACTTGGAAATGCCGAGATTGAACGGATACGAACTTGTTAAAGAGATAAAAAAATTTGAATTTCGCCCTATTGTCCTGATCCAGACCGTCCACTCCGATATCTCTATGGTGATCGATATCCTCAAGCAGGGTGTTTACGACTATATCCTCAAACCCATAGACTCAGACGAGCTTTTACTCAAAGTGGAAAAGGCTCTGGAGATCTTCCATTTCCGCGAGCTAAAAGCGGAATTGGAAAAAGAGTATGAAATTCGGCTCGACAAGCAGCTCTCCTGGAATATGTGGAAAGAGAATATCTTTTCCCGCGACCGTGACCGCTTTGACCGTACGCTCTTTCACAACCTAAAAACAATCATAGCCCAGGGTTCTGGTTTTGGCGGACTGCTCAGCCTCCTCTCATTAATAACAAGTGCTCCCATGAATTCAGAAAAGCAATACCTGGTCAGTAGCGAAATCATGCAATTGCTCATGCAGAATGCCCGTATGGCTCAAGTCGCCATCAGCAAATTTGGTGAAATTGACCACCTACTCAATTCGAAAATTGATTTTTCCATGGAGACCTTGGATGCCATTCATACCCAGATCTCAACAGTGATCAGCGAGTTATCTCCTTTTGCCGCGATTAAAAAGCAGCAGGTCAAATTGAGCGATGGCAAGGGTTACTTCTCCCAGCGCAAGGTAAAAACAAACCTCGATATTCTGAGCAAGGCGTTTCGTGAACTCCTTATCAATGCTTATAAATATTCCCGCGAGAATAGTAAAATCATAATTATATTCAATGTTTTCCAGAACAAACTGATGATCTCATTTCTGAATTCTCCGATAGAAAGGCCGGATCAGGAGGCTGGAATTCCTGTTCAGTACCAAACCATGATATTGGAACCCTTTTTCCGGATGGATCAGACCGTGGACGAACGCTACGAAACTCTTGATTTTGGACTGGGATTAACCCTGGTTGATAAAATTGTCCGCCTCCATGGCGGCATCATCAGAGTCAGCAATATCGCCTCCCATCTGCAATCAGAGGGCAAAGAGGAAGGAATCAAGGTAAACATTGAAATCGAAATTCCGGTAATCCATGAGTAAAAAAAAGCGCATTTTTTCTTATTTTGTATTTGCCATATTTTTCTTATAATGAGAGGGTTTCTGATAATTTATTAATTCATCAGCGCAAATTATAATAGTGTATTTTATACCCAAAATAAACTGTTTTTCGACTCACAGGATGTGAGGAGTGCGAAAAGCTCTTTTTTCGCAGTATACTAAAGGCATTTTGGTTTTCGGATATCGCAAGGCAATGCCAGCGATGTGGACGAACCCTTTAGCCAGTATAAAACCCGAGAACCAAAGTGTTTCGAGTATATATGCCAATAAGCATCAAATTTGACCGGTTGGGCAATGCCATAACCGCGTCCTTATCGACCTTGGGTCAGC
>DYNZ01000294.1 GCA_020720805.1 Leptospira biflexa | reverse complement strand
CGTATAATACCGGCCGCTCAAGCACATGGAATTTATGCCGAAGCTCACTATATACTTTCAAAGCCTTTTCGTTTGCGAAGTCCACAGGTAAGCCCTCATGCTCCAAGAGGATTGCCAGCATGCTGATCGGTTCCACAAACGGCACCCTCTGTCCTGCCGGTGGCTCATAAAATTCAAGAGGTTTGTCTGGCACCAAGCCGTTCACTTGAGCAATCCATTGCGTCTCAATTCCCGAAGTGGGTAATGCCCTGAGCAGTGCGGAGACGTTCATTCTTGCCCCTTGATTTTTGGTGCGTTCTTTACCATGTGAAGAACAGTTATCTTCTGGATTTCAGAAATCAGGTGGTCAGCGTTGATAAGGCCCTCGTAGCGGAAAATGATTTCATTTCTCCAGAATACAGCTACTGCGGGAAAACCAAGAAAGCCTGCTATGTCGAGATCGTCAGGATCTGATGTGCGTTCCGTTGTAATCAAAACAGAGCTTTCAGATCCAGGAAAGACATCCAGTACTTTTGCTGATTCCTCCATCATCCAGCGGTCAAGGGGCATCTCCCCATTCAGCAGAAAAAAAGCAAAACGCAAGCCTGCATAGTTATTATCCGGACGGATGAATCTTCTCGACCGCTCATGCACGGCCTCTTTCACCCCGGGGTAAATGCCGCTACGTTTCGCAGATGCCGGAGAGGGAACAACTGTAATCATAAAAATTTCACTTGCCTTGCCGTCCTCATCCGACTTGATAGCCACACATGCCAGCGGGACATCAAGCCAGTTGCGGTCATAGTCGCCTTGTGGTTGGAACATAAGAACACAAGGGTTCCCCATCTCACTGACGCCCAGCTCGCATCGGGGCCGTCGTGCTGGTTTTGCTCGAAGTGTATAGATTTTTTCAGAAAGATAGTCACGCACGGCCTCTTTCCCTTGCAAGGTTTCGAAAACAGACTGCGAACCATAGGTCACATTAGGTGCAAGCATGTCTCTTAACCAAGCATCATCCACGGTGTTGAAGGCATATGCATAACGGACACAGAGCGCTGCCTGATCGGTATCAGGAAATGCCTTGCACCAGTCGTTCAACTGAGTATCATCCACAGAGAAAGTTACTTTTGACATTATTCAACCTCCTTCCTGTCAGTAAACGCCTGATCACGTCAAAAATTATCCGCCACAGAGAGCGGCGATTCGGTGTTGCTATTGCTGTAATGTTTAGCCCAGCAAAGTAATTTTAATTCTTTAAAGCCAGTTCAATAACCTCTTTCGCGTATGCGTATGCCAAGGGCTCTCTACTCTCCCGTGGCCCGGCAACATTCAGCACTGATATGTGGTGCGTCTTCGTAAAGTTAATTACACGGTACGCGGCTCTTTCTGGAGAAATTTCGGTAGCATCAAGCAACAGAAAAGGCTTTTTCGACTTCATACAGAATACAATAGTTTGCAGAGTCCCTCCGACCGGATGGCCGTAGTAGATGATTACGGTACCATCGCTATCCATGAC
>DYNZ01000293.1 GCA_020720805.1 Leptospira biflexa | reverse complement strand
GAGTGCAAAATTCCAAGTGCCTCCACAGGTCTTTATCAATTCTCCTCTGGATGCCATGTAGCAAGGTTTCGGTTAGTGAGTATCCTCACTTTTTTTGGTTCCCATGCGCCGCATGGGAACCGCTTCCCGTATATGTTGCCCCTCCTATAAAAATAATTGACTGACATCTTTCTCTTTCTGCTCTTGCCTGTTTGTTATAAAATGTTATAATCGTTTCGATGAATGAAATTCTGTGGCATAATCGCGCACGCAAGCAGATAAAATTGATCCCGGCAAAAGAGAGGGAGACAATCCATGATCGTATTGATCTTCTTGCCGATTTTCCCGATGTTGCCGGGGTTGATGTCAAACCTCTGACTGGCCATCAGTACGGGTATCGCTTGCGTGTCGGCAGGTACAGGATTTTGTTTGATTATAACAACGGCATCAAGGTTATCAGCATTCAGGAGGTAAAAAAAAGAGATGAACGCACATATTGAACCCCAGATTATCAGCTCCGGCGGCAAACCTGCTTTTGCCGTCATTCCGTGGGATGAATATCAGATGCTGATCAGCAACAGGCAGGAGCTTGATATCTGGTTTCCCAATGATGTGGTAAAGGCCAACAGCAGAGGGGTAAGTTTGATTACCGCCTGGCGTGAGCATTTTGCAATGACTCAGGTTGAACTTGCAGCGAAGTGTGAGATGAAACAGGCCGCCATTGCCAGATTAGAAAAGGACCATGCCGGTGCGCGGAGATCAACCCTTGCCAGAATCGCTGCGGCCATGGGGATTATGGTCGAGCAGTTAATCGAGTAGCTCAGGAACGGTTTTCTCCTGATAGTGATGCACGGCGGAAATTGGGGTCAGAAAATTGGGGTCAGAGTAGTTTTTTTTTGGGGGGGGGAAATTTGGGACACTTCCTATATTTTTTTGCTTGCGAGCATAGGAAGAGGGAAGAGAAAAACGAACCGCAGAATATCGAATTACGAATATCGAATATCGAAGTTGAAAGCCAGAGGAATTTGTGTAGACTGAGGGGAAATTAGAAAATGAGGGGAGTCCGCTTCCTGCTCTACCTGACCCCTATGAACGGGATAAGTGTCTTACGCAGCTCTTTTTCTTATAATAAGAACAAGAAATGAGCTGTAAGGAGAAAAAGGGGAGAAAAAGGGGACGGAACTATATTTCCGTCCTTCCTTGACCGTCCTGGTGTTTTCACTTCCAGGTAGCGACCGACATTGCCTGCCATCTCTCTGACAAACTTCCCGTACGCAGCCAATCGGTACTGAGTGGAGATGCTCATAAGAATTATTTCTCTGTTCTGTGCCAGCGGCCTCGTGACAGTGAAATCTTGTCCGAGAGCCGGATGAGAGAAACCCGCCTGTCCGGTTCGATAAGGAGGGTTGTTTTTAATGTGACAAAGGAGAGTCAGAAAGGAGAGTCAGGACCGGGTGACAATCTGCCCTCCTTCCTGCTGGCGCTGTCGGCATCTGCGCATAAATCCAGCCGCCCAT
>DYNZ01000292.1 GCA_020720805.1 Leptospira biflexa | reverse complement strand
GGCTCTTGGCAGAAGCCTATCCAACAAATGCAGTTCATGCCTTTCTTCGCTAACGACGAGCTGAGGGGCCGGACGTTTAAATTAAACCCAACAGCTCAGAAAAAGATAAAATTTTCCTGAACCACTTACTTCCCAAAAAGCCGCGCAGGTAGCCCGATCCCTCTCCAGTGTTTTGTTCGGCGATTATATGTTTTACTGGACAGGATTAAATTTTAAAATTTAACCTGACCCTCTTCACTCTTCAAAGGAGCTTGATTTATCGACAACTGATAATACCTCCAACGCGGGCTAACGCCCGCAACCCAGATTTTTCAAAATATTCATGAGCACTCCAATCGGCTGCAAAGTTTTCGCTGCTCTATGATTGCAAGATAGCATGAAAATTTTCTTGTTTTTTATGACAGACTTTTGGGAGTAAGGTACTAATTTTCCCTGATAACTCTAAATCCAACGTCTACCGCGTTGTGGTCTCTCCAGCTCCACGTTCGACTGGCACAGCGAACATCGCAAGAATTAAGATAATAACTGCCACCACGAATGGCACGACTAAATTTTCTTTTTTTATCCTCACTTACGTACATAGGGTTATGAAGACTATGATTGCTGTAAGCATCTTTTGCATACATATCTCTGCACCATTCTCGGAGATTACCGCTCATGTCATGAATCCCGAGTCCATTAGCAAGCTTTGTACCGACCTTTTGGGTCTTGTTTTCACTGTTTTTATAATACCAGGCGACCTCAGTCGCATTATTACTTCCAGAATATATCTCGTTTTTACCACCGCTTCTCGCCGCATACTCCCACTGCGCTTCGGTGGGTATTGAAAAAACGACGTCTGTTTTGTTATTGAGACTGTCAATAAATTGAAAAATATCATCCCAAGAAACCTGTTCAACAGGATAGTCATTTCCTGACTTAAAATATGACGGATTGTCGCCTATCACTTTGACCCATTGCCCTTGGGTCACTTCATGTTTTCCTATCCAAAAGCCATTCAAACATACTTTATGAACCGGCCTTTCATCCATGGTGTACTGGTCGAAATCCGCGGGTATGCTCGTTCTCATTGAAGTGCATCCTGCCGGAAAAAAAACAGAGGCCATTTTAAGAATGGATACAACGAAATTTCCGTCGAGAGCCTTGGCTTCTTGAACTCCTACAGTATTAAAAGAACCACCTTCTGGGGTTCCCATCTGAAAACAGCCACCAGGAACCCATACAAACTCCATCCCTGTCCATGGTTCAATCCATACTTCTCCTGCTTGGTGTTGCTCACTATTTGCCTTCCCATAATTGACGGCATCATCTTTTTCTGGGGTAGCCCCCTCACAACCGCTGTTTGTATAACTTGACAAAATGATAAAAAATATACTCGTCATACAAAAAAGTAATTGCCTCATTTAATTCTCCTTATGATGTTAAGTTGCGCCTTTCTTCACCGAACGGCGCAGGCGTTGAGCCTCGAGCATCGGAGGCGGTTGAGCAAGCTTGCT
>DYNZ01000291.1 GCA_020720805.1 Leptospira biflexa | reverse complement strand
CAGGTGCCTGTGCGGGAGGAAGAAAAAACCTTTCATACGGTTGATCTGGCCAGCCTGGCCATTGAAAACGCCAGGGAGATAGGAGGAGAATCCCTTTGTAAGCAAGCCCTTGACCAGCTTGACCTGAGAAGATGCCTTGAGCAGGCCGGATTTACAGAGGAAGACCTTGACTTGGCTATGGCGCATATTATCAGCCGGGCACTTTTTCCGGCCTCGGAACATGCCACTGCCGAATGGATGAAGGACAACAGTGGCATATGCGAACTTTTGGGCATTGATGCCAATAAGGTAAGCCATCATAAGCTCTACCGCATCAGCCGCATGTTAAGCGATCAGCAGGAGCGCATTGAATCGTATCTGTCGAAAAAGACCAGCGAACTCTTTGATTTACAAGACAAGATAATCCTCTATGACCTAACCAACAGTTATTTTGAAGGGCGCAAACTAACAAGCATCCTGGCCTCGTTTGCCAAAAGCAAAGAGAAACGCCAGGACTGTAAATTGATCACCCTTGCATTGGTAGTGAACGTGGAGGGCTTTGTCAAGTACAGTAAAATATACCGGGGTAATATCGGAGAAATAGCGACCCTTGAACCCACCCTCGATGATCTGAGTTCCAGAGGGTCATTCACCCCGGCAAAGCCCCTGGTGGTTATGGACGCCGGGATTGCCAGTGAAGAGAACCTGTTGATGTTGCGTAACAAGGGATATGATTACCTGTGTGTTGCCCGTGGGAAATTCAAGGATTATGTGGCGGTGAAAAATGACACCCAACCGGTCACCATCACCGATAAACGCCGAAGTCCCATTGAGTTGACGATGATTGAACAACAAGGGATTGACGACACTCTTTTGTTTGTCCGCAGCGAGAAAAAAGCAAAGAAGGAAGTGTCGATGCATGAAAAATTTACCACTCATTTTGAAGAGGGTCTCAAACAGGTTATGTTTGGGATCCAAAGCAAAGGCGGAACAAAAAAGCTTGCAAAAGTCTGGGAACGCATTGGTCGTCTCAAAGAGCGATATCCCAGCGCACATCGGTTCTACGACTTACAGGTGGCTTCCGAAAATGGCATTGTCACTAATCTGGAATGGAAAAAAATCATCCCGGTCAGTCGTAAAGAAGAAGGTGTATACTTTCTTCGCACATCGGTCAAACAGGTTGATGAAAAAGGATTTTGGGACATTTATAATACGATACGTGAGATCGAATCTGTTTTCCGAACCCTGAAAAGTGATTTGAAAATGCGGCCGGTATTCCACAAAACTGATGAAAACTCTGTTGCACATTTGAATCTGGCAGTGCTGGCATATCAAATGGTACACACCATCAGGTATCAGTTAAAAGCAAAAGGAATCAACCACGATTGGCCGCATATTGTCCGTATCATGAATACTCAAAAAGCAGCAACGGTAACCATGAAGGATAAAAACGATCAGAAGATATTCATCCGTAAATGCACCATCCCTGAACCTAATGCCGCTGAAATCTACAATGCTTTAGGATACAAACACTA
>DYNZ01000290.1 GCA_020720805.1 Leptospira biflexa | reverse complement strand
GATATGAGGATGCGCGGTTCAGGACGGGGCGGAAAAATCACCCATGAGTCTCCTGCTCAATGATCGCTATGTACAAGCCCTTTGTTTTGCTCAAAATTTTTCGGAATATCACAAGCCCTCAGTGTCAATGTAAGTGAGACACATCACTATGCAAAAATGGAGTCCGTGTATGATGAGTTGGCACAGCGTAAACCGGCGCATTGACAAACTCTATTGATTTTTGCAGCGCCTTCAAATTATTCCTCCCAAAAATACTCTAATCGTTCTTTCGTTGTTTACTTTTGGCTTCAATCATGAGGGCAAGGCAGTCGCGCCCGGCCCATTAGGGCTTCGGCAAGAATAAATTGTTCAGCATTGCTGAGGTTCCTTACCACTCAACACCCAAAAGGAGGCAACATTATGGCTATTTCAGATGTTTTTCGCACGCTTTCAGATTCCAGTTACCTAAAGAATGTTGTGGATGATTTTTTCCAGGTAGTGAGCGAAATTAAAGAAGAAGGAAAAATACTCGCAGAGGAAATTGACGAGATAGTCCATAAGGAAAATGCCTTTTCCTTGAGCCATCAAGCAACGGAAGAGGAAAGAAAAACCACTGTGGATTTACGCAAGGATATGGAAAAAGATTTTGCGTACAAACATGCCGCCCTGCTCAATGCTCGCGGTTTTACTGAAAAATGGCAAGAGATTGCTTATGACGCGGCAGTATGTCTCGAAAAATTATGCGACTACCTGCAAAAGGAAAAAGAAGAAAACAGCCTCTATATGCTGTGCGTGACTACACAGCAAAATTGCTTTCGCCAACTTGTTTTCGAAACCCCGGACAGGCTTGCGGAACTCGCTGCCAAACTTCGCAGGTTGTTAGAAGAACCGGAACTCCCAAAGTACCAGCCTCCGGCGCCAGACCAGGAATCTCCCCTTGGCCTGACAGAACGGGATGCGCGATTGTCTGCAACAGAAGAATATATCGCCGCTGTCAAGCGCCTCTGCCATGATATGGATCTTGAAATCAGCAAGTTGACAGATCAAGGGCCTTGTTTTTCACCATCTGCCCTGAACGAACAAGGCCTGGGCCTGCTTGAGGCCACTCTGAAGTTGATCAATGAAAAAACCAGTTTTGACGGATTTGCCGCCTGGACATCGTTTTCACATCTCAGCAGTTTTAACAGAAGCGCTGATCTCTTCTCCCAGGCCAGACTACTACAGGAAAAGGAACAAAAAACGCTATCAGACCTGACTTTACTTTCAGCGTCTCTCCATTTGCTCATCTCAGCGGCTCTTGAAAACAAACCACTTTCAACACAAATCCATAGCGACCTGCAACAAGCGGTTTATATGTGTGGCAAGAAAAACGAAGAACAGGCGGCTGAATAAATCGAACAAACTTGCATTTCAGGATTGTATATGCTTAAAACAGGGATTGTTATTTCATTTTGCATCCGGAATGGCAACGAAGCAGCGCACAGGGCGTGCTATGGGAATTCAAGCAACGAAACCCCAAATGTCATTAACTTCAGTGGTCAGTGGTTAGTGGTCAA
>DYNZ01000289.1 GCA_020720805.1 Leptospira biflexa | reverse complement strand
ATTAAATCTGCCCCCTTTTTCCCTATAAAATAATCATAAGAAACTCAATACATGGACACGCATTGCGATTATTTTCCAGATTTTAAGGCCTATATAAAAAACTGGAAATTTAGTCTTTCCATATGGACTAAAGGTTCCGACATATATCAAGAAAGAAGTCATCGACAAAAAACAACATAAAATGTTATATGCAAGGTCTTGAGCGGATAATGCTGGGTTAAAACAAGATATTTCTCAAAAATTCGTAACGCGGAAAAGGAGAAAAAATGCAATACATAAGAGCTGACCTGAGAGATGTGGACAAGATCGACATTCAGCGCTTAAGCCGTCCCCTTGCATCCCCCCCATCTAAACGCACTCTGAACAACTTCGAGAAAGAAGCCCTGGTCAGTGCAATCGACCTTTTGAAAAACTTCAATCCCCAGTCAGGCATCCTCCGCTACCCTGTTGAGATATCAGAGCATCCCCCCCCGGATCGACATTATTTCACCCAGCCGAGTGCCTGTGGGACTTACTGCTGGTTCAAAATCAGCTGCAACCTTGGCGCTGGGTGTCAATACTGCCGCATTCTACGGCCTCGGGATCAGTGTCGGCGCGGGGCTTTATGGCTCGACAACCAGAGAACTTGGCGTGTACACAGGCGGTAGCGTTGGTGTCTGGACTAATATCGGCTATTCAGCAGGTCTCCAGTATACGTTTATCTTCGGACCTCCTTCCGACTTTGGTGGTGTTGCTATCGGGGTCGGTTGCGATGTCAGCGGGGTACTGGTCGGAGGTGGTGCCATGCTCCTTTTTTCTTTACCACCTTTTCGCTGTCTAGGATATTCTGTAGGCGTAGGCGTAGGGTACTCAACACTGCCATTTGATGTTACCGTTCAAGTGGGTATTACAACACCTAAACCATTGTTGTATTTTAAGTAACCGGACTACGCAGCATATCCCGAAAAAGCGTTTTTAAAATAAGCAGAGGAATAAACCATGGCTCTTCTTTTAAAAACCGGATCGACCGGTAAGGATGTAAGGAATTTACAGATAGCATGCAATTTTCTGCAGGTTGCTACCCCACCACTGAGTGTTGACGGTATATTTGGTCCCAAAACTCAAACAGCCGTCCTGACTTTTCAACGCGGTGCAAAACTAACCGCCGATGGTTTGGTCGGGCCGATAACCGCGCAAGCAATTACCAACATTGTCCTTTGTGCCTTGATTACTCGAAAGAAATTCTTTTGAGATTAAAACCGTCTGCTTGAAATTTGCTGCTTCTTAGCATATAGCAGTAGGAAAAGGCTGCCTACCGAACTCACCCACCAGATTGCTCACCAACGGAGTTACGTAAACTGTCCCCGGAACTCCTCCCTTCCTGCTCTTCGTTCCATTTTCATAGAATCAGCAAAAAAACTCGACAAAACCGCATAAAATTGTTCAGTTACGCAAACTGATACGTTCTTTATCAACCCTGCAAAAAAATAGGAGGAACTAAAAATGAGCGGACACGACGCGCACGAGCACCATGCAGCACCGGCAGAGGATCATTCC
>DYNZ01000288.1 GCA_020720805.1 Leptospira biflexa | reverse complement strand
CATATATTGTAACGAGGAAAGGAGGAATTGCCATGACAGCTATCGTGTATCAAACAAAAAGACTGGCGCAATCTACGCATACGAATCGAAATCTATACTTCCCCCCAAAGTCAAGACAAAATTTGGGATATGTTAAGCAGTTTATTCTGTGCGTATGTCCTTTTTGTCGCCATGTCAGTGGAGCATGGTGGAGAATGGCCGATCTCTGAAGGGTTCCAAGCAAAACCCGCAAGAGATCGGCCATTCTCCACCATGCGGGTTATGTGAAGCAAGTTTTCGGAATAGGCATTTTTTCAAGATCTCAAATAGAACTTTATTGGTGGTTGGTAGCCGAGACTTTGATGTAACCGCTCGTTATTATAAAAATAAATATAATCGCGGATACCTTCATAAGCCTCTCTGGTCGTTTGGTAATCTTTCAAATAGACTTCCTCATACTTCAAAGATCGCCAGAATCTCTCGATCATTATATTGTCCAAGGCACGCCCACGACCGTCCATACTGATACGGATATTGTGATCCTGGAGCTTGCTGACGAAATCACTACTGGTGAATTGACTGCCTTGATCTGAGTTGAAAATTTCCGGTTTTCGTTTACACAATGCCTCTTCAAGGGCCTCAATGCAGAAGGATTTATCGATGCTATTGGAGAGTCGCCATGATAAAATATGTCGTGAAAACCAATCGATAATGGCAACAAGATACAAAAAACCAGATCGCATTCGAATATAAGTGATATCGGTTGCCCAGACTTGATCAGGACGATTTATGTCAAGTCCTCTGAGTAAATATGGAAACTTCTGATGACCAGCATCAGGCTTGCTCAAATTTCTCCTGGGATAAATTGTCTGAATTTGCAGGAGGTGCATCAGGCCTTCTATCCTTTTATGATTTACCGGATAACCCATATTGATTAACAAATGGGTCATCCGAGGCACCCCATAAAATGGCAACTTGAGGTGCTGTTCATCGATGATCCGCATCAATTCCAGGTTTAACTGGCTCTCAGTAGCAGGCTGGTAGTAATAGCTCGATCGACATAACCCCAACAGCTCGCATTGACGAGTCACGGGAATAAAAGTGTTTCCAGGCTCTACCAGATTTTTGAGATCAGCTATTTGAGCTGAGTTGATTTTTTTTTAAGCCAATCAAGCTCCACCTTGAGTTGACCAATCTGTTGGTAGAGGGATGCAATCAAGTTCTCATTATCATGATCTTTGTTCTTGTTTTTTTCTGAAAAAAGAACAGAAAGGTTATCAAGAACATGTTGTTTCCAGCGACTAATCATAGTGCTATGGACAGAAAAAGCACCAGAAAGTTCAGCCATTGTGCGTTGCTCTCGAAGGGCTTCCAGCGAAACCTTGGCCTTAAAATCTGCAGGATAGTTTTTTCGTTGCATTTGGTTCAATTCTCCTCATGTTTTGGGTTCACCTTTTATAGCATTTTATTGCTTAAGGGGCTGTCCAAGAATTGGGGGGAATTATAGTGCAATATCAATGGAATCTTTATGTACATCCAGCCCGACAAATATGGTATTC
>DYNZ01000287.1 GCA_020720805.1 Leptospira biflexa | reverse complement strand
AAAAAAAGTCTTCAAAACCCATTCAGAATTTGTCAAAACCCCAAAAAACTTGCCAAAACCCCCGATTTCAGGCAAGTCTGACGGATGTCGTAGGCTAAAAAAAAAGCCATTTTCTTGTCAAAACTAGCCGTTAAAACCCGACTAATAGGGCATAGAGAAGGGAGCTTTAGCAAAATAGTTTTTTAGAAGATTGAAGTCTGCCCAGCAATCGGCAGACGAAGGAAAAAACACAATGACACCAATAATGATCGATGAATACAAGACCTATTTGGAGAACGAAGATCTCTCCACGCTCGCCTCATATGCGTTCCAGCCCATCGTGCAGGCGGAGGCAAAACCCCAGGAGGAGGATACAGCCGAAGAGCGGCTGTCGCACCTCGACCTGGCGCTGTCGCTCGATCCCCTCAATCCGCAGTCAAAGATATGGGGGAGAGTTGAAGGTGAAAAAAAGTGCTGGCAGTTTGACGCCACTGGCGTATACGCTGGACGCCAGCAAAACTCAAAAAGATCGCCTGGATTATGAGAGGGGACACCCATATATATGGTATTTATCAGGGAAAGCTTGAGTTCGTATCCCGTATATGGGTGAAATTATGAGTAACGGCGTCAGCCGAATACGCCAAGCACCCCTTACACACTCCTCTGGCGTATAAGCCAGACGCCAGACTGGTTTATGAATATTCTCGACAAAAATTGGAAACACCCAAAAGAATGATCCCCACCCGCCCCATTATGTTTGAGGCTGGTCGTGGACAGACCTAAAAAATTGGAGTACAGAATGAAAAATAACACAGACGCGATTTTTTCAGCCTTCGAGAATTACTTGCAAGATAAGGATGTTTCCATCCTGACCCTGCGTGGTTATCTCTCAGACGTTCAACAATTTGCGCGTTGGTTTGAGAAAAGTAACAACGAGACTTTCAATTTACCTGCCATCACTCCTACCGACATCCGTGAGTATCGGCAGTTCCTGCAAGGGACTGAAAAACGGAAAGCCAGCACCGTGAATCGAAAACTGGCGGCTCTGTCTTCTTTGATGCGCTGGGCAATACAAAGCGGACAAATCACAACCGATCCCACTCAAAACATAAAACTTATCCACCAATCGGTAGCGGCTCCGCGCTGGCTGGATAAACATGAGCAATTCGCTCTGCAGCGCGCCATTGAAAAGGATCTGCAACTGGCACAGCTTCGTTATCCACGCCGCTATGTGACCCGTCAACGGGACGCTTCGCTCATCGTATTCCTGCTTCACACTGGCTTGCGTTTGAGTGAAGTGGTGGCGCTCGAGTTGAACGATGTGCAAATATCCGAGCGCAAGGGTAGTGTTTTGGTGCGGCGAGGAAAAGGGAACAAGGAAAGAAGCGTCCCGCTCAACGCCGAAGCGCGCAAAGCTTTGCAGGAGTGGCTGGCAATTCGTCCCCAGGTGAGCGATACGTTCGTCTGGGTCGCTGTGGAAGCTGCTACAGACGATGGGATCAGCGGGCGCACTGTCCAGCGAATTTTGCGGCGTTATGCCCAGGATGCCGAACTGAAGGAACTAA
>DYNZ01000286.1 GCA_020720805.1 Leptospira biflexa | reverse complement strand
AATCCGTAGATGGGCAGGTAAGCGCAGCGGGGCCATCCTGCACTTACCTTCCAACCCCGATCACGGGACCAACAAAAAGTGACATTTCAAGACCTGACCCCGCTTTTTGTTGACGGCGCTACGTTCCAATTTATCTGCCAGCAGCCGAAGTGCTACAACGGCTGCCAAAGCTTCGGCAGGATCATCAGGGGAAGGAAGCAACTTAAGGAACTTTCAGATAAACAGAGCCTCCTGCAAAACGAAGATTTTCGTTCAAAATCGAGGCATGCGAAAAATTTTACTGCAGGCATATAGTTGATATTCCGAGGATAAAATCTTGAGCATAACGAAGAGATTGGGCGCAAAGATCATTTTGCAAGAAGCTCAACAGTGTTGCCATCTACTCCATTTTCCTCTCTTTGAATCTGTTAACCACGCCCATGCTGTCAAACTGGATGATCAACTCATATTTTGTAATCAGCATTTCATCTGCGGCATCAATACCATCCAAAACATCCCCAATAATGGGGATGAAACTGATGACAAGAGGAACCTCCAGAGATTTATCCTGATAAACCCACACCTGGTGTTCTCCGTCAATCATTTTTTCAGTTGGCTCCCCCTTTGCAGCCTTGATTTGTGCCTGGGTGGTCTTGCCGACCGTAATAATCTGGTAGCTGTCTTTGTCAAGCTCAATACCGGGTGACACGGATGGATCAAGATGGTGCCAATCCTTTTCCTTGCCAAGAACTTTTGTTGCCACCTGCCGTATTGCGTCAATTACGTCTGCCGGGGATTCTTGCTGGATATAATGCCCGGAATCCCAGATAGTCTCCAGATGGGATATACCTGTCATGCGCATCCAGTCTTGGCGCAGTTCTTTGAGTTGTGTCATGTATTCAATATTATCTGCCAAGGGCCACAAACGGCCGCTGACTAATATTTTACCTGGTGCCGTCAAAGGGTAATCCATTCGTAATGTATCAAGACAGGTGGTTTGACCATCAAATTCATGATCCTTGACACCATTAATTGAGACCGCCTTGATGGTCTTAACCATAGTGGCGATCCACGGTGCCGTGTTCTGCAGCATTTCCCAATTGCGCGGATGAGTAGGGTCGATCAGAACAAATCCGGCGACCTCTTCTGGATAGAGTTTGGCATATACATATTGGTATAACCCACCTAGAGAATGGCCAACCAAAATATATGGGGGAATGGTCCCGGCAGCTTGCAACTGTGCGTGCTGTTCTGCGGCAATGGTGCAAGGATCGCGCGGGAGGTCGGTGGCTGGAGTGTCTCCATATCCGGGGCGGTTGAGGGCGATGACTGTAAAATCATGGCTAAGCCCTGGGAGCACTTTCCCCCAGACAGTATTTTCGTCACCAAGCCCTGGTTGCAGCACCACGATCGGATTTTCGATTTCCACGGAACCGGAGTTGTTCATGGTGCTTACCAGTTGTTTTGATGAACAGGAAGTCAATGCGGCTGCTAACAGGATGGCATAGAGAACTCGGGCCTGTAAGGGGCGAATAAATCGATGATAAAGTGAGTTTTTCATAACTAG
>DYNZ01000285.1 GCA_020720805.1 Leptospira biflexa | reverse complement strand
GTTCCATTGCTATTTACAGTAAAAAAAACAAAGGAACCAAAGTGTTAATTGTTATCCCCGGCCTTGAACACCGATGAGCAACAAAATCAGTTCTGGCAACAGCTTTTTCTGGACAGAGGGCAATTGCCCGTGGTACAAGAAAATTAGGTTTTGATTCCATAAGACTGTGGTTGCACGCAAAGTTATTCGCTCTACTTACGATCCGGACGACAGAACCGGTACAGGAGATGCTATGAATACTGTTCTTGTTGTTGACGATGACGAAAGTTTCTTGTTGAATCTCATTGAAGGTTTCAAATCCTATCAGGATCAATTCAGCATCATGACGGCCAGCAATGGTGAAGAAGCCGTCACCATTCTTGACCAGCACGAAATCCATCTGGTTCTGACCGACCTGAAAATGCCAGTCATGGACGGATTCGCCCTGGTCGCCCACCTCAGCGCCAATCATGCCGCCATTCCGGTCATTGTCATGACGGCCTTTGGCACTCCGGAGATGGAAGATTCTCTCAAGGAGATCGGGGCTTTTCAGTATATCGAAAAACCCATTGACTTCAATGTATTGGTTTCAAAGATTCTCAAAGGCCTGGAAAGCCGCTCTAAAGGGCTCATTAGTGGGGTCTCACTGAGTTCCTTTGTGCAGCTGCTGGAACTTGACAAAAAAACCTGCACCATCACGGCCCATGCAGAAAAAAGACAGGGTAATCTGTATTTCAAAAACGGCGAGCTCATGGATGCCAACGCTGGAGATCTTACTGGAATTGATGCCGCCTTCGAAATTTTCAGCTGGGAGAATGTGGGAATCCTCCTGACCAACTCCTGCCCCATCAGCGAGCAAAAAATCCATGAGTCTCTCGGCTTTATTCTTCTGGAGGGAAGTCGGCGACAGGACGAGCGAGAATCTCCCGATAGTGCCCCAGCCACAATGGCCAGTCTGGATGCACCCTTAGGCTCGATTGATCTGGCTGGATTAGAGCTGGGCCTGGACGATTTTCTTGCGGAAGAGGCTCCTCCGCTGCCCGCAAATCCTCCCACACCATCTCCACACACGCCAACGGCCGCACCACCCTCAGCCCATGCCTCCAATCCCATTCTCACGCAATTTATCAGTATGCTGGAGGCAATGCCCGAAATCAGTCATTCCATCCTCGTTTCCAAAGAGGGAAATATTCTTCACAGCACCAAAACCGGCACTGAGCAGGTGACAAACTTTATCACCTATCTCTCGGTGGTCAGCCAACAGCTGCAAATGGCAATGGGAACCGGAGATTCCCAATATACCCTGCTCTCGTTGGAAAATGGTCAGAAAATTCTCGCTCTTTGCGGGAAAGAGGTCATTGTTGCGCTGGAAATTGGAAGTTCTGTCATTCCGGGACCCATTGCTGCCGGATTACGACCAGTATTAAGCAGGATCAGCTTGCAGTAGGCACAAGCCCCCCTTCTCTCAAAATGTCCTCAACTCCCAGCAGCAGGACGCAGATCATAAAGGAAACACGCCATGGACTCACTCCTCAAGGAAATCAATATGCTTCCCGGAGTTTTTGGTTGTTT
>DYNZ01000024.1 GCA_020720805.1 Leptospira biflexa | reverse complement strand
GTCAAATTCGATGCTTATTGGTATAAAACCCGAGAACCAAAGTGTTTCGAGTATAAAAACTGGCAATAGGCCAGTTTGGGAGATGCAGTCTATTTTTTACGTAAGATAAGGATAGTGATATCATCTACCTGCTCGGATGATCCGATAAACGAGCGATAGCTCGCAAGGATTGATTGCAGACACTCCTGCGCGCTATTTGCACCGCATTGGGCAAAAATTTCAGCCAGGGGTTCATTGCCAAACTCTTCGCCTTTACTATTTTTCCCCTCCACTAGTCCATCAGTGAAAAGGAGAACCATATCATTGCTTTGCATGGGGATAGAAACCGCTTGAAAGGAGCCAGGCAATAGCTCAACACCCAGGATATGACCATAATTCCCCTCATCAGATGGCAGACCGCAGAAGACCTCCCCTGACGAACGGCGAACGAGGATATCTGGGTGTCCGGCATTGATATATTCCAAACCTGCACTCTCCGCACGAAGGAGAATCCCACTTAAAAAATTTTCCACATTGCGAAGCTCCTGGTTTAATTCAAGATTGATTTTCTTCGCTACTTCATCCAATTTTTTTCTGCTATGCTGACTAAAATTTCGAAAAATAATAGATTTTGCCATGATAGTAATCAAGGAGGAAGAGATACCATGGCCGCTAACATCAAACAGAGCCAGACCATGAAACTCATCTCCCTTATGATATATATCATAAAAATCGCCAGAAACACCAGAACCACGCGAAAATTGAGATACCGGCTGAAAAAAAACCGCCAGATCCCATTGCGAGAAGCTATTAAACTCAGAAGGTAACAACTGCCTCTGGATGTGAGCGGCTATGCGCATATCTTTATCTGCATTTCGCTGGATCCGCTCCATCTCGAGGTTGGTACGAATTAGTTTTTCATTGATCGTCTCCAGCTCATCCATCGCATCCGTAAGCTCTTCTGTCCTCATCCGCACACGCTCTTCCAGGTGGTTGCGTAACTCTTCGTTTTGATCAAACACACGTAAAAAACGCTTCTGCATATTATAAATCATGATGATAACCAGTGCCAGGTAGCCGTATTCCATAAGGTAAATAAAATGGTAGAAACCTAACCCAATAAAGGTATCATTCATTGCGGCCAAAAAGAAAAAAATCATTCCAATCAGAAGGGAATGCAGCTCGTCCGGATGAAAATTCTTTTTATGGCGATAAATCTGGTAAAAAACAAAGAGATACCCCGATAATAACAAACAAAAGAGGAGTTGAAAAAGTACTCCCGGCTTACTTTCAAAAATAGTATGATTATATCCAAATCCTATTTTAATAAAAACGGGCTGCATTCGGTTGAGACTAAAACCGCCAAACTCAGGAAAAGTAAGGCCTCCTGTCAGGAGTAAGAGATAGAGGGTGATAAAAAAATAGAAAGGAAACCGGAAGGAAAATCCTCCCCAAAGCCAGATAAACCAGAGAAAAGAGATCGAGAAAAGCGTAAGAGATATCAACTGATAGCGTTGCCAAAAAATTCCCTGAGAAAAGGATGAGGATTCATAAAGATTGGCAGAGGTAAAATCATACACCGCGATCAACAAACTCATTGCGGCAAAAGAAAAATAGAAGAGATTTCGCTTTTGGGTAATAGCAAGCCAGATATAATTGATTGCAATAAGTACCGCTATAACCCCCATGATATAAACGGGAAAGCTAAATGGATTCATTGCTGCCTCAATTTCCCAAATCTTTCAGGAATTGCCGGCCTGGCGTTACAAAAAAAAGGAGGTTATAAGATCGAAACAAAGGTAGGTACCTCCGGGTTTGACGAAAAACCCGGATTTGCTGGATGCAAAAGCATAAACTTATTTCATTTTGTATTTTTTCTTGAAACGCTCTACACGACCAGCAGTATCGAGAAGTTTCTGCTTACCTGTGTAAAAAGGATGGCAGTTAGAGCAGATCTCTAATTTAAGATCCTTCACCGTAGACTTCGTATGTATTTTGTTTCCGCAAGCACAGGTAATTTCTGTGTCGTAATATTTTGGATGAATATCCTGCTTCATAATGTCCGTACCTTAAGAAAATTTATAAAAATGGTGATCGCTTTTCCTGAATCCTGCCTCGGTAGAGGCAGAAACCAATAAGGAAAAGCAGTTTGAAAAATGCAACCAAATTCTATATCGTAAAACCGCCTTGTCAGAAAACGGTTATTTCCTCTTAGCCATTCATGGATCCCAGGAAATCAATATTTGTTTTGGCATTTTGCATTCTTTCCAGGAAAAGTTCCATACCCTCGACTGGCGAGAGACTGGAAAGGAATTTACGCAGAACCCAAACTTTATTCAACTCATCCTTTCCCTGTAAAAGCTCCTCTTTCCGGGTAGATGATTTATTGACATCAATAGCAGGAAATATTCTTTTTTCCACAAGTTTGCGGTCAAGATGAAGCTCTGAGTTACCAGTTCCCTTAAACTCTTCAAAGATAACCTCATCCATACGGCTTCCTGTATCAATCAACGCCGTGGCAAGAATTGTCAGGCTTCCCCCCTGTTCAATATTTCTAGCCGCTCCAAAAAATCGTTTCGGACGATGCAGCGCATTCGAATCCACCCCACCGGAGAGAATCTTTCCTGAAGTGGGAACAACCTGGTTGTAGGCTCGAGCCAGGCGCGTTATGGAATCCAGCAGGATGACAACATCCCTTTTGTGTTCGACCATACGTTTCGCTTTTTCCAAAACCATTTCGGCTACTTGTACATGTCGCGATGCAGGCTCATCGAAGGTAGACGAGATAACCTCGCCCCTGACAGATCTTTGCATATCTGTTACCTCTTCTGGGCGCTCATCAATCAGCAAAACCATGAGAAATATATCAGGGTGATTATGAGTTATAGCATTGGCAATTTTTTGCAGCAGTATCGTTTTACCTGTTTTCGGCGGCGCCACAATCAAACCGCGCTGTCCTTTCCCCAACGGCGTGATCAAATTCATCACCCGGGTCTCGTAACCGGTTGGCTCAACCTCCAAATTGATCCTCTCTTCAGGATACAACGGGGTTAAGTTATCAAATAAATGCCTTTGCTGAAGATTATCAACTTTTTCAAAATTGAGCGCTTCGACCCGTAACAGAGCAAAAAAACGTTCATTATCCTTGGGAGGCCGGATCTGACCTGAGATCGTATCTCCTGTCCGGAGGCCAAGTGCACGAATCTGGGATGGTGAGACATAAATATCATCAGGACCAGGAAGATAGTTATAATTAGGCGATCTCAAAAATCCATACCCGTCACTCAAAATCTCAAGAACTCCTGTGGAAAAAATATATCCGTTTTTTTCTGTCTGAGCCTGAAGAATGGCAAAAATCAGATCCTGTTTTTTGAGGTTGGCAGAACCTTCAATATTCAGAGATTCAGCTAGCTGTACCAGATCCCCAAACTCCCGATTCTTTAATTCACTCAGATCCAAACGATTGGATGGATCTATATCACTGTCGGTTAGAACCATATCTTCTGTACTGGCAATGGAACCCTGGTTGCCTCGAGTGGAATTCCTTTTTCCGCGGCTGCGGTTATTTGACATTGAGCTCTTATCCCGGTTATTGTCATATCTTTTTGAGTTTGATTCCATATTCATGAAAAATCCTGATATCCTATCTTAATCTTTTTTTAAACTTTTTTTACCATTGAATAGGTGAAATAAATAAGCGTTGTTTTTGAAGACATTTTCGCGTTTTTTTCGTGTAAGCGACAAAACCACGTATGTTTTTTTCATTATTCCGCATACGCAAATCGTACTTGTATGCTAATTTTCTCGTGATCTACCTAACCATCCGGATTTGATTTTCCGATTTTCAGCTTTACTCAAGCGTCATGCTCGTTATAAGAATTTGAAACTGAGTAATTCTACGTAAATTTTGGGAAGGCTGATTGTGTTAGTTCAAATGCGCCCTGAACCTGATAAGAAAATGAGTATACTACCAAAAGTGTCAGGTTTCTGTTGTTTGGACAATACATTTGTCCGCATTTTTCTGTCAAACAATTTTTCCTGATGAGAATAAAGGAAAATCCTACAGCTGATCAAGACCGATGCATCACCAGCCGATACTTATGTCAGAACGGTTGTTGACTACCCTCCAAGACAGAAAACAACTGAACGAATTGACCAAAGCAGAACAGGAAACTGTTCTGCTTCCGTCAATCGAAACAAATCTGCAAACTGAGAAAAAAAGGTTGCCAGTCAGATCTATTTCCATTTATTTTACAATGAATTCTGGAAATTTGATCACCCTGATTTAACGCAACCGAACATAAAATCTGATTAACACCGGTATATTCCAAACCACAAACAACCTGGTATCCAATATGATCTTACAAAACCGGCTTACGGTTACAGGCTTAATCCTTGCCTTTCATCTTTTGCTTTTCTCTGAATCCGTAACAGCGTTTCCGCACAAGGAACAGGGCAAAGCCCATTTCAGTCATAAAAATTATGAAAAAGCCAAAGATGTGTTTTTGCAGATTGTACAGCGCTACCCCGGAGATGGAGAGAGCTGGCTCTATCTGGCTTATATCATGGAAAATAGCGAAAAACCTGAACCTGAAAAAGCAATAGAGTATTATAAAAAGGCGCTCGAAGCAGGATCATTGAGCAGAAAACTGGTTAAAATTCCCCTCTGGAAATTGATTATATATCACCAAAATCGAAATGAGTCTGCCAATACCTACTATTATGCAAAACTTTTTTTGAAATATTTCCCTTACACGCCAAGCGTCCAGAAAATTCTCAATGAAATTACAGCTCAAAAAATGTGGACCATGAACAAGGATGCGGAAAGCAGCTTTAACAATGGCCTTAAGGCGTTACAGGGGAATGAATACCAGAAAGCCCTGGCTTTTTTCCAGGATGCCTATTCCCGGGATGGCGGTTTTACCGCTGCCAAACAGAAAGCAGCCGAGATTTTATATGCGCAGCGAAGATTCTCCGAAGCGGAAAGTTTATTTGCAGAGGTAATCCGTGTAGCGCCCTTTCAAGGCCACGCGCGTTTTTATCTCGGCGCCATCCAGGAGAAACAGGGAAATTGTGACGCAGCTCTGCAAAATTTACAGGAAGCAAACCGAATGCTCCAAGACGAAAAGGAGTTTATACAATTTCATATTCCGCTCCATACCAGCCGCTGTATGATTCGAATGAAAAACTACGATCAAGCATTTGCGCAATTGCAACCTTTACTGAAAAGGCAACCCAACCATTTTGACCTCAATTTATTAATGGGACTGGTAGAACAAAATAGGAACAAACTGGATTCGGCAATCTACTATTTTCGCCAGGCTGCAAGTATTAAGCCCAACACTGAGGCAGTTTCACGATTGTACTACCTTTCGCTCCAGAAAAAAAACAGAGAATCACAGATAAGCTATGCACTATCGCTCTACCATTTGCTGTTGAAAACTCCAAATAGTGCAGAGACCTCCCTAGAAAAAATTCCGCAAAGATATCACCAACCTATCGCTGACGTAATTATTTACTATTCATCACAGGGAAAATATTCAGCAATTCATTCTACTTGGATCCGTTCTATTATCCAGGACTCGTTCCAGGCAACAATTCAGGAACTGCGACAATTTTATCCGCGCGGGCCCTATCTGATCCTGGCCGGCTATATGTTTCATCAAAAAGATGACAATGCATGCATCCAGCTTCTTTCCAAGGAAGAGAGCGCAGAAAGCCACTATCTTCGCGCGATAACATTTGTACGCATGGACAATCAACCTATGGCTCTCCAGCACCTGCAAAATGCAATAACTATAGAACCCTCCATGCGCCAAAGAGCATTGAAAGATCCTTTTTTTAAGTCCATCCGTGAAGTAGAGGCCTTCCAGAAAATAATTCAATAAATTTTTCAGGAATCATTGGGGAGGGGTGGAAGAATGATCCAAAAACTTTTTTTTACCGTCTTTCAGAAAGATCCATCCTATTTTTGAGATGTTACGCAGGTTTCTATATTTCAACCTTAAAAAGGTTGAGTTTTTATGACTTGCATTTTAATCTTTGTATCGTTCCGGCCAATTTTTTACAAGAAATTCGCGCAGATATTTTTCTACGCCCTGCTCTTGCGGAAAATAAAACTGTTTACCCTCCATTCCTTGCGGTAAATAGTTTTCCTTAATGAAATGTCCCGGAAAATCATGCGGATATTGATATTTTTGCCCGTAACCCATCTGTTTCATGAGCCGGGTTGGAGCATTGCGTAGATGGAAGGGGACATGGAGCTCCTCAGAGTTGGCCTGGCGCACAAATCCAAGTGCCGCATCAATTGCTAAATATGCGCTATTACTTTTGGGGGATGCGGCGAGATAAATGACAAGCTGCGCCAGGATAATGCGCGATTCGGGCATACCGATCTCCCTTACCAGGGAAAAAATTGGCGCAGCCAGCTGGATAGCCTTACTGTTAGCCAGGCCAATATCTTCGGCGGCAAGGATCGCCAGCCGCCGGGCAATGAATGCGGGCTCCTCTCCGCCCTCCAGCATCCAGGCAAGATAGAACAGAGCCGCATCCGGATCTGAACCGCGAACAGATTTAATCAACGCGCTGATGAGATCGTAATGATACTCTTCATCAGCATCATAAAAAATTCGCCGCTCCGCCAAAAAAGCGAGGGCGGCGGCATTCTCCTTGCCAATTTCCACCCGAATCTGTTTTTCTATAATAACTTTCGGCAAGACATGAATAAAAAATTCTTCGGCCACCTGCACAAGTCTACGCCCATCGCCACTGCTATGCCGGTACAATGATTGCCGGATTTCAGGATGACAAAAAATAGTGAGACCTGTTTCCTTTTCAAAAAAATTCTGCGCTCTAAAAAAAATTTTCTCTAACTCCTCCTCTGAAAAACTGGTAAAAGACAAAACGCGGCAACGGCTTAGCAGGGCATTAACAAGAGCGAACGATGGATTTTCCGTACTGGCACCTATAAGAGCAAGGGTCCCCTTTTCGACTGCCTGTAGCAGTACGGATTGCTGATTTTTATGAAAGCGATGAATCTCATCCACGAATAGAATAAAAAATTTCTCCGGATGGCGCGCTCTTTCTCCTTCCGCGTAATGTATCGCCTCGCGCACCTCTTTCACTCCGCTGGCTACAGCGTTCAGAGAAAGAAACTCAGCCTGATACTTTTTCGCAATAAGCAATGCCAGAGTCGTTTTCCCAACTCCAGGAGGACCCCAAAAAATAAGGGAAGGAGGATAATGAAATTTCAACAAATTTTGAAGTATTCCCTCCGGCCCTAAAATTTTAGACTGGCCTACAAAATCTTCAATCGATTCTGGTCTTAACACATCAGCCAGCGGCCTGCCATAGCTAAATTCAATTTTTCGCGTCTGATTCATACGTTATTCTCTCTGAGGAAAAGAGATCGACAAACTTTGACACATAGCTCGGTGCACGTCAACCAGATCAAAGATTTGTGGCGCTAATGTTTCGGTATAGGGTCCCCAGAGAAAGGTTGGTACCTTATTCCGAGTGTGAACATGATCGGTAATTTGCTCGATATTGCCATGATCGCTGCTTACAATGATCTGCACCTGACTTAGGTCAGCTTGACGAACCAATGCAACCAAAAAGGACTCCAACAACTCGATAGCTCGCCTGCTTAAACCTGACCGCATTGCGTGACCCGCCTTGTCCGTGAGAAAATACTCAAACATCACAAAATCGTGATGGTAAGCCAACCCAAGGATCGTGCGCGCGCTCTGCTCAATACTGTTTTTGCCCACGGCCATACCCATACGGCGCGCCAGGCGGTGCGTGATATCCATAAAAATTGCCTTGCCCGCGTTCGCGTCAGCTACCCCTCGAAATGGCAAGCCTGAGGCAAAATAGCTTAACGTTGAGCTGCTGTGGAAGCGGCGCCTTCCCTCAAAAAAGCTATCACTGTAGGCATTGGCAAAGCAGGGGCGCTTCTGCTGTTGCACAAGCCGCAAGAATATGGATTCCCGCGCTAGGATCTGTCGTAAGGTGGTCGTAGGCAGTGCCGGTACATGACGACCAGCGGCCTTAACAGCATCGATACCGGTAAAGAGAGCAGTTTGCCCTGTAGCACTCTGAGGCAACCCGGGAGTATGGAGCAAAGGATCTGTCGGAACCATCATGCCATTTCCCCAGATTGACATAATCTCCCTTGGGTTGAGCTCTCGAAAAAGCTCCCGCCCAAAAACGTAGAGAGGGTTGGTAGAATCCTTCTCATCTCCAATTCCGACTCCATCCATAAAAATAAAAATAGTAGCAATAGAGTTCCGTTTCTGAAGATGAGGAAAATGCTGGTCGATATAGTCATCCACCAGCATATCAATTTTCTGGGGTTGCAAATCGCTCATCCGTTTATGGCTCCTCTCTTGCATTGACGAAATCTCCTCCCACATCACTAATAAAATTATGAAAAAAGGTGGGCTAAATCCCTATTCCCACCCAAACAAGAATGGTTTTCCTCATCGCAAACCTTTTTGCCCGAATAGAGGCCTGATGAGACCTCTCCATGCGGACGTATGCCCCTGATAAACCGCGAATGAAAAAATCATTGCTGAATCCAGCCATTCAAAATGATTGGTTCTATGAATAGGATGTCCTATCTAACCCCATCAGGATACCAAAAAAAGGGTAGCTTATGAGTGCCGTAGAAGTTTTTCATAGCACAGAAGCCATTATCAAAGATATACAAAATGGAAAAATGGTCATCCTGACCGATAGCGAAGACCGGGAAAATGAGGGTGATCTCGTCATGGCTGCTCAGTTTGCCACGAATGAGGCGATAAACTTTATGATTACTCACGGAAAAGGTTTGCTTTGCGTACCCATGGAAGCTGACCTTGCCAAAAACCTCCATTTACCCCTCATGACTGATAATAATACTGATACTCACGGAACTGCTTTTACGATCTCCGTTGATTCTGTGAAAACAGGCACAGGGATCTCCGCAGAAGATCGGTGCAAAACAATCCAGGCCTTGGTTAATCCAGCATCCAAGCCAGGAGATCTCCGTCGTCCTGGCCATATTTTCCCCCTGATTGCCAAGCCAGGGGGTGTTCTTGTTCGTTCTGGCCACACGGAAGGTGCTGTTGATCTGGCTAAACTGGCAGGCCTGCCCCCGGTTGGAGTCATCTGTGAAATATTGAAAGAGGATGGAACGGTCGCGCGCAGGGATGACCTTGTGGAATACGCTCGAAAGCATAAATTAAAAATCGGAACAATTGCCGACCTTATATCTTACCGCATCCATCGGGAAAAACTGGTTTATGTCGAGGCTGAGGCAAAACTCCCCACCCGTTACGGGGATTTTATTATGAAATCCTATGGGAATGATATCGACCATATCACCCATGTGGCTCTTGTCATGGGTAACGTTGCCGGTAAAGAAAATGTGATGGTCCGGGTTCATTCCGAGTGCCTCACAGGCGATGTCTTGAGCTCCTTGCGCTGCGATTGCGGTTCGCAGTTGAACAAAGCCTTAGAAATGATCGCCGAAAACAAGGAAGGGGTTCTACTTTATATGCGCCAGGAAGGACGGGGTATTGGTCTTTCCAACAAAATAAAAGCATATCACCTTCAGGATCAAGGATATGACACTGTCGAAGCCAATGAAAAACTTGGTTTCAAAGCTGATCTTAGAGACTATGGAGTCGGAGCCCAGATTCTAGTCGATTTGGGTTTAAGTTCTATCCGCCTTCTTACCAATAACCCGAAAAAGGTAGTTGGGTTAGATGGGTATGGTCTCAAAATTGTTGAAAGAATCCCCATTCAGGCAGGTATCTGTGAAACCAACCTTGGATATCTTTTAACAAAAAAGGACAAGCTGGGACACTGGCTGGAAATCCAAGACTAACTCCTAACGGAAATCAAACATGGATCAAAAAACCATTCTCATCGTGGATGATGAAGAGATAATCCGCAAAATTCTCATACACAAACTGCAAAAGCAGGGATATGATGTGCTGGAGGCTCGAAATGGCCAGGAGGGTCTGCGTCAAATCCAGAAAAAAATACCTGATCTTCTGATCACAGATATCCAGATGCCTACCATGGATGGTTTTGAATTGCTAGAAAACATCCACAAGCTTATGCTGCCAGTTCCAACCATTGTGATTACAGGGCAAACCAGGGTTGAAGATGTGATTCAGACTATTCGCCTGGGGGTAAGAGATTTTATCCGCAAACCCTTTGAATCCGACGAGATGATGCAAACCATACAAAAAGTGCTCAGTAGTCCGCAGGGAATGGCTTCGGAAGATGACCTGATTCCCTTTATTGAAGAGGAGACAAAGGAAATTATCCTTCCCAACGATCAGAATATCCTGAATATCGCCTCTTTTTATCTAACCCGCCACCTGCCCATCCGCGGGATATGCGACCATGTCGAAAAAGAGAATGTCCGACTCGCCCTTAAAGAGTCATTAATGAATGCCATGGTGCATGGAAATCTCCAGCTTTCCTCCAATTTAAAATCAATCGGCGGTATTGCCAAAACAGCCTTTCATGATATCATGGAACAAAGATTGCAGGAAAGTCCCTATAATGAGCGACAAATAAAAGTAACCTACCGCTTTAGCAAGGAAAAGGTTACTTACCAGATCGAAGATGAGGGCACGGGTTTTGATTACCAAAATCTCCCGGATCCGCTCCATCCCGATAATATCTTCAAACCCTTCGGAAGGGGCATTTTTTTTATTAACCTTCACATGGATGAAGTCGTATGGAATGATAAGGGAAACTGCATTACCCTGATTAAAAATAAAAGCAAGGCTTAGGTATGAATATGCGTAGATTTTTATTGCTGGTATTTTTTATGATTCTATCCGGCACGGTAAGCAGCGCGGTCGCTTGCGAAGACCCAAAAGCGGCGCAAACATTGTTTCTCGAAGCAGTATCCAACATCAGGAAATTAAATGATGAAATCACCCGGATCAACGCGTCAGGCAAATCGGCAAAATCGAAAGAGAAAAAAATCAAGGTGATCCGCACCCAGGTCGAAGCGATTTCTAAAAAACTTTTCGACTATGAACTTCTTGGCTCCTTAACCCTGGTTCACCATTGGAAGCAGATCCAGAAAAGCCAAAAAGAGGAGTTTATCCACAATTTTCGAGAGATCCTTGAATCGAAGATGAATCAAAGCCAAAAAAAATATACACCTGGCAGTCCTGAAGAGAAGGCTGAGAAAATTCGTCAAAAAAGTATTCATTATCTTTACAATCTCAAAACCGAGAGGAGCTCGCTTTATCAGGATGCACTTGTACTCGGCCGGACAGTTTGCCGCATCTACACCACGCTTCCCGGCGCTGATGTGGACACTAATCTCGATTTTCTCATGGTTAAAGAGAAGGATCGTCTTGTCATTTATGATCTCTATATTGATGATAACAGCCTGATCCTGGACTATCGGCGCGTTTTCAATCGAACCATTGCCCAAAAAGGATTAACTTCTTTTTTACAGGACATTCGGGAAAAGGCACGACAAATTTCTGCTGCCCCGGCTAAATGAGACCTTACCCTATCGATATAGAATTTTAGAGGAAACCTTCATGCCCCTTTTTCTTTTGTTCTTTGCTGCAACCCTCTTTTTTCTTTATGGACATCCCCCCCTTGTTGCGGCAAAAACAAATGTACCTCTGGTTATTGTTTCACCAGAGCAGGCCTTCGAGGTGGCATTGCAGCACAATCCAGAACTCAAGGAAAAAAATTGGGCCATCATTCAGTACAAAATCAAAGAGGAGCAGGCCAAACAGGCTCTTCTACCCCAGGTAAATATGCTTGGATTTGTCGCGCCGGTCTATTCTGCCCAAACCGATGGTCGGGATCTGAACAACTATCAGATTGATTACTATAAGTGGGGACCCGTTCTCAGCTTTCAGGGCAATATTTTACAGCCCATCTATACCTTTGGACAAAGCTATCATGGCAGAGAAGCGGCGCGCTGGGGACAATTTGCCATGCGAAGGGAGAAAGCCAAAAGGGCAAACGAGATCCGCAAGGAGATCTGGGACTATTTTTGGGGATTTCAATTGGCCGCGGATATCCTGGGATTATTAGAAGAAGCGAAAACAATTCTCGAGGAGCTAAAAACCAAAGCCGAGGAGATGGCCAAGAGCGCAAATAAAAATGTTTCGGTAGCGGATCTATCCAGAATCAAGCTTTTTCAGTCAAAACTGCAAGAGCAGATCCTGGACGCCCGTTACAAACAGGAACTGGCATCCCATGCCCTGGCTCGAACCATGGGGATAGATAAAAAAAGGATCCAGTTGAAACGGCTGAGCCTACGTATTTCTCCACCCCTGCTTGAACCGCTGGAATATTATGTACAGCTTGGTATCGAGAACAGACCTGAACTCCATCAAATTCAGGCTGGCATCCACGCAAATCGTGAATTGGGTAAAATGCATGAAAGCTCCCTATACCCAGTCATAGGGGTTGCTACCCAGATTGATGCTTCCTACTCTCCCGTGCGCAGCTATATTGGACACCCGGCTGTTCAGGATCCCTATAACCATTTGCGCGGCGGAGCTGGCATCGGCTTTACCTGGCGTTTGAACTTTGGGGAGACAAATGCCAAAATCAAGGAGACACAGATCAAGGTAAAAGAGTTTCAAAGCAAGCAGCAGTTTGCCAGGCTAGCCATCCCCCTGGAAATTCATAAGGCTTACCTGGATCTTAAAAAAGCAATCCAGGTCTTAAAGCTTAGCACACAGGATATCAAAGTGGCTCAGCGATGGGCAAGAATCGCCCAAATGGACTATGAGGCGGGCAATCAGCCAGCCAAAGAGCTTATCGAGGGACTTGCGGCTTACCTACAAGTCCGCGCTGAATTGAAACAGCGTTATTACCATGTTCATATTCAGATGGCAGAACTTGGCCGCACACTAGGACAAAACACCCTATTTCTCAAGAGGTAAGCAGATGGCAACCTACAGCTACGAAGGTAAAATTCCCCACATAGCCAGGGATGCTTTTCTGGCACCTGACTGTACCGTTTTGGGGGATGTCACCATAGGCGAATGCAGCTCTATTTGGTATCAATGTGTCCTGAGGGGGGATGTACACTCCATTCGCGTGGGGAAATACACAAATATCCAGGATGGTTCGATTTGCCATGTCACTACCGACAAATACCGTCTCCTGGTTGGTGATTATGTGACGGTTGGCCATGGAGTGGTTCTGCATGGATGTACCATTGAGGATTTTACTTTGATCGGTATGCGCGCGGTCATCCTGGACAATGCCGTGGTAGGTCGCCACAGCATCGTCGGCGCCGGATCAGTGGTGAGGGAGGGCTTTCAAGTTCCCGAAGGACACCTGGTTGCAGGTGTCCCCGCCAAGATCATCAGGCAGCTTAGCCCGTCGGAGATTAACCATTTCCAACAAAGCGCAGAGCACTATTTTGAACTTGCCCAAAAACACCAAAAGAGTGTACAAAAATTGCAAGAAAATGGCTGAAAAATGAATACCTTGTTGACATTTTTTTATACGGGAACAATTTTTACGTTATGATGAAAGATGCAGAATTTAAAATTTTCTCAGATGTTAAATCCGGTATTCCTGTTGTTTACATGCAGGGAGATATTACTTCAGATAGTCATGCCGCCATTCTTGAGCATTATCAAGGTATTACCAAAGAAAACCATAAAAATATAATTCTCAATTTTACCCATACCTCTTATATCAATTCTGCCGGTATAGCAACCTTAATAAATATCATTACAGATATCACAGATCGAGACGGTAAAATTATTTTTGTCAATTTATCAAGCCACTTTCAGAAGGTCATGGATATCGTCGGATTGACAGATTTTGTTAACATCTATGGAAACAATGAAGAGGGCTTAGCTGCCTTCGGCGTTAAAAATTAACTGGAAGCACATTTCAACCCAATATTTTTCTAATCTTATCTTCAGACAATCCTGGAAGCGGAAAGCCGATTTTTTGATTCTGAGCTGCAAGCAGATGAATGCGAGCTAATTTTTCTAACATTTCCATAAAATTGCCTGCCTGGGAAAGATCTTCCGCGTGCGTCACAGCACCGTGATTGGACAAGACTATCGCCTTGTTTTGCGGAAGAAACTGCCGAATCGATTCGCTAACATCATCTGTTCCTGGCATCGCAAAAGAGGCAGTGGGAATCTCCTTACCGAAGTATAGCAACGCCTCCGGTAAAAGAGCCGGCGTAAAGGTTAATTGGTGCAACGACATAAGGATCGCGTGCATAGGATGAGCATGTACAACGGCTCTGCTCTCCGGGCTTTGGCGGTAAACCTCGGTATGCAGACGGTATTCGCTGCTGACAAGAAGTCCGGCCTCCTGAAACCCCGCAAGAGGTTCACCCTCAAAGGAGCTAAGAACAATGTCCTCCTCCTGCAACCACTGCTTATCACAGCGATTTCTGGTGATCAGCATCATCTCTTTACCCAGACGTACCGACAGATTGCCCTCATAACCGGTCAATAAACCCTGAGCAGACAAGCGTCGCGACCAGGATATGATCTCCTTTTTGACAACATTTAAATATTTCGGTGTTAAACCTGACATAACGGTAATCCCTTTTTGTGGATCATTGGGGCGCCTGAACAGCCATCATCTTCTGTATCCTATCCATCTTGGCCTGTAACCGAATCAGGTAAATCCGGCGCATACGGTCAAGATCCAACTCTCCCTTTATGATGTCAAAACGTTCTGTTTCGATAAACCCTAGATCTAAATCACGACCAATCGTCGAAGCCTGCCGCGCATACGAGACAGCCTGTTCCCAATATTTTGCCGACTCAAGATAAAAAAGTTTTGCTACCTGAAAACTCTTTTCCAGATTTTCGGCATAAGCGATATCATGAAAATGCACATGCCTTTTGTCAAAATGAGCACCTAAGCGTAAAAAATTTCGGGTCAGCAACACATTAATATGCATAAAAAGAAGTAAACGATATTTATGATAAACCTGCTCGTCAGCTATCGGACAAAGCGCCTGGTAAGGGGATCTAAACTTTCGAGTCATCGCATATTGAAGGTTCGCAATATTTTTAAGCATATCTTTTTCCCCGTAATAGAGGGGAAAACGATACAACTCTATGTAGTCTTCTACATAGCGATAATCTTTTGTGATCTTTAATTTGGCAATAAAGTCGGAAAATTTCGTGTATCCATATTTCTGATAGTCCCGTTCATAATGGTAGAGGTTCCAGGGATCAGCCTGACTACCGTTTGCAAACGTCAACAATGTCAGGACAAGACCTAAGGTTTTAACGGGCCACTTCATTGAGCAGCTTTCCTAGAGCGGCATCCTCTGAGGTCACAACCTTCTGGTTGGCTTCGTAGTGGCGCTGGACTTCGATCATGCGAACCATTTCACGCACCACATTCACATTCGACTTCTCCAAAAAGCCCTGTTCGACCTGAAACCCCTTTTGCGGAGGGATAGCCGGTCCGGATTCGGCACTCTCCTGGTAATAATTGGCACCCGATTTTTTAACCTCCCGAAGAAAAGGAAAACTTCGAATTTTGAGCCGGTCTATGACCACAGGGTTTTCCCACTTGTTGTCCTCTCGACCCGTCATACGATCACCGACCTGAGCGTTGACAAGGATCTCGCCATCTTTGCCGACGCGCACATTGTACTGATCTACCCTGATTGGTCCCGACTCTCCTAACACTTTATGGCCGGATTTATTCACCAGAAACCCTTTTTTATCAATAAAAAAGGCTCCGTCCCTGGTATAACGCTCCCCATCAGGGGTCTGGATGGAAAAAAAACCATCCCCTTGCAGCGCAAAATCCAGAGGGTTATCCGTTTTTTTCAAGGCTCCCTGCACATGCTGGGTAAATACCTCGTTGACCTCAACCCCGGTGCCCAGTTTTCCCACCAGTGGCATCGTATCCCAGCTACCTGCGGGAACGACATTCAATCCATTGTCGTCGGTTCGGCGTATTAGCATCTCAGGAAAGCTCTTGAAAATTGTCACATCCTTCTTGTAGCCGCTCGTATCGACATTCGCCAGATTGTTAGCAATGGTGTCTAATTGGGTCATATCTGCCAGCATACCTGCTGCGCCTGTATAAATTCCGCGTATCACCCTTTTCCTCCCGTTCGTCGTTCCACTTTACCGCCAAGGGCCTGAAGCTTGGCTTCCAATTCCTCATACCCTCGATCAGTGTGGTAGATGCGCCGAATCTCGCTCTCGCCGTCCGCCGCAAGGGCAGCCAGAACCAAAGCCGCACCAGCACGCAGATCTGTCATCATGATCTGCGCTCCCGTGAGCTGCTGACCGCCGCGTACAATTGCCACACCGTTCTCGACAATAATATCGGCACCCATGCGCAAAAGCTCGCCAATATGTGTGTAACGATTCTCAAAAATATCTTCAATCATAACGGATAGACCAGGTAAAGTACACATCAGGGACATCATGGGGGATTGCAAATCAGTAGGAAAACCGGGAAAAACCTTGGTCTTTATATCCACCCCATGAAGCTGTTTTCCAGGAGTTACCTCTATACTATTTTTTTTCACATCCAAATGATATCCGATGCGATGCAGTTCCATTAAAAGGGCGTCCACCGTAACAGGATCGCAACCATTGACCAGTACTTTTCCCCTGGTAATAGCTCCCGCTAAAAGAAAAGTTCCGGTTTCAATGCGATCAGGTATCACTTTATAGCGGAGAGAATGGAGCTGTTTTACCCCTTCTATAACGATATCCTTAGTGCCGGCTCCCTGGATTTTTGCGCCAGCCGCGTTGAGAAAACCGGCCAGATTCACGATTTCCGGCTCCATAGCGCAGTTCTCCAACCGTGTAGTTCCTTTGGCCAGAACTGCCGCCATCATCACATTCGCAGTTGCGCCCACGGAAACAATGCGAAATCGAAAGGTGCTTCCCTGCAATTTTTTACCCTGCACCTGGGCATGCACAACCCCGTGCTCCAGTGACATCTGCGCGCCCAGGCTTTCAAAACCGCTTAGATGGATATCAATTGGGCGCTGTCCAATAGCGCAGCCGCCGGGCATGGAGACACGCGCCTCACCCACCCTGGCTAAAAGCGGTCCCATCACATAGGTAGAGGCACGCATAGTCTTCACCAAATCGTATGGCGCTTCGATGTTAGTTATTTTCGGTGTAGCTATGGACATTATCTTTTTTTTGTTGTCATATTCAACCATTGCACCAAGGCTCTCTACCAGATCTTTTATGGTTCTGATATCCATTAAATCTGGCACATTCTCCAAAATCACTTCACCGGAGATAAGCAGGGAAGCGGCAATCAATGGCAACGCTGCATTTTTTGATCCAGAAATTTGAACTTCACCAGAAAGTTTTTTTCCGCCATGTACAATATAATAATCCATAATCATTCCTCTATTCTTTGTAGTATACCTGCGCCCGGTCATGTAAAATGTCGATAAATAGCCAAACACATACTCCTTTGATCCACAATGCAAAGGAGGTAATGGCCATTTTAGAAACGGGTCATTATTGGAGTCAACTGTTCCAAAAAATTACCGATCGATTTCGACTGGTAACAAAAAAAGAAGAGCATAACCCAAGTTTTGTAATCCCCAAGGTATATCAAATTGCCCGATCATTTCTTGACGCCCATCCGGTCACATCACCTATGCAGGCTGAGGGATTTACCGACCCACTCTCACTTTGCTGCGCCAACCATTTGGTTCATTGCGACGAGGCCTCAGCTATTCAAAAACTGTTGCCGACATCCCTCTGGGAGAATGGCGCCAGGGTGCGCATAGATTTTGCCCTGGAGTACCGTGGGTGGTGCGTCGATGCTGCAAGAACATTCCATTATCAAAACTCTCAATTTCAGCCATGCAAAGATGCCGAAAAAATATTCTTTAGCGGATTGCAATACGCTCGAAACGGGCAAAAACTTGCAAAAATTTTTAAGGCATGGCACGAGAGCAGCCGGGAGTTAGGTTGGCAAATATTGCCGCTATTTACAGGTCACGCGATCGGTCGGGCTATGCATGAGGAACCCAGATTGGTACCCCATCCGGCTCTATGTGTCGATCTTCAGCTAAAATCCGGTATGATCTTGGCCCTGGAATTTGTAGCTATACGCGACCCAGGACCCATTCTAACCCTGGATAATGGTTGGACCTATATGATACAGAATTCAACCGACATCATACACTATGAAGAGACCATTGTCATTACCCATAGATCGCCGTTACTGGTTTGTAGCGGCATCAATCAAACCACTAATACTTAAAATTAAAAAGCACGAGAGCGTTTTGCTTGTCTCTGCCAGTTTTTTCCTCTTTCCCAATGGATCCGATGAGTTTCAACCAATTGGTCAGATTGTATTCCATCGTAACCAAATAAGGTCTCTCTTCGGCATTTTTTACCTGTTGTTGGAATTGAATATAAAATCTGCGCGTTAGATATTGTCCTACGGTAAAATTTAAATTTGCGGCCGCTGTGTTGACTGATTCAGTTGTATTATCCTTTACCTGAAATTTGAAAGTGTCCAGTCCGATGCGCTTTTCCACATAGGAGTTGAGTTGATTCGTAAATAAATTTATTGCGGCAGCAGTTCCTGTTGTCGCTAGATCCAAACCGCCGGTGTTCTGTGTAATAATTTTCCCTAATACCAGACCAGTTAAAATTCTATCCTTACTAAGAGGAGGGTTTGAACGAAACTCGACAGAAGGCTTAGCCAGTTCCCCGCTAATATTGAGATAAATATCATAAAATTGTTCACCCTGTAAAGAAAAGTTACTCTGCTCGCTAGCATGGGAATAGAAGAGAGCCTCCTGCTGGCTCAATCCTCCTGCAATTTGTGTCTTAGCCTCCATCTGGATAAAATATTTTTGCGGGTCAAAGCCAAACACAGTCAAACGCCCACTTTCCACTGCAAAATTATTGTTTTGCATATACAAAGTACCTCTATACATATCAATACTTGCCTGTAGAAAGTTTTTATCAAGAAAATGCTGAAATTCCCCCTTCCCGCGGATCTCCACTTCACCAAATCCGGATTTTACCCAAAAATTATCCGTTATCTCAAAGTTAAGATCCAAATACCACGAAGAGAAAAGTCTCCGTAAAATTTTTTGATATGGCGGCGCTGTTTTTTGATCCGATTCGGACTGGTTTCTCAGGTATGCTAATTCATCAAAATAGATTTTTCCATCATAAATCCGTAAATTTCCGTTTAGAATAAATAGATCATTTTTATATTCCAAGGTATTCTCAATATCAATAGTAAAAAAATCATTTTTACCGATATATAGCCTCGTCTGTTGCGCCGCGATATTCAATTTAAAAGATGGTTCCATCAGGTTCGACATCATAATCAATCCTGTTAAATTGAAGAGTCCGCGCAGTGTGCTTAATTCAGTTTTCAACTGAATTTGTCCTCTATTTTTTTTATCTGATACTATGGCAAAAGAAACATCCCTTAATGTGTTGAAGGGCAGGATCCATTGATCCGCTTTTAACAATATATCTCCTGATGTCTCCAGACGCGATGCTTTTCCTTTGACAAGGAGATTCCCTGTTAATATACCTTTAGAAAAAAATTGAGTTAAGCCCCACCCTTTAAAGAAATAGTTTGTAAGATCCAGCTTGTAGTTGGAGCTGACAAATTCCACCAAAACTTCGCTATTTGATCCTAAGCTAAAAAGATTCGGCAGAGGATCATAACCAAAATCAGTTCGAATTGATATGGATAGGTCTCCCTCCTTCTGTAGATTTTTCATTAAAAATGCCAGCTGGGAATTATGATACTTTAAAGAAAAAACCAGTGAGCCTAAATCTTCTCTGCCCTTTCCTTTTTCCTCCCAGGTTAAATTGTTGCCTGATAGAGATACCAGCAGATAGGGATTTGCTCTATCGTTACTGGCAAGAATATCCATCTCCATTTTGCCGCGCAAGGGACTAAAATCCAGATTGAATTGACGCCAGAAGTGATAATCCCAGAATGAAGATTGGATAGCGATATCATAGGTATTTTGATCCACGACACCTTCCGTTTGAATCCGAAAGCTCTTAGCATTTTCAATCCAGAGATTGTATCGAATAGAAGAATTAGCCAACCAAAATTCCGCCTTACCGGATGAAATCAGCTCTTCCGAATTTTTTATGATTCGTATCTCATCCATAGAAAATTTCCATGGTGAGCTATGAGATGCCCTCCACAGCACATCAGCCCTTAGATCTTCGTAAGTAAAATTACTAAATCTGAAATGGCCTGAATTTTGATTCCAAGAAAAATCGAAATCAAAGGCTTCATTTTCTGATCGCTTTTTTTCTGTTTCATATCCCTTGGCCTTCCCCTGAAAACGAATGCCGCCAGGTGATAGATTGCCCGCAAAAGATCCAGAAAAAAAATGATAATAGTAAGCAGCTTTAATTTTCTGTTTTGGATTCAGGAGTTCTGCTAGATCAGTAGTATCTCCTGAAAATAATTTCTGCAGCCACTCTCTTGGCGAGAAGAAATAGGCGTTTCGACTTCTTTGATCAACCATCTGTTTTCGCTTCCGAATGGCGTCTTGCAAACCAAATTTTGCATTTTCATTAGAAATAAGAATTTTTGAATTTGGGTCTCCTTCTTCATCTTGCTTTTTATATTGAATGAAAGAAATATTCTTTAATTCAAGCTTACCAGATATATCAGGATTTAAAAAATTACCCAGCACGGAAAACTGACTATTTAAGTCAAAAAAAAGTGCTGATTGCTTATTTTGAAATAATAATTTTTTTAGACCTCCTGTTCCCGCTGAGAATTTCAAATCCCATCCAAGATCAGCCCTTTTCCAACCATGAATTAAAAATGAAATCGGTCCTGACGAAAACGAGATCTCTTTAATTTGAAACTCATTTTCTGAATACCGAAAGCTTCCTTTCAGCAAACCAGATGGAAACATGGTATCATACAGCAATTCAGAATGAACATAGAGGGTTCCGCTCTCACTTTTTTTTGAAGATACATGACTGCCTTTCGCAAAAAAAGAGAGCGGTTGGATAAAATTGGGCACGGAACGCTCGAATCCGAGCACCTGTAAAACGGTATTTAACACATCTCGATCAGCCCCATGAAGCTGCCATCTCCACTCTTTTGAATCCGGAATCATTAAAAAAATATTGTCACGATATTTAGGAAAGTAGTGAAGCTGCAGCCAGAATGGTCTAGCAAAAATATTGGCATTGATTAAATAGGTGTCACTTCCAGAATCATCAAAAGTATATTGAAACGTGACATTATTCAACAAAGGCAATGGTTTTTCAGACAATATTCTCTTGAGATCAAATTGGTTCGCAAATAGCTTAACCACTCCTATTTCGCCTTTTTCCTTGTCCTGAAACACCCGTATATTTCCCTTAATAAGCTGTTGCGGTTTCCCCTCTGGCTGGATTGCACTCGAAGAAAAAGCCATAAAGTCTTTATGGATACAGCCGGAAATATCTAAAAAAATCTTTTCTTTTTTATATTTTGCCGACGCAGAACGAATTGAAGGACAAAATTCATTCTCACTCGAATAGAAATCTCCGAGTAGATTTATCTCTGCTAGATCAAGCCTGTATGTTATTCTGCCATCTTTGCTTTTGAGTACTAGTAAAAAATCAGCATCGATGATCTTCAATTTTATTTTCCTGGTAAGAAGCAGCTCCTGAATATTATGGAACTCCTGGATAAAAAATGCATAGGGATCTTTCTGTCTTTCGAGAATTCCTTTGCTGGTTACAAAAATCTGAAAAGAACCTTTCTGCAAGGTGGCAGAGTTAACCGCAAGCAAGCGATCACCCGTAGTTTGTTTGCCAATGGAAAATTCAATATTTTGAAATTTTACCAATATCTCTTCACGAAGGGGTCGTTGGTATCTCACTTCGACACCCTTCAAAGAGATTGTATCGATATAATTTGTTGAAATATCTTTAATCTTTATACTGCCATCGGAAATAAACGGCATTAATTCAATAATATGTTTTTTTAGAAAAAAAATGATGTATATCGTTAATCCTAATCCTAACGAACGCTTCCTCCAGAAAAATTTTTTAAAAAAACCTCTGCGTTTGGAATCAACTCCTAAAAGCTTCTGAACCAGATGGTTATGAATCCGAATATTTCGGTATCGCAAATAGATACTTCGAATAAATGTAGAAATCGAATTCTTTTCCATAATATGTTAAAATGATTGACCAAGTCCGAAGGAGAAATTGGCCGTATCCCACCAATTTTCTGATTGCGGTAAAAATCCCACATCAAGGCGAATTGGACCGACTGGTGTCTGAATGCGCAGACCAACTCCAGGAGTATAGGCAGTCTCCTGTTTTTCCCATTTTCCAAGAAAAAGATCGCCGCTATCCACGAACAACACAAACTGCATATAAAAAAATATTGGAAAACGCAATTCTACAGAAGCAAAATAAAATCGATCACCTCCAATAAAATCACCGCTGCTATCCTGGGGGCCAAACTGCCTGAAGGTATAACCGCGAAGATTAAAATCTTCACCCTGAGAAAAGCGATCAAACACAAGGGGTTGTTCGCCACTCTTCATTGTATTCATCCAACCGAAGCTGATATTAGGGGCTAAAATAAAACCAAACCAGAGCGGAAGATAGGAGGCAATACTAAACTGCAACTGCCAGAAACTATACTGGGTTTGATTGATTTTTTGGTTTAGCTTACCGATGAGCGCGCTATAGACTCCGCGAGTTGGGTTTAAAATATCATTCCTGGTAGAGAAGATCAATCCCATTTTATAAACATTCTCATTGAGAATCTCAAAATTAAGAGACTCTGCGATTGTGCTGGAATCGGTATCCGTATTTTCGGTGTTGATGTTATAATAGTAGTGATAATCATAACCTCCAGTTAGACGAAAATATTTATTCAAAGGATACAAAAGTGTATTTTCCACCCCGACAGTATTGAGACTGAATTGTTTGAGATTTTCTTCAGAAATTTTTTCCTCACTCCAGAACGGTCTAGTTTCCAATAAAAGATCACGAAAAATAAAATTTCTTTCCTGGTAGGTAAAACGCAGCTCTCTTTTAATTCTGGATACGGAGAGATCGCTTCGAAACAGCGAACCACGATTCAAAAAATTAAGAGTTTCCCAGCGAACAATACCAAACCACTCTTGGTATTTGTCATAACCACCGCCAAATCCTATACTGCGATAATCGCTCTCTTCTATGGAAAAGATAAGATTCAAAATCCCTTTATTTGACCCAATATCCTGGAAAACGATCTCCTCTTTAATACGAACAGAGCGAAAAAGAGCAGTCCGATACAGGGCATTGACAGACTCTTGTATCAATTTTGCATTATAAATCCCTCCAGCGGCGACCCTGATTTCAGATCGAATCAAAGAGGATCGAACATTTTTATTACCCTCTACCCGTATTTCCTTAATGTTCCAGCGGAGACCCGCGTTCACAACCAACTCTATGTCAGCAGAATTTCCTGAAGTTTTATAACGGGTGGCTACCTGGGCATCTTTATAGCCATGTTCCATTAAGTACTGAACAGCTTTTACCTCATTACGGTAAAAAACGCGGCGGTCAAAGGGATTTCCCTTTTGATACTCCATATTCTGCAATATCTCTTGATAGCCTCTGTCAGGTAATCCGGATATTTTAATATCGCCAATAAGGTAGATCTCGCCTTCAAAAATACTAATAGAGATGATCACAGAATGCCCTTCACCAACCCCGTCGATACGATGACCGATCACCTCAAAATCGAGATATCCTCGCTCCAGATAATACACCCGCAATCGTTCAAATGCCTTTTCCAGTTCGACTTTGGCATATCGATCCCTGATCAGCCCCTGATTGATCCCGATCACCTTGCGAATTGTCGATTCTGACAGTTTTCGGTGGCCACTGATACGAATCTCGTCAATTTGGGGGTCTAAACCGGAAATGGCGAATGTTTTCATGGGTAGATCGAATAGCACACATAAAAACAGACCCAAAAAGAGCAATCTTCCCAGAATGGAACGCCTGGCCAGAAAAAAGGTTTTATTCATTGACTATTTTTTTGATACTGATTGAAAATAACCATAGATTAAGATCGAATACGACATCGATATGATTGCATAGATTCAGCTTGTCTTAACAAATGCAAATTATATTTGCAATGAAATAATCGTAGAATGGTTTTTTCCAAAAGCGGAAATTTGATGGTTTGAGACCTATATGACTTTTGATAAAACACGTGAAAATATAAAAGCGGACAGCCTGGATGATAGAACCCGCAAAGAACTCTTTCGCAAATTTGTGGATCATGGCGGTGAAGTTCTCGACGAACGCCAAAAAAAACGCGCCTTAGTGATCGACCGAGAACGTCAAAAAGAGCTGATTCGCCAGGAGGAGGAGAAGCGCCGACGACGGCGTGAAGAGTGGCAGAGTGCCCAAAAGGAAAACAGCTCCGCAGGGGCTGGCAGACCGGCTATAGACGAGAGTTCAGACGGCTCCCGTTCCTTTTTCAACCGTTTGCGAATCAGCTTCCACTCTTGGATTAAAGGTGTTGGACCATTCAGCGGTCAACTTTATTCGAATAAATTTATCCGCAGCCTAGACGGTGAAGTCAGAAACGCGGTATCCGGATTGAATGTTTTTTTTATAGAATATACACGGGGCAATCCAAGACACTCTAAAGATATCATCGCAGCCCTTGACGCGCGCAACGCCATCTACTATGAAGTGCTGGAAAAATCGGGCAATATCTATGACATGCATGATTTTGTCCGTTTCAGTGAAATTCTGCGAAAGTATGGCAATGATCCTATCCCAGTGACCTCAGTAGAAAAAGAGGTAAAACTTCTTTTCCGCAAGCTCTATCTATTGCGGAATTATAGCAATAGTATCACTACCGCAATCGATCTGGTTGGAAAATTCATGTCCGGAGTAGAGTCAGCTCAGGCAGGTGAACATACACGGCGTAAACGAAAAGCGCAGAATGATTTAACCCTTATCTTTACCAAAACCTTTCCCCAGCTTTACTGGGCATTTTTAAAAATCCAGGATCGTTTTATTGAGCTGGAGGATCCTCTTATCGAGGTACTGCTTGAGGTCAGACCTGAAGAGTATCCGGGAAACCGAAACCTCCAGGAGAACCCCGATTCTTCTAAAGCAGAATCCCAGAACCCAAATGGCAGTATCGACTCCGAAAGTGATGGCGAGAAAAGGAAATCCGAAGAAAACCAGCAAAATGAAGAGCAGAAAAATGAGGAGAAGATCCGCGCTTTACCCAAAGGTATCCAGATCGGCCTGAATATCATGAAAGGTCTGCCGCCGGAACGCCTACGCCGGAAATACGACATAAAAAACCGTTACGATCTACTGCCCCTATCTGACAAGGTATTTCTCACCTATCTCCTGTTTAAGGAGTTTGACCACGAATTTTCCTTCGTTTTGACAACCAACCGCCTCAAATTGAATCAGGACTTCTCTTCGGGGGTGCGCAAGGACTATCACCAGATACTCAATGATATCTTTCAGATGTCCCATGATATTTATGATCAATTCGAACATTACTACAAACTGATCCAGGAGATTGCCACCCTGAAACTCACCCACCCATCACAAGCAGCCTATATCCAGCATACGAAGAGAATTACCGAACTCGAAAACAAACGAATCGCGGGAGCACGCAATGTCAGAAATCTTGTGCGGGAAATGATGGAAAAAACGGGAGAAAACCTGGAAATTCTCATTCGCGATATCAAAGGCGCAAAGAAAATCGTAGAAAACCCAGAAGACATTCTCACGTTTGACCCTTCCATCGAAGGACAAAAAAAACTGAACCAGCATACCCTTGGGCACGCTATTCAGTATTGTTACGCTTTCGCTTCTGGATTTCGATACCGGTTAACTGACCAGGGCGACCTCTACGGTGGAGTGCTGGAGCTAGAAAAGGATCTGTTCGGAAATATTCTGATCCAGGAGGAGGAAGTAGCCACCAAAGCCAGCCACAAAACTGACTCAGCTCCTCCTGAAAAAAATGAAAAACCTGTCGACACAGATGGCACAATCAGCGATTCCCTGGATGAACTGGGTTTCTCTTGAAACCGAACATCCAGAGAATCAACTTTACCTATTTCATAGCCAGCAATTCATAAATACGCACAGGTTGAGTTTTTCCTTTGACCTGGATAAGATCCAACTCCCTGGCAATCACAAACGATTTTACCTGTTCGTATGTATATTCGCTCATGATGATATTGGTTTCATATACCTTATTAATTCCCTCAAGCCTACTACCCAAGTTTACAGTATCACCCATGCAGGTATAGTCCATACGATTGGCTGAACCCATATTTCCGACTGTTGCATTTCCTGTGTTCAAACCAATTCCAATATTCATAGGTGGCTTTCCTTCAGCCATCCATTTTTCCTGCATGATATGAAGCTGTTCCATCATCTCAAGAGAACATTTGCAGGCTCGAATGGCGTGATCTTCCATCGGCAACGGAGCGCCCCAAAAGGCCATAATGGCGTCACCCATATACTTGTCCAGGGTTCCGTCATATTTGATGATGATCTCTGTCATGACCGATAGGTACTCATTCAAAAAATTAACTAGCTGCTGGGGAGTCAAAGCCTCAGATATCGAGGTAAACCCTCGGATATCGGAAAAGAATACAGTGATAATTCTATCCTCACCGCCGAGTTGAAGATTATCAGGGTGCGAGAGCAGCTGATTGACAACGGTCTTGGATACAAATTTCGAGAAGGTGCTCTTTATGTATTTTGAATTCTTCTCTTCTGTGAGGACTCGATACACCGTAATCAGGGAAAAGGTGATCATCATCTGGATCGTAGGAACAGCAACTCCGTAGATCAAACTCATTTTATTAAACACGTACTGGGCGATCACATAATAAACGAGAACGCCGAAAAAAGAGAGGCCCGCAGCAGCGATAATGGACATTCTTGGCAAGAGAAACCCAAACAAAAGGGCTAATGCAATCACAATAATATAATTCTGCGAGTCTGTGAGCTGACTTAAAAAATCTTGATTCAGGATGGTGTTGAGGGCATTGGCATGGTGTTCAATTCCAAACATTGGACCATAAGGTGATTTGTGAACGTCCACAAGCCCCAGAGCTTTATAAATGGCCACCATGACAATTTTATCTTCAAAAGAATCAAACTCCTTAAAATTTTGATAATGCTCCTGAACCTGTTGCGGCGTCGCATCGGGTGTCGGCACAAAAACATGAAAGGGGTGACTTGGAAAGGATTCTTGACCGCCAGCAAAGTTGATCATCATCAACCCCTCTTCATCAACCGGAATGCGGATGACGCGGCTGGCGTTCGGTTTGGTCATTAAATCCGAATGGGTTCTTGTTCCTGTAAGGGACGATCCCAGTTCGCTTCGGATTTTGATTTCTCCATTCGAGGGCTCCAGAGCCAAAAGGATATCCTTGCCCAGGGTAACCTCTTTCTTTTTATCTACCACGAAACTTGGTATATGGGTGATTAATTGGCCTTCCGCTTTGGGCTGGTTCTGCGGTATCATCCAAACCTTCAAATCCTTCACAGTTACCTGCTCTGAGATTTCCAGATCAAAAACCATGCGGGTAAAAAACCCTTTCTGTCCCAATTTTTGCGCCCACTGGTCATGAGATGTCGTACCCTGAAAGCGATAACGTGCCAGATCTGTTCTGGAAACCTTGCCGGTATGGGCGATTTGGATTGAGGGATAACGGGCAGGGTTGATGACCCTTTGCAGTTTTTTAGAAATATTTCGCAGATAGATAGCGTCGCCGAGGCGTAGATCGACATCTTTTGCCTTGATCCCGTAATAGTGCATCAGAATGACAAGATCAATATTGGGATAATAGCGTCCATTGCATTTTAGAACCAACGGCATACGTCTGTTTACCCCATCGCCGGATTCATATTTGATGTTCGCAAAACCCATACCTTTGGCGTACTCTCCCAAGGCAGGCAGCGGTGGTGTAACATTGCTTACCCAGGGTGCAGTTCGATCCGTTGCGGGAACAGGCCAGCTAATCCTATCAAGATAGGCTATGCGTTCCTTGATATCTTTGACCTGAGCAGCAGTTCTGTCCGAAAAAAATGGGTAGTCAAGAAAGGTGTTAGGACTCTGCTTGAGGGCGGCCCGCATCTCTTCTTCGTTTTTTTTATTGAAAGTGATAATCTTTGCATAATCCCCCTGGCGTAGAGTTTGACGCAAAACACGATCTGCGTCGCTGCTAAAGAGAGACTTATGGTCAATAAAGAAAATGTCAAAAAGGATACTATTCGGTCCTTTTGGTGACTGATTCAACGTCTTTATCAGATGAGCGTGGGAACTCCAGGGCCAGGGCCAGGAGCCAATATTATGCATACTCTCTTCATCTACAGCCACGATGGCCAGATGGGGATTCACGCGAGGATTGATTCCCCTGGCTTCCCCCTTGCCCCCCTTCATGATCTCCATAGAAACTTCATCAGGAGCTCTCAGAAAGAAACGGAAGTCAATGGATCCTCGTTCCAATCCTAGAAAGAGGGTTGTTTGACCCGAAATCAGAATAAAACTGATACCGAAGATCAGAGAAATCAGAAGTGCAATAAACCGGTTTTTATCAAATTTTAAAAAGGAAAGAAACTTCTCCATAGCCTGCTACGCCGTCTCCGTGGATTCCAAAAACTTGATGGTTTTGGTTAGCGGAAGCCTAACGCAGCAAGGAAAGATCTGTCAACAAGGAAAAATAGAGAAATTCGCTATGATTTTTTCTCACCCAAAGAGTTTTTTACTTTGCAAGCGATCCAGAATATCCGGCATCATGAGAGCCATAATCCCTAAAACTTCAGGTATTTCATACTCACAAAGATCAGAAATGGTAACCGAGTCGGCATTTTCCATGGCATCCGCCAGATTGCGGATTAAAGAGACCAGCGATTTATGGCATTCAGCAAAAGTTGTACCATAATCACTTTCTTCCGGCGCGAGAACGAGCGATAGATCCATAAACTGGCTAATCTGAGGAATCACAAGTAAAACTTTTTCCAGAATCTCCATAGCGCCCCGTATCCGTGAAAATGCATCGCCATCTTTGCCTACCTGGAGCCAATGACTCACAGGCTCCAGGATCTGCTTGATACGCTGGATATCCTCTGGAAAAATCTGAAGTATTGCTAACAGTTCCTCAGGTTTTTGCGTATTCTGTTTTTTTTGCAGGAAGATACGGTGCAAAAAAATTTCCATATTGCTCTGCAAATTTTTTAAGAGGGATAGGAGTTCATCCAGCTCCTCTGCTTTTTTCTCCTGAATAGCCTTTGTCCAGTAAGCAAGTTGCGCAACCAAACTTTTTTCCGGAAGCCCTGAGGCATCATAAAGAATCGTTGTGAAAAGACGTGGTTCACTCCGATTGATCAGAGTAACCGTATCCTCTATCCATGCGAGTCCCTCTAGAAAATTTTCCTTTTCTGCATCAGGAACCTCTCTCCAGGAGTCATAATTCTGAAAAAAACTGACAATCCGCTTCAGATACTGGGAAAACTCTTCGAGACTCTGGAGCAATAGATTCTCGGCGGATTCCAGCCTTAGTCGTAATTCTCCGATATTCTGCAAGGTAAAGCCTCCGGCTTCATGCAAATTGACCTCCCTGCCGTCAATAGCAAGGCCTGTCAGGTACTGCCCCTCCTTGCCAAAATGCTCTTGCAATGCGTCCAAAACGGCCTTTAGGTTTTTTTCGGCATCCAGCGAAAAGGAAAGTTCTTGATCATTGATATATATCTTCATCATTTTGTTCCTTTATTGTTCTCCCTGACCACCGCTGCCACCAAGGGATTTAATCTGATTGCTTAACCAGCGCTGTTCATTTTTGGTGCGCATCATCCCCTGCTCCATCGCCTGAAAACTACGGCGAAGTCTCTGGGTATAGCTTTCTAGATGCATCTGCTGTTTGGAAATACTTTTCTGTGCCATTTTAATTCGATCTTCGGCAAGTTGAATTTTAGCGGCGATTAGACCATAACGGCCAGTTTGAGTATAATTGGTCACATAATTGTGGAGCCGAAACGCAAAGCCATTATCAATCTTTTTATCGCCGCTGGTATCGGATCCAAAAAACTCTTTTACCGATTCATAATTGTCACGCAGTTCATCAATCAATTTATTTTCATCAATAATTTTTAGGTGCCCCTTCTGGTTTTCTGAAATAGAGTCACCCGCGCGACCTGTCGATATTCCGATCTGGAAAAAAATTTTGATGCTTTTTTTCTGCTGATTAGGATAAGCATAAGAAGCCATCAAACGTATATCAGTAGCCAAACGCTGTAGAGTTGAATCTGCGGAAAGAATCCCTGAATTCTTTTTCTGTCTCTGGTAGTTGCCTATCTCCTTTTCTACCGCGGCCGTCTGCAGCGCTTTGGCAAGTTCGAGAAAATCATTGTAAGATTTAATAAGCTCTTCAATGGCCTTTCTTGGCTTTTCTGTATCAACGCTGACAGTGATGATAATATTTTTTTCGCTGCTGTTTCGCAACGTGAGCGTCAAACCCTTGACCACGTCATCCAGACCCTCATTTTTTGTTCTGGTGACCGTTATGCCACCGATTAAAAGCAGAGCATCCTGGGCATCCTGAAGCTGATTCTTGTATGTGATGCGGGTTGCGCTGTTTTTAGGGGTTTTCAAGCCAAGGGATAGAATAGAGGCAACCCCCTGACTCTGCACCAGTTCAATAGCCTTTACCTGCTTGCCCTTATGAGTCAGCAACTCCCTCAGCAAAGAAAAATTTTTTCCTACTACGACCCCTTTCGCGCTATCGACATTGACCGCAGGAATCTCAAAATCAAATGGCTGCTTGCTGCCATCCTCAAATAATACCGTAATCTTTCCTTTGACCAGTTTGGCATTTTCGCTGATCTCCTTTTTTTGTGCGGCGCTTCGGTTTTTATCTTCGATATGCTCCTGAAGATCGCGCTCCTTCATCTCAATAAAATCTTTTTCCTGCCGCAGCATATCCGGAGCCTCAAGGATGACAGCCCCGACCCTAGTCCGCGCACCCGCCTCCAGTAGAATACGGCGCTCTTTGTCCGAAACAGGATCATCAGGGTTAGTAGGAGTACCGCCCGCTTTCTTGGGGTCTGGTAAAAAATCAGACCTCATTTTTACCTCAAGCGTGGTTCCCGCCATCACCGTAAAATCCTGAATCGGAAGATAAAAGTGCTGTTCTCCTCTCATTGTCCAGAGAGGTTGAGCGCTGTCAGCCACAGCAAGATTCGGAACAGCCTCTTTTTGCCTGGTACCCAAGGCCTTCTCATGCCAGTAAAAATAGTCCTTTCCCGAATATGCATTTCCCAGACTCTGCACCTGGTCGCGCTCTTTATCAGGTTCCAGTTCTATTTTTTTTATATCTACAAACCATTCAGAACGATATTTCTGTGCACGCTTTTCAATTCCGATGGATTTCAGTAAGCCGTCCGGATCGTCAATCTCCATCTCGCCCTGCCGCCCGGAGATTCTGCTCTCCAGGGTCAAAACGGAAGATTTATCTGTTTTTTTTATGATCGATACAGAAATAATTTTTTCCGAACTGCGAGAAAGCAAATTGAACAGATCCTGCAACGAACCGCCAGAAAAAAATTGAGACCGCTTCACTTCATTGACTGTTATAATTATCAATCCTTTAGCCAGCCTGGCAGTGCTATCCACCGGGTCAGAGGCTATCTTGTGCCGCTGCGCCAACTGCAGAACCTTAATAGCATGACTTCCCTGTTCAGCATATTTATTCGCTCTGGCTTCGATTACACCTTTATCAGAGCTATCTGCGCTTTTTTGTCCGAAGGGAGCGCTCACCGAATAGAGAAAACGAGCCTTACGATTAAGGTCCTGCAGCGCTTTGAGAACCTTTTCCCAGGCTCCCTTTTCCATTTCACGATTTTTGATCTCATTTTCGAGGCGTTTGATGGGCTGGGATTCCACTTCCACCAATTTTTTAATGATACTATCTGTATCCATGCCTGAGCCGAGACCGGATATGGACGGCATAGTTTTTCTCCCTTTACGGATATTGACATTCAGGAAATCCTGCTTATCTATCAATATCGGTCAAAATGGAAATTTCCAGCTATTTTTTCTGCTTATGTCGCTTTCCGCCCTTGAATTTCTGCTCTCCCGAGAACATTCTCCGTAATCTTCACAGCAAAACCAAAAAAAAAACCGGCATCCCTATCAGGAGTACCGGTTTTCTATACTCAAAACACTTTGGTTCTCGGAGTCTATAAAGGCTTAAGATTACTTTTATATCACTGGCATTGCCTGGCGACATCCGAAAACCAAAATGCCTCTCGAATTTTGCATTTTTCGGTTGTGTAAATTTTACTAAAAAAATTAGATCGCTTCGCTACCCCTACTGCCATCGCTGATGCGAATGGTCTCTTCCATCGGCAAAATGAAGATCTTTCCATCTCCGATCTGGCCGCCCTCCTCGTCCCGGGCTCCAGCCATAATGCCGTCAATGGTGGCTTCTACAAAATTGTCATTTACTGCGATCTGAAGCTCTATCTTGTCGAGAAGGTTTGAATCCATCTCCTGACCGCGAAAATATTTGATCTGTCCTTTCTGGCGTCCGTAACCGGCGGCATCCACTACGGTTAAACGATAGATCTCTCTTTTATGTAACTCCCTTTTTACCGCGTCAAGTCGGTGTGGTTGGATAAGTGCTATTACCAGTTTCATTGTTCATTCCTCCTGTGGTTCTAATGGTATGCGTTAGCGCAATTTGAAGCTGGTTTCACCATGCTGGGTGATATCCAGACCGATAATCTCTTCCTGTTTACTGACTCGTAACCCCATTGTCTTATCCACAATCAGACCAACGATCAAAGTTCCGATCACAGCATAGACAATACTAAAGGCCACGCCCAGCAGCTGCAGGCCAAACTGCATGAAATTGCCATTCACAAACAAACCAAGGTTCGAGGAACCAATGGATACAAACAGACCAGTTGCAAGGGCACCAACGATTCCTCCAATACCGTGAACTCCAAAAACATCCAGGGTATCGTCGTAATTAAACTTCCCTTTCATGAGCACACCCAAGAAACAGATCACACCTGCCATAGTTCCAATGATGAGAGCGGCTGCAGGGGAGACATGACCAGCCGCCGGCGTGATGGCAACCAGACCCGCGACCATCCCTGTCGCAAGCCCCAATGCTGTTGGCTTGCCATGCCATTTCCATTCAATCAGCATCCAGACTAAGGCAGCGGTCGCAGCAGCAATCTGAGTTGTGGTAAATGCCAGACCAGCTCGCAGCATAAAATCATCGCTGGTAGCAATAGCAGAACCACCGTTAAAACCAAACCAACCGACCCATAAAAGACCAGCACCCAGAAGGGTTTGAAACAGACTTCCTGGTTTGATGGTATCCTCAGGATAACCGATACGTTTCTTTAGAAAAACAACAATCAAGACAAGAGCGGAAATCCCGGCTGAAATGTGGACAACTGTACCTCCGGCAAAATCCAAAACACCTTTTTCCAGCAGAAATCCGCCAGCTCCCCATACCATGTGAGCCAGGGGATTATACACCAGAATGGCCCATAATAATGAAAATACAAGATAGGAGGAGAAGCGAACCCGCTCTACCAGCGCTCCGGTTATCAGCGCGGGAGTGATAATCGCAAATTTTCCCTGAAACATAACAAAGACAAGATAGGGAACCCCGTTTTCCACCCGATCCCAAGGAATATTCATCAGCGCAAAACCATTTTCGGACCATCCTATAATGCCGTTGATACTCGTACCGAAGGCCATATTGTAGCCAACAACGACCCATTCCACCCCGATGACAGCCATACTCACAAGACTCAAGGCCAGGGTATTGAGCATATTTTTGGTTCTTACCATTCCTCCATAGAAAAGAGCCAGACCAGGAACCATCAGTAAAACAAGCGCGGTGGAGACAAGCATCCAGGCAGTCCGGCCTGAGTCAATTTTTGAAGCAATGTCCGATGGTTTTGCTTGTGTCTGCCCTGACACCATAAGCGAAACTTCCATTTTTTTGGCACTATTGTCTGCTGATGCTACCATGGGAAAAGCAGTGAACATGAGCAGAAATAGCGGTAACAGGAGAAATCCTGACATAAAAATTTTAACGGTTTTCATAATTAAGATCCTTTCCGATTTTAAATTGCAAGGCAGAAAGCAGAGACCGTTTTTCAGGGTAAAACGGAATGCCTAACCTATTTCTTGCAATCTTCATGCCAAACGACAAAAAGATACAAAATACAGAAAAAACTCACAAAAAAACCTGCAATTGTATTAAAAACCATTCTCAGGGATACCATTGTCTTGCCCAATGAAGGAAGACACCTGGCTGATGAAGCCGGGAAGTAACTAAAAATTCAGGTTTTTGTACATTTTTGTGTTTCATTGCAGATAATCACTACAAATTTGTATTTTTTGCAAAGATATACTCGAAACACTTTGGTTCTCGGGTTTTTTACCAATAAGCATCGATGCTTCGATAAACTCAGCACAAGATTTGACCGGTTGGGCAATGCCATAACCGCGTCCTTATCGACCTTGGCATTAACGGTTGCAGGATACCCTGACTGCATGGCGTTGCCTTGCATCGGGTAATGCCAGGTCGTGGTATTACCAACGTCATTTTGGCACAAAGTCCATTGCAAACAGTAAATACTGGCTAAAGGGTGCGTCGACATCGCTGGCATTGCCCTGCGATATCCGAAAACCAAAATGCCTTAAGTATAACCAAGACAGATTGCCCTTTTTGTTGACCTGGTAGCGAGGGTTGCCATTTTGGATTTTATCGTTTTCAACAACCAGCTCCCTGAGGGTTCACCTATGCCTTGCCTGTTCAAAGTTCTTATATCACTGACAATCATCATCATAAGCTACCGAATCTTAAAACACCTCTCTCTGGCGCTCCTCGCTGGCATAGCTGTACTGGTTCTATGGAGTGGCCACTCTCTGGAAAGCTTTTGGCAAATAGCCTGGCAGCGACTCGCTGAAGCGAATAACCTTTTCCTACTGCTTGTCGTTGTCCAGGTAATCTGGCTGAGCAACCAGATGGCACAGAGCGGCAATATGCGAGCCCTGGTTCAGGTACTGCTCAATAGGCTTTCGAAGCGCACCTCGATCGCCCTGCTGCCAGCCCTGATCGGGTTGTTGCCAATGCCCGGTGGCGCTATCTTCTCGGCCCCGCTGGTTGCAGACAGCGATCCGGACAACAGCCTGCCTCCGCTGCTGAAAACCCAGATCAATTACTGGTTTCGCCATATATGGGAATACTGGTGGCCGCTCTACCCAGCGGTTTTACTGGCAATGGATGTGACAGGGTTACCCATCGCTATTTTTTTGATCATCCAGATTCCGATGAGTGTAATCGCCATTACGGCAGGCTATTTTTTCCTACTACGCAAAGTTTCGGCAACCGCGGCTCAAACAAAGGAATCGATTCACTTTGGTCAATTTTTACATATTTTAATGCCGATTTTATTGGTGATCTTTACCTATAGTTTTATCAAAATATTTTTTCCAGATGTAGCGCAAATTAACAAATATCTGCCGATAGCCATTGGCATTTTGCTGGCGCAACTCTATTTGCAGTGGTCTCGCCCACTGACCCTCATATTCTGGAAAGGTATCCTGAGTCAAAGAAAAACCTACGACCTGGTAATTATCGTGGCATTGGTACGAATTTACGGTGCTTTTATCGAGGCACGGTTACCTGGCGGAACCCTGTTGATGGACGTCATCCGCAACGAACTGTCTGACTGGAATATTCCCATTTTTGCCATGATCATCCTGATTCCCTTTATCAGCGGTATTACCACGGGACTGGGTATCGGTTTTGTCGGTGCGAGCTTCCCTATTGTCATGAACTTAATAGGGCAAAATCCATCCTATACAGATCTGGCGACAACAACCGTAATCGCTTATGCCTTTGGCTATATGGGTATGATCCTGAGTCCTGTACATGTGTGCCTGCTGGTCACCAATGAATACTTTAAAACAAGCCTATATAAATCGATAGCCAGCCTCATACCGACAGCGATAACCGTCCTAATCCTTGGCTACCTCTATTACGAGCTTCTGCACTTTATCTTGGGAACATTTCTTACGAACATGTTTTAAGAGATTTTATTATGAAGGAATTATTCTGATTTTTTGTTGATAATTTATGGAATACCCACCTATTTGGGGGGAAATGCCTTTTCAAGTTTAATCAGCCCCTCTTTATCATTTAATTTTTGCAACACCTGCTTCAGGGATTGATAAACATCTTTACGATGCGGATATAGCTTATCGTCCAATATGTGCCAAAGCCTGTCGGCATATACCCTATCGGTTTCACCGGCACGACGCTGCCAAAGTAAAGATTTTTCAGCAGCTTTCGCCTTCTGGGTTGGAGAAGAAGAGGGCATGAGATCTGATTGGACCTTTTCTTCCTTTTTACTGCGTTCGGTATCAGGATCAAATTCAAGCATTGAGAGCCCCCTGTCGCTTGTTGGATCCGTTTTGGTTACAGATTCATTCTTAGCCTTTTTTTGCGCTGCCACGATGACAGACTCTTTGTTCGGGTCAAGGTTGGGCTCCTCTCTTCCCGTATCGTCTGCTATGGAATGCAGAACCGGTTTTAACGTCGGTTTTTCTTTTGGTGGCAGATAAGGTACTTTCCTATGAGGGGCAACTTGTTGCGGCGAGTGTGTGGCAACTGCAGTAGATTTTGTTTCTATATTTTCCATGGTCTTATTTGTCAAATCGTGCGGTTTCTCTATAAAACGAAACATAACAAGGGAGACCACAACAAAAGAAAACGAAGCAGCAACACCATAGCGCCACTTCAGGGATAAAAACAGCGTTTGCAACAGCTCCAAAGCCGATTTTCGATGAGGGGGAAAGGCAAAATCGACCCCTAACTGTTCTGCTATATGCCGCCGTCTCACCTCAGGAAAGAATGGCCCTTTTGCTTCAAGATCCATTTTCAAATTAGCAAAATATTGACTTACTTCCCTTTCACTTTTCTGTATTTCCATGACTCGCTGTAGATCGCGGGCACACGAACGACAATGAAGGGAGTGATCCTGCCATTTTGGGTCAACCATCTGCGCAGGGTCGTCAAACAGAAGGCGCGCATAAACGCGATATTTGGTACAGGCCATAATCGATCACTCCTTTCCCTGAAGATGCTGCCGCAGGATATCCCTAGCCTTATTTACTCTGGATTTGATGGTTCCCTCAGCGAGGCCAAGCATTCTGCTGATTTCGACAAACGACAGGTTTTCAAAATAACGGAGAACCAAAAGTTGTTTTTGATCAGGATTCAGCTTTGCCAGCGCCTCCCTTAGACGCACGGAATCCTCGGATAGTTGAAATAATTCCTCAGGATTTGCGCGTTTATCAACGATCTCCAAGTCCGCTTCGCCATCTTCCGGGGAAGTGATACTTTTGGTCCGCTTCTGCATCCGCTGCTCTTTGCGCAAATGATCATAGCAGGTGTTGATCGTGATGCGAACTAACCAGGTGTAGAGATTGGACTCACCCCGAAACTGTTCGCGTCGGGCAAAGGCTTTGAGAATACTCTCCTGCACCATATCTTCCGCATCCTCGCTACTGTGCACAAGATTGAGAGCGATATGAAAAAGACGATCCCAAAAAGGAGATAACTGAGCAAAAAAATCCTTGGCCTCTGTTGGCGGCACATTCGCGCTAATGCAGATGAGAAATATTTTTCCATACAAATGGTTATACGAAAGATGCATTTTTTTCCTGTAATAATCCTGGCTTGCCATTTTTTTTTGAAATGATTCATCGATTATGCTGCATCGCGCGTCAAAACTCTAAAAATTTTGCGCTAGGAGCCCGAAAAATGAAATCCCGAAATTTTTCTTTTCTCTTTACTTTTCAACTTTTTTTTCTACTTGGAACTCTCCTCTCGTGCCGGACGATGTTCCAGGACAAAAAAAAGGAGCCACCAAAGATACAAAACAACCCACCCCAGACCTCAAAACCAAAAATGATCGAGAGCAATCTTGTTCCTGTCCAAAAAACAGCTGCCGATTATGAGAAGCGATTCCAATTCAAATTAGCTCGTGGAGGAGACCAAAGAAAATCCTTCTCTCCAGGCATGGTGATGGAGAACGATATTTCTCTCCCAGGCCGATACAATCCAAACTTCAACACGGAAAATTATTCCTATATTGAGGAAAATTCTTTTTTCAGCGTCACAGACAAACCATTATCAACGTTTTCCGCAGACGTGGACACGGCATCGTATAGCAATGTTCGCCGCTTTCTGCAATCAGGTTCGCTGCCGCCAAAGGACTCCGTGCGCCTGGAGGAGCTGATAAACTATTTTGACTACTCCTATCCCCATACCGATGCTTCTGCACCCCTGCAAACCCACATCGAAACCAGCCATTGCCCTTGGAATACCAAAAATATCTTGGTAAAAATTGGAGTCCAGGCAAAAAAATTGGATCAGGCAAATATTCCAGCCAGAAACCTCGTCTTCCTGATCGATGTTTCCGGGTCCATGTATAGCAGCCAAAAATTACCCCTGCTCAAGCAGGCCATAAAATTGCTTGTGAAACAGCTCAAATCTGAGGATAGGGTATCTATTGTGGTTTATGCTGGGGCTGCGGGACTTGTGCTACCCGCGACAGCAGGATCAGACCAGAACCGCATCCTCGCATCTTTAGAAAAACTTACAGCAGGCGGCTCAACCAACGGCGGAGAAGGGATTCTCCTCGCTTACAAAGAGGCAAAAAAAAATTTCATACCCAACGGCATCAATAGAGTCATTCTTGCCTCTGACGGCGATTTCAATGTCGGCGTCAGCAGCCATGGGGAGCTGCAAAGGCTTATTGAAAAGCAGCGCCAGAGTGGCATCTATTTAACGGTATTGGGTTTTGGCATGGGCAACTACAAAGATAGTACCATGGAAAATCTGGCCAACAGAGGCAATGGCAACTATGCCTATATCGACAACCTCAACGAAGCGCGCAAGGTTCTGGTTACGCAGGCGGGCGCTACACTGGTTACCGTCGCTAAGGATGTTAAATTTCAGGTAGAATTTAACCCGCAGAGAGTCGCCGCTTACCGACTGATCGGCTATGAAAACCGCAAACTGCAGGCCAAGGATTTTAATGATGATAAGAAAGATGCCGGCGAAATCGGTGCTGGACACACGGTGACGGTACTGTATGAGATCACTCCTACAGGACGGAACAATACCTTTACAGGCACTATTGATCCCTTAAAATACCAGACCCCTCCTCAGAACTCTCAAAATGCCTATTCTCAGGAGTGGTTTACAGTTAAGCTTCGCTACAAAAAACCGGATAGCGATACTAGCACCCTGCTCACCTTTCCCTATCGCAACAGCGACCTATCAACGCCGGCTCTGGCAAACAGCAGTGACAATATGCGCTTTGCCGCGGCTGTTGCCTCTTTTGGTATGCTTTTGCGAGATTCAACATACAAGGGTCAGGCAAATTACCAGCAGACCTATTCCCTGGCCAAATCGGCACTCGGAAATGATGAACACGGATACCGGGCGGAGTTCCTCCAATTGATCCGATTAGCGCAACAACTTCAACAGCCATCAGCACCAACCTCCCCGGAAAGGAGAGAGCGCCTCTCCTACTGGGGGAATCGGTATCCTTAATCCAACCCGTCTCTGTTCCTTCTTAGAACGCTGTCTTTGGACAGCGTTTTTTTTTAATCCCTTGGATCAGGCAAGATAGAGTGCTCCTTCCCTTAAAAAAAAGTCGGCACACAATATGAGAACGGAAAAGAAGAGGCCTGAAAGAAAGTAGTTGACCATCCCTCTCCTTATCATTTTAACGTTGCTGGTTTCCTTTCTTATTGGTAGTCCCCATGTTTCAAATTGTCTCATACCAATAAGCATCGATACTTCGATAGACTTGG
>DYNZ01000284.1 GCA_020720805.1 Leptospira biflexa | reverse complement strand
TTCCGACAGCATGCGCTTAAACTCCGGCGTTACCCAGCCATTTGAAAATGGTTTATCTCCAAGATCAACATCCGGCTCTGCTTCGGGATTAAAGGGCTTATTGATGATGGCTCGTTCAAGAGTTTGCTCATCCCAACGCAGACGGCATTTCGGGCATATTGCAAGATGGGCGCGTTGCAAGGGAGAAAGAGTGAGGATAATCTCATTATCGAAGTCAATGCATTTCATAAGACTTATATTTCGACTGGGTATACGATATCCAGACGCATGAACGCTTGGATATCCAATGACTTTTATGATTATGACGCTTTTGAGTCATTTTTTTTGTTTTTTATTCCGAAACCTTTTTGATTTAGATAGTGCCGAAGCTGAATCATTCCAGAGTGAATCCATGCAGCGGCTTGGGCATAGGAAACAGATTCTCCCAGCTCATCACTCAACTGCCTTGCGAGTTCAGTATTATTTACGATACTGATCATCCCCAGCTTCATTTTCAGGGACAATTCCACCGCTCGCCGATGTCGAGCATCTTTTATTGAAGCCTCAGACAACACAGTTTGCCAAATTTCTTGATCCAAAAGAATGTCCTCTGGATTCGCTGAGCCTGAAGTCATAATAGATGGCTGTTCCGTAAGCATTTGCTCCCAGCTCAGGACATCGTCTTCAATCCAATGCTCTCGAAGAATACTGCGCAGAAAATTCACTATGATAACCTTGAGAAGACCATAAAACTTTTCCGGGTCATCAAGATGTAGCCCTCCCTTCCTAATTTTTCTCAAGATATGCTCCATAATAGAGCGCACCTGATCTTCTACTGTACCACCTCCCCGTTGCAGAATTTTAAAAATACGGGGATTGCCTTTGAGCCTTACCCAAATCAAATCGCCAAGATGCTGCCAGGCTTCATAATCGTCCATCTGCAAAAGACGCCGATAGTGTTCTCCAGGGGACATCTTAGCCCATAATGCTTTAGAATTAACAGGAAAAGGCCTTCCGACAGCCTGGCGATCATCTGCCGGTGACATATCAATATCCTTTTCGAGTTCGTTTTCTGTTTTCTCTTCACACATATTTACCCCTGTAAAATCAGAGGGCGGTTGAATTCAAAAAAAATTATGCGATGAATCATGTAAATCAGTGTTTTTAAGCTGTAACCGGCAGAGAGCGGCCAATGTCACCTGATTGTTGCATTGTCTTGGAAAATCAAGAAAAAGCAACAAATCCCGAATATTTCTACAGCACTTTACGATTACAATCAAAAGAAAAAAAAAATTGCGTCATAAATTTTAAACATCAACCAAAAAAACATTAAAAAAAAACAAGGAGAGAAGAGAAAATGGATGGAAAAAACGGACAATGAACAACCTATTGAAATTGTAAAAATATCAAACAACATGGCGCCAAATGGAGGCCTGAATTAGACGATAACTAATGAACTTGCGTTGAAATAGTCCGCATATGAAGAAAGAATGCTGCAAAAAAATCGTGGCACGGTGGATCTGGCCCTGAAAAACTGACGAAGAGGAACACAAAACACAATGAGAAACACGTCCG
>DYNZ01000098.1 GCA_020720805.1 Leptospira biflexa | reverse complement strand
CTGTCACCCGCGACACTAGTCCATCCGTGGACGTCGCATGAACAGTTGCAGGATACCCTGACTGCATGGCATTGCCTTGCGTCGGGTAATGCCAGGTCGTAGTATACCAACGTCCTTTTGGTACAAAGTCCATTGCAAACAGTATATAGCTTATAAAAGAGCTGTTTTTTAGGCAAGCATTTTCCTTTTTTAGTGATTTGGAAAAGTGGATTGACTTCCTTGCTGGTTATCTAAAAATCATTTCAATTGCGACGGAACTTTTATGTGTGGTTACTAAGGAAAAGGGCAAATGGCAGAAGAAAAAATGAGTCCAGGTGATATCTCCAGCGCTACAAAGAGTTTTTCTCAACAGAGTCAGAAAATCAATATTGCCTTACAGTACACAGAAGGCAATATGGATCTGGCGAAAAAGATGGTCGCGGGCGAGTTAAAGGATGTCTATATCATTAAGATGAAATTGCGCTCTGATCTAACCAGAGAATTTGGCCTGATGATTTTGTTTTTAAATAGAATTGGTCTGCAGCTTAAGTTTGCCGCGGTGGCAATGTCCCGGAGCCCCTATATCTATGATGCCCGAACCAATATAAATTGGAATCAATATTACCAGGATATCCTGAACGGCAAAAAGGATGCTGATTTTGATGAAAAGGTGACAGCAAAGGTTCAGGATCTTTTTTTACGTCTTTTTGCAACCGCAAATGTCGCCCAGGCGATACAACATATTGATAGCAATGAGCATGATTCGCTCTCAGAATATATTCATGGAATGATCCGCGAAGCCATGCAACTGAAAAAAAGTCACTTCAGTATGGATTACGAAATAACCAGCTCTCTGCTTACCGATGAGGCGGGCATCGAGGATCGAACATTATCGCAAAAGAAATTGAAGGCGAAATCTGAAGATGAGGAGCGAAAGAGCGAGATCCCTGCTGATATTTTAAAAATTGCCTCTGAGGCGCTGGCGGGTTCATCTGTTATGTCGCCCACAAAAGGTAGAGATTTACCGAAATTGCAGGTTGGCGATAAAATTAAAATTCATATTACCGATACCTCAGAGCGGGGAAGAAATATAGTAAAGATCTTAAATGCCGCCACAGAAGAGGGCACTCTAAAGCCTGTTCCGGCAAAAATTCGTTTCATCCGCAAGAAAAGTGACGGTAACTGGTTAATTCTTGTGGATCTCGGCGATAATATCTTCGTCCGCCTTGAAGAAGAGACAGATAATGTCCGGATTGCTGTGATCGAGGCGCCAGTTATGGAGTCTGCCAACACATCTGCCAAAGGGAAAAGTTCACTGCCGTTAATCCTGGGTATGGTCGTGGGAATCGTGGTTATTTTCATCGCGATCCTAATTTTTCTCTTTCTCTAAAAAACATTTTCACCGATACTCATAGGAGATTATGACGTATTCGGAGAGATGATATGATGCGTTCCCTCTGGACTGCCAGCACTGGAATGATTGCTCAGCAGTTTCATATAGATACCATTGCCAACAACTTATCCAACGTAAACACAACCGGATTTAAGAAAAACCGGGCAGATTTTGAAGATCTGCTTTATCATACTGTTCTCATGGCAGGCACGCCAGCTACAGCAAACTCTGAGGTTCCTACCGGTATTCAGGTCGGTCATGGTGTAAAAACGGCTGCCACACAAAAAATGTTCTCCCAAGGATCGCTGCAAAACACTGAAAATAAACTTGACCTCGCTATTACAGGTGAAGGTTTTTTTAAGATTCGTCTCTTCGATGGAACGCCAGCCTACACTCGCGATGGCAGTTTCAAGGTGGATTCCAGGGGGCAAATTCTGAATTCGAACGGGTATCTTCTTGATCCGCCCCTTACTTTGCCTGAAGGAACCCTGCATAACGAGATTACCATCTCCCAGGAGGGCAGGGTCACGGTAAAAGTGGGCGGTAGCGATACTCCCGTCGAGATTGGTCAAATTTCGACATATAGATTCGTTAATCCTGCCGGTTTGCAATCAATCGGAGGAAATCTGTTTAAGATTACTCAGGCATCAGGCGAGGAGGTTCCAGGCCAGCCAGGATACAACGGATATGGTACACTTCAGCAGGGTTTTCTGGAAATGAGTAATGTCAAGGTAGTGGAGGAGATGGTGAATATGATCGTCGCCCAACGAGCCTATGAAACCAATTCCAAAGCGATTCAAACTTCCGATTCTATGCTCAACACTGCAATCAATCTGAAACGTTAAGCTCAATGAAGGCTGGCATGTGGAAAATTTTTTTCGTAGGGCTACTGTTCCTGGGTGAAATGCCCACCTGGCCGCAAACAACTGGATCACAATTTTCCAACCAGGAGTGGCCACTGCGAAATCCTTATCAGGTACAACCCAGATTTCAAACGGGGGACGTGATTCGAGTGGTTATTGATGAAAATATGCTGGCTGATTATGAATTTGAGCTAAAGCGTGACGACAGCGTAACCATCCGTTTTATTCCTGATAAAGGCCTAACCCCTTTTTTACCGGGAAGCGACAGCAATAAAACCGTTGCTCGGAACCAGAAGGGGAAAAGTAGAGGAAATAGCCGCATCCAGCACACTATGTCCGTTCTGGTGCAAGCTGTCAATCAAGACGGTACCTTGCAATTAAATGGAATTAAAGTTTTGACCTATGACGGAGAAAGCAGCTCTATCCAGCTACGGGGGTTAGCGCATCCTCGGGATGTCGGTATGGACAACACACTTTTTTCTGCGAGGATTGCAAACCTGGCATTAAGTTTTCAGGGAAAAATTGTGAAAAAGAATTTTCCTGTAGCTGCGTCGACTCAGCCCAACCAGAATGCAAACACTAACCAAAACAGACCAGTAGACGCAGGATCAACGAACCAGAGTACACAGCAAACAACTCAATTCAGCGATGCTCAGAAAGAGAATATTCGGCGCAGGTATCTGGGTGAGGTGTTAGGCGAATTGCTGGATCAGAATGAACAAAGAGGGCAGTAGGTCAGGATAATGGAAATAAAAATACAAAAAATTAACTTTCCTATGTGCCCAGCCTTACTGGGTGGAGCGGTAGCTCTGTTTTTCCGGTCAGTTAGAAATTTTTTACTTACCAAGAGAATATCACTTATATTTTTATTATTTATTTTTCTTTCGGTTGAGGCTACCTTTGCGAATCAGGATGCGGAGCTCAGGATTGGCGATCTTTTGCAGGTCAATGGTATTCGCAATAGACAGATTATTGGTTATGGCCTTGTTGTCGGTTTGAAAGGCAGTGGAGATTCAAGGCGTTATGCGCTAACAAATGATCTTTTCAGGAATTTAATGAGCTCTATGGGGCATAACGTAGCTGAGGCGAACCTGGTAAGCCGCAACGCTGCCGTTGTCATGGTAACGGCGATGTTGCCTCCATTTGCGGGTAATGGTGATGCTCTAGATTTGATTGTGGCATCGGTTGGAGACGCGCGGTCGCTAGACGGAGGTTTGCTATTGCAAACGCCTCTGTATGGGGGTAACCGCCAAATTTATGCCACGGGTCAGGGGCGAATCGTTATGAAGCAGGCAAGCGGAAATCGGCGTAGTGAAGGAGCCAATATTGGATCGATTTTGCGCGGCGGAATCGTTGAAAAGGATATGTATAGCGAATATGTCTCGGTCGATGCGGGAACAACGAATCAGGCTACGGTAACGTTGCGGATGCAGGGGTATAATTTTGCTGTTATGAACCAGGTGCGCGAGATTATTGAAAAAAAATTTACAGATGTAAACATAGGTAAATCAGGAGCCAATTTTCTGCAAATTTCGATGAATCCGGGATTGGTAATTTCCAGAATGAGTGCCATTCTCAACACGAAAATCAAGGTGCCTGGCATTGCCCGCGTTGTTATTGATGAGGAGAACGGCGTACTAGTAATTGGCAGCAATGTTAAGGTGGCACCTGTGGCTCTGGCAGTGCGCGGGTTTAGCCAGATTGATAAAAGCCAGGGAGATTCTGTTTCGTCGCTGTATGGTCAGGACTCCGGTAAGGAGAAGGGAAAAGCCCTTTTTTTGATTGAGAAGACTGCTGATTTTAAAGAAATTGTAACGAAGATGAATAGCCTGGGTTTGGGAGCCAAGGAGTTATTCGCTATTTTTCGCGCAATGGAAAAAAGTGGTGCCTTGCGCGGCGAGCTTATTACAAGGTAAGAGGAAAACCATGACCAGTATAAAATCTATAGACCCCTTTGCGCAGGTGGCATCAAAAAAAATTTTTACTAAAATTGAGGAACTTGGTCAAAAGCATACGCGAAATGATGAGAAGGCAGGAAATGGGAATTTTATAGATCGTTTGGCGGAAACATCCTTAGGTAAAAAAGTTTCTTCTTCTAAAAAAAACGATAAAGCTTTGATGCAGGCAGCGGATCAGGTAGAGGCCTTTTTGATCAATATGATGTTCAAAGAGATACGAAAAAGCATCGGTAAAGATAAACTGTTTCATGGCGGTATGTCAGAGGAGATTTTTCAGGATATGCTCTATCATGAATATTCCAAGATCATGGCGGAAAATACCAAGTTTGGACTGGCAGAGATGATCTACGACCAATTTGGTGGCGAAACGGGCCGAAACAAACAACCAGGAACCCATTTTTCCGGTAAATATTGATGCACAGATATCGAAAGCCAAAGCTTGGCCTCGCCCTCGGCTCTGGAGCTGGCAAGGGGTGGGCTCACATCGGGGTTTTGAAAGTACTCCATCATGAAGGAATTTCCATTAGAGCGATCAGTGGCAGCAGCGCTGGGGCTTTGGTGGCAGCCTTTTATGCTGCCGGTAAAATGAACGAGCTGGAAAATTTTGTTCTCAACCTTAGCAGTTGGAGAAAGAGTCTCCGCTTTTTTGATTTTATCTATCCTAGTACTGGTTTAATCGGGGGGAACAAAATCTCTGAGGTAATTGACACCCACCTAAAAGGGATTGATTTTTCGGATCTCAGAATTCCTGTCTCTCTGGCCGCTGTAGATCTCATAAGCGGTCAAGAGGTTCTTTTTGAGGAGAAAGATCTGCATACAGGGATTCGGGCATCCATATCGCTGCCGCTTCTCATGAAGCCGGTTCGCTATAAGGGCAGATTGCTCATTGATGGCGGGGTTTTGCATCCTTTGCCAGTCAACCCGTTACGACGCCTGGGAGCCGATGTCATACTCGCGGTGGATTTGTCCGGATTGACGCTCTATCCTGAGGGTCGGGAGATCCGGAAAAAACTGCAAGGCTATATTTGCCGCGATACAAAAGAGGGAAAGAATACGGATAGTTCTGAAGAGAGTAAGGAAAAAATCAGAAGCTATCATGATATTCTGAAGATTCAGGATTCGGAAACAGCGAATACCAGACAGTTACCTAACCTGGGACTTTATGATATCATGATGAGAACCTTCACCATTACCCAGAATAAAATGCACTACCTCTCCATGCGGGAAGAGCGTCCAAACTTGATCCTATCGCCGCAGCTTCACCATTTTCAACTATTTGATTTTCATCGCGGCAAAGAGGCCATCCATGAGGGAGAGCGGGTAGCTCGACAAGCACTCCCCCAGATTCGCAAACTGCTCTCTCCTTATGGTCTCTTCTAATCCCAGGATCCTATATTAAAATTTCCACAGGACAACTGCTGCGAATGCGGCCCCGATTCGAGTTACCTCAATCTCTATCGCTATGGATATAATCTCTTTCACAGTCTCGCCACGTTGTTTCATCCCATGCTGAGCCATCTCCCGGACAATCCGTTCCGCGATGTCCTTGCGACCGGGCGAGCTGTACTCCATGATCAGTCCTGGCTTTTTCGCATCGACGGGAATGGCCACAGCAACACTGGCGCTGATGATAGCCCCTGGCATATCGCTGCCCTTGGCGGAGTAGGCAACTGGTAACAGCGAGCCATAGGGAATATCATCAGGAATTTTCAAAGGTTCTACCTGAATGCATGAGGGAGGAAGTATTGATGACATTTTGACAAGGTTTGTATTGCCGATTCCCGCATCCAGAAGAGCGCCGTCAAAAGCGTTCAACTCAGTATAGCCTTCACTGGTGCCTGCGCAAAGATAAAAATGTGTAGGAGTTTCGATTACCACGATAAGCGTCCTTTATAGAAAAAATTGTGTACAGGTCTTTACAAATCAGTGGCGGCTGGATTGCAACCTAATTTGCAAAAAATTGGTGAAATCTGAAACGTTGGTTAGGTGAGCGTTAGCGTGGCGCTGTTGTCGTGCTGTTGTCGGATGAGTTTAATAGGCGCAGCTTCAGGATGATTCTGTGAACTGACGGTTTCGTGAAATTTTCCCGGAAGAGAATACGACCTGCTCTGGCAAAGAGGACATTATCAATCCATAGAACGCTCTGTTTGGCGCCAATGGCAAATTGCAGATCCGGAAGAAGCTGCCAGGCCGAGCCCGGCTTACGCTGATATTGGAAGACCAACTGGTTATCCAAGTAGAGCGAGAGAGCGGAAGTTCGGCGTACGATCTTGACCTCTACGGTTTGCATGGCAAAGGAGAGATTTTTATCAGCGATCAGAGAGCTTTTATAGTTGCCGGCAACGTGCAGCGGTTTGTCCGCATCGAGAATCGTGGTCTGGCGCAAGGCGATGCGATGTATGAGATTTTTATTGTAGTGAAGGGTGAGATAGTACATCTCCTTATAATTTTTTCCCCCCAGAAAGATGGCAATCTCGCCCTGCGAGCCTTCGATATTCTGAACACGAAAGGTGAAACGGATCTGATCAGCTCCCCGTACCCTTTTTCGGGCAGAGCGCAGATGCAGGGTGTTGTATTCCAGATAGGGAATCGGGCTGGTAAGATCTGCCGGTCTGGCTTGCAAGCGTCCCTGTCGTAGTACGCTGTTACCATTGTCAAGGGTGTACTCCTCCCAGAGCCCGGAGGATTGCCCCCAGGTATGCTCGCTGGCAAAAAGGGCAGAGCTTGCCAGCAGCAGGCTGATCTGAAAAAAGACAATGAGCCAACGCTTTGGTTTACTTTTCATTTTTAGGAATCAGCCTTACCTTGATTGTCATCTTTTTTAGTTCAGCACCGGAAAAGTCCTCCTTCAGGTAGAGCTTTTCGGGCGCTCCCGGCGCATTTTTATCCTTAATATAGAGGGAGACATTGTCAAACCAGCTTTTCATGCCGCGCACCCCAAAATGGAAGTATTGATTGGTTAAAATTTTCCAGGTCAATGCTTCATTCTTCCGAAAGCGGAACAAGATCCTGCGGTTAATCGCAACAGTGAGCTCAGAAGGGGACTGTTTGATGGAAAACAAGAGCGGGTTTTGCGTTGAGATATAGGTTTTTGTCTGGGCGATGGTATCTACGGTGTAGTTGCCGTAGGCTTTGACATCCTTTGCGCGATCCAGCACCCTGGTTTTCCGCAGCGAGACCGACTGCAGAATTCGGTTTTTGGTTTCGAATTCAAGGAAGAGAATCTCGGTGTAATGGTCGCCGCTGAGATAGATGGCCAGAGAACCACTTTTGTCCGGGGTGTAGTACTCCTGAAAGGTGTAATCAAACTGGATTGTCGAGAAATAGATATTTTTTTGTTTATAGATGTCTCGGTACATCGGGTACGATGTGTGGAAATAGATTAGGTGAAGGGGCGTTTTGGCCAGCTCAGGATCAAAGGTACTGTGGTGCAGGAGAACCCTGTTTTTGTTTGGAGTATCGTGCAGATCCCAGGTACCCGAGCGCACCCGCCACACCCTTTGGTCTGCGGCATAGAGAAGAGTCGCTGAACTAAATCCAAAACAAAGGGCTATAGCTATCCCCAAAAGGGTTGGTTGAAGGGAAGTGATCATCTGTTACCTAGTTATTTCAAAAAGTAGGAATCAAGATAAGAAAAAGCGGTTCATGCTATCCTGATCCCCCCCGCCCTGGAGAGGATCAGGAGTTGGTAATTAACGGCTAAAGGAGATACCGACGGTATTGCTCTCCTTGTCTGTAATAGAGAAGGAGTCGTTATTACTGGTTCCAGAAGTCCAGGGAAGAGTGTTATCACCCGGAAGATAGACATCAGCGCTCACTGTTGACGAAGTGCTTGTCACCTCTTTGGAATCCGAGGTGTTGCCGCTTTTCAATCCGCTTTGCACGGAGTTTGTATTGGTTACCTCGTTGTATTTGACTGAATCCTTCTGCCAGGTTATATTGCCCAGGGCATCAGCATCTGTGCTTGATGTATTATCATTGCGGAATGACAGCTCTGTTTTGGCGCAGGATGTCAGCATCGCTACGGCGAGCAGGATGGCTGTAAAAAGAACACTTTTTTTCATGGAATCTCCTCCCAAAAGTTTTTTGACCTTAAAGGTCTGAATAGGTTACTTCAATGAAGTATATTGGCGCCGCTCTATTTTGTCAACGTAGTTTTCCTGTTTTTATCGGGAGCTTACCGTATCCTTACTTAAGAGACGACCCTCAAGACTATTACGAACCGCAGTCGAAAAAGGGAAAACGAAAGGTGGTATACTCGAAACACTTTGGTTCTCGGGTTTTATACCAATAGGCATCGATGCTTCG
>DYNZ01000097.1 GCA_020720805.1 Leptospira biflexa | reverse complement strand
ATAAACTCAGCACAAGATTTGACCGGTTGGGCAATGCCATAACCGCGTCCTTATCAACCTTGGCATTAACGGTTGCCGGACAAAGTCCATTGCAAACAGTAAATACCGGCTAAAGGGTGCGTCGACATCGCTGGCATTGCCTTACGATCTCCGAAAACCAAAATGCCTTTAATATACATACATCTTATGGACAGAATCGGCAGATTCTCAGTGATTCCTGACCATATTTTTCCGGCGAGAGAAAATGCTACGAGATGTCAATTTTTCAGGTCAACAGCCGTTAATAGGCTGGCAATTTCGTTCTCCTTGAGAAGACGTCCCTTACTAGCGGACATATTCACCAGTTTCAGAAACGAGTACTCAGTGCGTTTTAACGCCTCAATTGAACAGGAGGCCATTTCAAACAATCGGCGAATTTCCCTGTTCCGTCCTTCCCGAATCTCCAGATGTATGCGCTTTCTGCTCTCATCAATATGAAGTATCCGGGGTGGTTTCGTTCTCCGTCCGTCTATGACTACACCCTGCCCCAATTTCTCTTCCTGTTCAGGAGATAAGGATGCCTCCAGTTTTACCCGGTAAACCCGGGGTATCTGGTAGGATGGATGGGTTAAACGATGCAGCAGTTCGCCATGATTTGTAAACAGAAGTAAGCCGGATGTCATGATATCCAGCCTGCCTACGGCGTCCAGGTGCTGTAGATAATCTGGTAAAAGTTCATAAACCGTAGGTTTGCTATTCTTTGGGTCAAATCGGGTGCTGATATAACCAACCGGCTTGTTGAGCAGGTAAACCAGGGTTCTGGCATCCAGATGCAACTCATGCGCCTTGCCTTCATGGTGCAGTATAACGGTATCCCTGCCTGGATCTACCTGCTGACTCAACTCATTCGTTACCGTACCGTTAATCTCAATCTTACCGGCCAGGATCAGGCTTTCTACTTTGCGTCTGGAGCCGAGACCCGCTTTGGCTAAAAATTGATTCAGCCGCATTTTCTGAAATGTTTGTTTCATCGATTGAGATTGCCAATCCTACTTAAAAATTTTATAGCCGTCACTTTTTAATTTTGACATCGGCCATGGTTTATCTGAACTTCTCTCAAAAGGTTTATGTTCACCGCCAGAGGAGCTATACATCCGATATCCTACCTGCTCGCTGAATCCGTAAAACAGCTCCCTGCCGAAGGTAGCACCATTTTTAAAAGTTAATTTTTTCTCTTTAAGAAAGATTTCGATATCCCCTTGATAGGCGCGCTTAATCTCCGTACTGTAGGCCAGATAGCTGCCATCCTCATAAATCACAACCTTATGATGCCCCTCATTGCCATCCTTGGTGTTGATGGACCAGAAACCAGCCAAGCTCTTCATCAATTTTATCTTTTCTTCTCGGATCTTTTCAATGGCGATTTCTGCCGCTTTTTTCTTGTCTCCTTTTTCCACCAGAATTAAAAAGGAACCATAGACCCAACCCGTTATCCCATTCGGGGTGCGCACATGATACCAGAAATCGTGATTGTTACCGATATGAACCTTCTCCTCGCTTCGTTCCAATACCTCCAGCACCATACCATCCGAAAGCGATAACACGCGAGCCGTCTCCTGATGGGGACCGATACGCAGGTTTAAATCACCAATAGTAGTTACAGCCACAAAATTGTCGATACTCTCATTTTTTTTAAGCTGGTGTGACTTTGCCTTAGGTTTGCACGCAACAAAGGATACTGTGATACCAACCAACAGTGCCGCGAAAACAAAAGATTGAACCCGCATAAACCGGGAGTAAAAACAAGAACGCCGCATATTTTTTTACCTGCCTACCTAGGATAAATAACCAAAAGAGATTTGTTCTCCGACTCAGACGATGTGAGGAGTGTCGGATTTGACAAGGATGTCAAAAATCCGGCCGACTCACACGATGTGAGGAGTGTTCGAATGTCGATTTTGCCATCCCAACTACAGGATGTAGGAGGAGCAGCATTTGCCATGGAGGGCAAAAATGCTGCCATGGCAAAAATCGACCCGGATTTGACAAGGCAGCGATACGAATCGTATTGCCAAAGGAGACCAATTCTGCTTTTAAGGATAATGAAGCTGGTGCTAGAATTTGCCCAAACACCAGTACTCTAAAACTCTCCAACCTTGTAAATGGCAGTCAGATAGGATGTAAAGCAATTTCCGCCCAGTTTTTCCTCGGGTAGTATTATTCAGCCAACTTGGCCTGCAGGGTATTGCGCAACGCCATCAATTGAGGGAAGAGATCCTCCCGATCTGAAAAAAGCAGGATTACCGATTTTTCACCTCGCAACAACAATGAGCGGCTAGCGTTGAGTTGCTGAACCCTGGCGAGTTTCTGGTATTCACGCTCTGCTGTTTGTTTGTCCCGGTAAACAAAGCCATAGTAGACGATATCATCCTGATAAGGGTTGATGCGGGTTGCCAGGATCACCATCACCATTTTGCGTATAGTCCAGTGAGCCGGATTTTCATAAATGGCTTTGGATAGAGCGGGAATTGATCCTCGATCAACAACCCAAGGGTTCTCTTTGATCAGCCTTTTCATCTGGGGGGGGATCCTGCCAAACTGCATTCCTGCTGGTATCTCCTCGGTTTTCAGGATAAACGAATCCTGGGCAAAACCCTCAGTCGAAGCAACAAGAGCAGAGAGAGCACTGGCGACAACAATCAAAAATAAGGAAAAAAATCCGCGACAAAGAAAAGAAATGGCTGGACTTTTCCGGGAAAAACAGGCATTCATGGATCTCTCCTATGTACTAAATAAAATGATACGATATATAACAAATTATCACTTTCATTATCGTCAAATTGATGAATCGGAACATTGTTTTTTCGAAAATCCCTATTCAGCCTCTGGCAAGAAAACTATTGATGTGTTATGGATAAATCATTCATCCTATCTTTAGGGGCAGGCACCAACCAGTTGCCTCTGATCGAAACAGCACGAAACATGGGTTTTGAGGTGATTGGAGTGGATCAGGATATCCATGCGCCTGGTTTCCAGCTGTGTAGCATACGCATTGTGGAATCGATCTTCCAGTATCAACGTATCTGGTACAAACTGCACAGATCGCATATTCCAGGCGCAATAAAGGCTGTGGTATCGAGATCATTTGGACGCGCACAAAAAAGCGTCGCTTACCTTTCGGAAAAGCTTCAGCTCCGAGGAAACGCCTGGCAAGATTTTTCAGCATTTCTGGATAAATCGGCATTGAAAGAGAAATTACTCCATGCCGGAATCTCGACACCGCCAAGTCTTAACCTGGCGAACCAATCCAAACCAAAGCTCCCCTTCCCCTTTTTATTAAAAAAAAAAGATGGCCATGGAAAGCAGGACATCCATTTTATTCCGGATGTTGCTACCTGGCAAACGCTGCCGCTGGAAGTCAAATCATCTATACAGCAATACCTGATCGAGCCCTATCTGCACCCGAACAGGGAGTTTACCCTAATTGGTTTTCTTCACAATAAAAAACTGGTTCCCGTAGAGATCTTCGAGAAAATCACCACCGGTCCCCCCTATTTTATTGAGATCGAGCACAGAGCGCCTGTAGAAAATCTAAATCGAGCCGAGTTTACGAAGCTTTTAACCCTTGCGGAACGGAGCGCTACGGCTTTAGATCTCCATTACGGCCCGCTAATCGCTGAAATCCTTTTCGTGAACAATCAAGATTTTTATATGATTGAAATCATTCCTGAATTTGGTGGAGAATTAATTGCAGAATCTCTCGCGATGCGACGCCCAGCTATCAATATATTCAGGGAGGTGCTTCTCTCCCTCACACAAACAAGTTATCAATCCAACCAAAATTTTCTCCGCTCCCGGCGCGAAGCCCTGCTCATTCGCTTTATTCTTTGGCAGCAGAAATCCGGGGAATCCAAAAAAGGACGCTGCTATCTCCACCATTTCTCCTTTGAGAATCTTTCTTCGTTTCCAGTTGTAGAAGCGCGCCAGCTTAAGCCAGTTGGTTCGGAACTGCAGCCAACTAGGGACAACAAAAGCCGTCTGGCCTTTTTTATTCTTAAAGGCGCGTCGATTCAGAAACTGATACCTCTGGCTGATGAACTATCCGATAAATGCCTGATCCAGAGCGGACGCAACCGCATCAAATCCACATAGTTTTTTTTGAAAGGATCGAAATGACTCTCTCTGCTCAAGAAAATTCCTCACGATTGCGCTGGCAACACCATTACGGTAGATCTCGTTCCTTATTAAGCTATCCCGATGAAAATCTGGTTCGCTTTGTTGTTCCGGCACTCCAGCAGAACCTGATTGGCTATAACGCGACTGTACTTGATATTGGCTGCGGCTCCGGCAGGCACCTTCAATTTCTTTACGAACAAAATATTATACCGTTGGGGCTGGATATCGTCAACCTGGAAAAAATCAAAGCTCGATTTGGGAATCCAGGACCAGGTTTGATCCAGGCTACGGCAGCTCGTTTACCCTTCAGGACGAATAGCCTCGAAGCCGCCTTAGCCTGGGGAAGTCTTCATTACAACTCTAAGGAACTTACAAGACAGATGATCGCAGAAATTGTGCGCATACTCAAGCCTCATGGCCTATTTTGGGGAACATTACGCGGAGAAGCAGATACCTTTTTCAGGCGAATGAGACAGACCGCGCCTGGCGAATGGGAGGTAGCCACCCCCGACCTCGAAACCATCACAGTCTCCTTTTACTCACTTGAAGAGGTCGAAGCGCTACTGGCAGGCTTCGAGAGTTTTCGCGTCGGATTGATGCAGCGTACCCTGCCAGGACAACCCGATAAAAATATTGCCCATTTCTACTTTGAAGCGATTCGGTGATAAGCCAGCCTAGAAACAATATTGACACAGGACTCTGTTTCCGTTTGCTGGCATTTTTCATTTTGGGCAAGATATAGTCGAAACACTTTGGTTCTCGGGTTTTATACTGGCTAAAGGGTGCGTCGACATCGCTGGCATTGCCTTGCGATATCCGAAAGCCAAAATGCCTTTAGTATAGAAATGAGGAGATGATATTGGATCAGCCTGTTTTCCAAACCAGACAAGAACAGTGCCCGCTTTGCGGTTCTACTGCCCTGGAAGAGCATTGTACTATCGACCGCTTTGCTCCAGAGTTCAAAATCAGCCGCTGCAAAGAGTGCCATCACCAGTTTATCAATCCAACCTGGCATCCTGACTACCTTGCCTCCCTCTATCAGGCCGACTATTTTCGGGGAAGGGCAGAATACTCCTATCATGATGAACGTAAAAATCTTCACTTTGAACAAATTGTCTGGAGAGCGCGGTTGAAGAAGATCCAAACCTTTATTCGCCACGGAAATTTGCTGGATATTGGCTGCTCCTTTGGCGGATTTCTAAAAAGCGCCAACCGCTATTTTACCACCTTCGGAGTTGAACCGTCCGCTTATGCCGCAGAGCACGCACAAAAGGAGAGCAGCTCGCAAATTTTTTCCGGATATCTTGAAGAGTGCCCCTGGCCGAAACACAGCATGGACGTCATCACCGCCATTGAGGTTGCCGAGCATATTCCGGAACCGATCTCCTTTTTTTCCAAGATCGGGACGTTATTGCGCCCCGGTGGGCTCGTTGTCATCCAGACCGCTGATTTTTCGGGGTGGCAGGCATTAAGGGAAGGCTGCAACTATCACTACTACCTTCCAGGTCACCTCCACTACTTTAATAGGGAAAACCTCGCCTTTTTACTGAGAAAATATGCTGATATCGAATACTTCTATGAATTTCGCGGAGCAGAATTTGGCTTACTGCCCAAACTGCGAAAAGCCAGGGGCAGTTTTTCCGCATTTAAAGACTACCTGCGCTGGGGGAAGATCAGCGCTTACCATTTCAAAAGCCAGTTTATGTGGAAGGGCCGGTATCTAACCTCAGCTATGGTTCTCTACGGTATTAAAAGGAATCCTGCATGAAAATCACTCACTATACACGAAAAAAACGTTTTCTATCGCTTCGAAATTTTCTCCTGTTTATTAGCTTTGCAGGCGCTGCGGGAATCGCAGCCTGGGTCTATCTCAACATTCCGCAGACAAAGCCTGAAATTACCATGAACCCGCCCCAGGTTCTCTGGCAAAAAAATATAGACACCCTGGCAAAAACTCCAGCAAGCGAAACAGCGCTTCCTGACAGCAATCATTTATTGTTAGCATTGGCAACACCATCCCATGTGCTTTACCTTAATAACAATGGCGAGGTAGCGCGCACATTTCCCCTGGACCAGGATGACATTGCCGCTCTGGATCAGGCAGGAAGAGTGCATATTCTCTACCAGAAAACCGGGACAAAAATCAAAATATTTTTACCTGAAGCCAATGAAGGGAAATCTTTAACAACTCGCGCCTACCCCCTCCCCTCGCCACGCGGTAAATTTTTTCTACTGGTCAGTTCTGATTCAAGCCATCTTTCGCTATGGGATCAAAACGGTAAAGTCATCATCCCCGATCTCAGTCGTTTCGCAATGCTTAGCCATGTATCCTGGGCGGGATCAAGCGACGAACACCTGGCCCTGGCATTTTTGCGCGGCGACATTGTCTATATCCAGAATCATAAAATTTTTTCATGGAACATTCGGGAAGATTTCCCTAAAGACTATTTTCTAAAAAATATCCATATTAATTCCGACGCTGGTCATCTCTTTTTTCATCATGGCGGAGAATCTAACGATTGGCTAACACTGACAAAAATCGAGAAGAGCGATGACAAAATCACCATGAAAAAAAAATGCAGCTTTAAATTAAAAACCGTATATCCCTTTGCCATTCCCCTCATCACTACTCCAGGAGAAAAGCCCATCCTTGCAGCACAACTGCCGAATGGCCTTCTGTTTCTGGACCACAAATGCAAAGTGATCGACACAGAATCCCTGGTGCCGGGTCTCACGAAATCATCACAGGATCAGGAGGCACTTCTCCCCTGGTCGCCACGCAACTGGGAGCCACGCGGTTATTTTGACCTACAGGTATCGGATCGCGGCGATATGACTTTTTTGGAAAAGAGAAACCAGGAGGGATATTACCTGCACCTATTCCAAAACCGTAAAGGAACGCTGGCCTGGAGGCAACAGCTTTTTATGGGCAGGCAAAAATATATGCGGGCTATCTTTCAACCTGGCGGGACTCGGGTTCTCATCCAGGGCGATACTGAATTAACTTTTCTTAGAATCTATAATGATAAATGATCCTCTGGTAAATGGAAATGAAACTTGACATCGCTATTTCCTTCTATAGAGTTGAGTTTTAATATTTTTACCTAATCCGGTTTGAACCAAATCTTATGAAACATGAACCAAGGTCTCTTAAAATTCTGGTAATTCGCTTTACCTCTCTTGGCGATGTGGTGCTAACCACACCGGTTCTATCGCGTTTGCGCCAGACCTATCCAGACGCGCAAATTGATATGATTGTAAAAAACAGCTTTGCAGATTGCATTCGGGGCAATCCGCATATTAATGAGCTCATTGAATTTGACGCTGCCCTCGGTTTTCATGGGTTATTTCGCTGTTTGCAAAAAATCCGACAGAAAAAATATGATATTCTGGTCGATATCCACCGCAGTCTGCGCAGCCGATTAATTCTCCTTTTTGTCTCCGGGAAAAAACTAAAATATAGCAAAGATACCTGGCGCAGGCTCGCATTGTTAAAATTGCGGTGGAATCTCTATGACGAATATCCGCGTAAAATTTTGGATTATCTAAAACCTCTGGCGAAGTTAGGCATTGATACCTCCTTCGAAAAAACACTGATGACCTTCTCGCCCGAAGAGCTGGCCAAAGCGCAAGACATAGCGCAACAGAGTCTTTTGTCAAAAAAAATTGCCCACCCTGACCCAGAAAGTGGATACCCGATTCGCATAGGTCTTGCTCCAGGAGCCGCCCACTTCTTAAAAAAGTGGCCGTTAGAAAAATATAAAGAACTGATATATATATTGAGCCAAAGACATAAAATTCTTTTTTATGTCTTTGGTGGACCGGATGATTTTGAATGCGAAAATCTCGGCAATATGCCTGGTCCGGTAGTCAACCTGCAAAATAAACTAAAGCTCAAACAGACCGCAGCTCTCATATCCACATGCCACCTCTTTATCGGGAATGACTCCGGTTTATCCCATGTTGCTGAGGCTGTGGGCGTGGATGTATTTGTCTTTTTTGGTCCCACTTCCCAACATTTCGGGTATTATCCCTACCGGCCGCTTAGCCAGGTTTTTTCGCGCGACCTGACCTGCAGGCCATGTACGCGTAATGGTAAAGGCAGCTGCAGCAACTCGACCTTAAAAAAATGCCTGGTGGATATCAGCTCAGCCGAGATTGCTTCACAAATATCTGAGTACCTCACACAAAATAGTCATCACCTTGACACAGGAAAAAAAAGAGAAAACAAAACTGAACCAGTTACTAAGAAAAAACAGAAAAAAAATAAATAAATTTTGACTTTCAGACTATAATATCCTTCTATATGATTGCTATACCTTATATACTCGAAACATTGGTTCTCGGGTTTTATACCAATAAGCATCGAATTTGACCGGTTGGGCAATGCC
>DYNZ01000283.1 GCA_020720805.1 Leptospira biflexa | reverse complement strand
GGTTTTTCGTTGTAGTCCGAAAAGTCCGTCACAGGTCTTGTAGAGTTGTTCAGGATACCGGTTTTGAGTAAAGATCAGTGAGATAAGCCGGTGGAGCACCTCAGACTTTATTTCTGCTTGTTGCAGATAATACTGCGGGCTCCGGTCCAGGTAGTGTTGGTGTTGGGAACAGAGGTGATATTTGTCGGTGGTGTATCCTCCTTTTGTATAGCTTCTTACGTGTACGGCGACTTGTTTTCCTTTGGAGAAGATATACACCATGCTCCGGGTATAGATCACTTTCACCTTGCTGCCGATCAATTTATAGGGGACACTGTAATAATGCTTGTCGTGAGAAAGGTAGATGTGGTTGTTCTTAGCCACCAGTAGTTCATTGTAGGTTTTTATCTCAAACTTTTCGGCAGGTAGTGGGGCCAGCAACTTTTTCTCCTCTGCCAGAAACTTCTCTTCCCTGCACCAGGGTTTCTGTTGCATTCGGGTTTGATTGTGGACTTTGATCCTTTCGGTAATGGCTTGATTGAGCGAATACAGGTCAAAAAACTGCATGTCGCGCAAGCGGGCATAAACCCGGTTATAGATCAGCTTTACCTGGTTTTCTACCAGAGCTTTATCCTGTGGCTTCTTGACCCTTGCGGGCACTATGGTGGCGCCATAGTGATTGGCAAAGTCTTCCAGTGCCCTGTTGATATTGGGCTCATACCGGTTAGCCCTTATCACTGCTGCTTTGAGGTTGTCTGGAACCAGCGCCTGGGGAACTCCTCCAAGGTGATATAAACAACTGGATAACGCATAAAGAAAGTCTTCTATGGATTGACCTTTTACAGCCATGGCAAAGCTATAATCGGAGTACGGAAGGCATGCAATGAACACCTGACATTCGGTGAGTGCACCAATTTCCTTATCTATGTAAATGAACTTCTTTCCGGCAAAATCGATGTAAAGCTTTTCGGCCGGCTTATGTTCCAAAACCATGGTTGGCCTGGAGGCTATCTGTTGTTGCTGAAGATGGAAACAAAATTGTGTATAGGAGTAACCATCCGGATATTGCTGCCGGTATTCTTCCCAAAGAAGATTCTTTGTGACACCTGTTCGCTTTAATTCCCTCAGGTAATAGTCCAGGTGGACTTTAAAAGCTTCGTATCGGTCGCCTTTGTAGGCGGGGTTCCCTGGATGAAACTTGGCTTCCAGAACGGGATCTTCAAGCTTCACCAGATCTGATATCGTTAAGGGTTTACCACCTTCCGCAGAAGAAGTAAGCAATTGAAGCTTCTCGAAATACACCTTGACAGTGGTCTTGCTTATGCCAAGCATCCGGGCAATGGTCTTCTTGCCCTTGCCTTGCTGGTGGAATAGAAGTAATTGTTTTATCTGACTCATTGATTTTGGTTTTCCTGCCATCGTGTTCTTTGCGATTAAAATTGATCGCGAAAAAACCAAAACCTACGATAAGGTGGGGGTCAGTATGCTCCGGAATCTGACCACTGGGGGGTCAGCATGCTCCGGAATATCTTTCCATTCAATTTATCAGGGGGTCACCATCCGCCGGAATGGCATGCGAAATCAGCG
>DYNZ01000023.1 GCA_020720805.1 Leptospira biflexa | reverse complement strand
CAAGGTCGATAAGGACGCGGTTATGGCATTGCCCAACCGGTCAAATCTTGTGCTGAGTTCATCGAAGCATCGATGCTTATTGGTATTAAACCCGAGAACCAAAGTGTTTCGAGTAGATATTGCTTGATTTTTTCCTAAGCCGAGAATGATTTGTTTCCCATCCGATCGATTGATCTTGGGGTTTTTATGGGCATCTCTGATCCTGGCGATCCTATTTTCCAAAAAAAAGAGTTTGATCTCTCTGTGCGCGACCATACGATTGTGGCAGAAGAGGATTTGATTCGTTATATGCAGTCAATTCCAGCCATGTTCTGGCGTATCAACCTGGTAAAAAACCGTATCGATTTTCTAAATGATTTTTCCCTACCGGTATTAGGTCTATCGGCGCGCCAGCTTCTGCAGAATAAAGAGTACAGCAGGCAGGTGATTGTGGCGGATGATCATCTGTTTTTAGAAAATTTTTTGGAAGATGCCAGGAATCGGCGTAACAGTCTGGTCATTGTCAGGGCGCATCGTGATAGTGAGCAGCTTTGGCTTAAAATTGTGGGCGCACCCGATGCGGATAACTTTAATTTTTATCACGGATATATTATGGATGTGAGCGCCGCAGTAGGAATGATTCAGTCGCGCACCTCGCATCAAAATCTTTACAAAGAACGCATCGAGATGTTTGATTATCCGGTGCTTTTAATCCAAGCGCAAAATCATAATGTATATGGTATAAATCAGGCTGCCAGAGATTTATTAAACGTCCATGATGAAAAAGTCAATTTTTATCAATTGCTGTACCAGCCTGATCTGGCGCATTTTCATTCGATTTATGAACATCTGCTGTTTCAGCAGTCCTGGCAGGGGAAAATTAATTTTTCCATTGATGGAACTAAAGTGAAATACCAGGCAAAAATAAGAACCCTGTATGGCGATGGTCATAATTTGCTATGGATATCGTTACAGAAGCCGGCGCAGCATTATGTCAACGGTACTGCGAACCTCCAGTCCTCCGAGGTAAATCCAAAAATGATGGAGGAGCTTATAAAATGGGCCAGGCAGGGTGATATGTCTTCGGTGCTTGATAAACTGTTAGAGATGCAGCCTGAACCCAGGGCGGCGGATGGCTTGATCTACTCCCAGGTTCTCAAAGAGCAGGGATTAGTCCGGGTGTGGGGGAGAGGTTCCTCGTGGGAGAAGTTGGAGCCCGGTGCGAAATATCCCTATTCTGGTACCATCGCTGAAAATATTGAAAGCTACAAGCTGCCGTTTCTGATTGTTGAAGAGACCCTTGAGAGTATCAAACCGATTGACTGGGCTCTCTTTATACCGCACCAGGTGCACTCCTATATAGCCATTCCTTTGTATCATCAGGAAGTTATGCACACGGTTCTTATTTTTACTGCCGCCCAGGCAAGGGGTTTTGCGGAGTTCCATTTTCGTTATTTTCAATATTCCTACTCCCTGTTCTCCAAACTTTTGCCAGATTGGTTGAGTACCCAAAACGGGGAAGCCGCGAAAGAATAAAAAACTACCCTCACTCAAAATTGGTTGAACCAATTGCAGACAATAGAAATGCCTTCTTTTTTTTTCTCTGCTTTCTCCTTTCAATTTTTTCATAATTTATATAAAAAATAAAAAACACCCATAAAAAAGCCTTGCTTTATTTTTCTCATCGGATTGGGGTGGTTCCATCAATTTATTATTTTTTATTAATTGGTAGAACCAAATATTGTCAACGCAGTTCTTATCCGTTCGTGAGCGCCTGGTGCGTCATATGTTGGACCAACCAATTATGCCTGGTATGGCTCTGCCTGCTGAGAGAAAACTGGCATTGCTTTTGAAAAGTAGCAGAAATACCGTGAGGGAAGTGCTGCGGATTTTACAGATCCAGGGTATTGTGGAGATACGTCAAGGGAGCGGATGCTATGTATTGCGGCTGCCGACAACAGACTCTTTGGAACAGGATCAGACACAACCAGCTCCTTCCGCAAATATTAAAGAACTTTTATCCTTTAAACTGGAAGGTCGTAAAATATTGATTCCGCGCTTAGCGCATCTTGCTGTGCAGCGTTTAGGCGAGATGTCTCTGGAAAAGTTAGAGGCAACATTGATTGGACTAAGCCAGGCGCTGTTGAAAAGGGATTTTGTGCGCATGGCCCAGGAGGATAATCGCTTTCATATGATTCTGGCTCAATCAAGCGGTAATCCTCTCTTTCTTGCAATGTTCGAACCTCTTCAATTTTGTCCAGAGACCATTGTTTCGCTATTACAGAACGTAAACGACGGTGATATTCAGAAAATTTTTACAGGATATGTTGGTATTTTAAAAGCGATACGTAAATCTGACATTGATGTTATCGAAGAGCAGGTCGAGGAGATTTTGGATACCATGAAAAATTTAATGGATCGGGAGCCTGTGTCGAAAGATGTCATCGTTCTGGATTACAAAAATACAAATTTGGGGGCCACCTATGATCTCCCGGCATGATTTTTTCAAAAATTTTTTTTCACTCCTGCTGTCAAATCAGGATTCACTTCAAGAAGATCTCTATCGGCACGCTATGTCAAAGGGAATTGATCCGGCAACGATGACCCGGTCCCAACTGCAGCAAATCCAGGTGGATGACGGGATGGCTTTGCCATCAATGCAGCAGCAGGTGGAGGCTGATTTTGAGAAACCCCAAATCCTTCTGGATAAGGATTCTCTGTATATGCGTGCAATGGCAATGGGGCACGATCCAGCTATGATGACCGATGAGGAGATCTTAGCGCTGGTACAAGGTCAATAAGGCCAAGGTCTTATTTTTTTAGCAAATAGGCAATTTGGAGGAAAAATATGGAGCGTTTTGGTACCCATTATCTGGAGGAGCGTAAGCTTGTCAAGCGCTGGTCCGGACCAATACCTGCACTGGTCTCTCTTTTTTTAACGGCCATTGTGTTTTACGCAACCTGGTGGATTTTTCAGGATCCGCGCGGTCTCATGCGTATGTACACCCCTTTTGTGGGCTATATGTACACCCGCTGGTGGCTGATTGTGTTGATCTGGATGGTTTACCTGTTTCATTTCTGGCCGTTCAAACGGAGCTGGCTTGAAAAAACTCACCCGGTAGTCAAAGGTGTCGTCCTGACAGCAATATCAGTCGTAGTTCTGTTGCTGTTGATCAAGGTTTTTTTTGAAGGGATCTTGGGAAATTATGGCTTAGCCTATTTTAACCCTGCCCAGCTAACCAAAATTAAGGGTATAACAGAGTTTTTTGCGATAGAATACACTGCTCTGGCCATTTTGATGTTCGCGGCTATAGCCTCCTGGATGAGTCCAGCCTGGATCGTAGCGATGGAAGAGCGTCCCTGGCAAGATTTGCAGCAACCGGTAAAAGGGTTAACGATACTGCTTGTCACTTTTTTTATCAGCACGATCATCTTCTTTATCACTATGCACTCCCACATGGGAATTGTTGCGAATCCCTGGCAATCATTCACATCCATTACGCCGCCCTACTGGGAGAAATTTGCTGATACCGTTTCTGGAAATTTCCATGTTTCCTGGATTATGTGCGCCACAGTCACTGTCTGGTTAGTGGAAACGATCTGGGAGCGCTACCCCTTTAGTCTGATACGCCACGGCTGGACCCGCCGCCTGGTCACCTTTTTCGGGATCATCGTCATCGCATTTGCCATGCATTTTTTCTTCTATTTTGTCCAGGAATTGGCATGGGGCGAAGCGATCCGCGGAACACGGCGTGAAATGGCTCCGGACTGGCGCTGGCTTCATGTAGGCGAAATGGCTGTCTTTTTCCTGGTGCCAGCCCTATTCATGACTTTCTACGGCGGAAACTGGCCAACAAAATTCAGCACACCTGTCAATGTATTGATTCGATCCGTGATCATGATTGTTGCTGGAACAATTTTCTATTTCCTATATTATAAGACTGCGCACCTGTTTCTGGGCACGCAACCTGGTCTCTCCCATCCGCAGCAATTTCCCATGATCCCGACGATATGGCTGATCAATATCTGGCTTGTTCACCACTGGTTTATGGATAACTGGCCAGCATGGAAAATGGTGCCCAAAACAGCAGAGGAGATTCAGGAGGAGAAAGCCAAAGCTCAGGCGCAAATCAGCGAAGTCCAGTGGAACCCACAATTGGGATTGGGGCTTGGCGTTGGCGCAGTAGTGGGTGTGGTTGTGTATGTGCTGGTAATTTATATTATGCCCATGCTTGGCCAAATTAGTATGACAGCGAAGTAAGGCGAGGAGGAAAATTATGTCTGAAAATAAATCATCACGCCGTGACTTTTTAAAAGGTGCGGCTATGGGTGTAGCGGGAGGATATCTTGCCGGTATGGGGCTTTATTCATACAGCCCATGGCGCAAAGATATGTTCGCGAAAAAAAACCGCAAGATGCAGGATATTGGAGTGTGTAAACGCATCAAGGTAACCAATATCTCCGAAACTTCGTGGTTTGATAACGCCACCCTAATGGGGGATATCAAAAACGCAGGTGGTTTGCTGGTAAACCAATACGACTACAACTGGCCCCCTTTTGGTAACGGCAAAGGGCTTGGAAAGGGCTCCTATGCTGAGGGGATCGCGAAGATCAAACACCTGTTACCGAACAGGCTGGAGGAGGCCTGGGATATCATCGTAAAAAATACGGTGCATCCTGAAAATGCCGGTGGCTTTTCTGCGTTGATTGAGATTGAAGATTTGCAAGGAAAGACCAAAAAGTATCTATTTGATACAGGCTGGTCATTCAAGTGGATGGATGAGAGCTTCAAGCGTGAAGGCATAGACAAGATGCTGCAAAATAATGAAATTGAGGCTCTGGTTATCTCTCATGAACATTTTGACCACTACTGGGCTCTACCGGTGACCATGAAGTACAATCCGAATATCAAGATTATTATCCCTCAGGGTTTTTATCCTGAAGGAAAACAGTACATTAAGGATTCTGGCCATAAAGGGGAAGTGGTTGTGGCCAAAAATGGCTTGAACCGCATTGAACCCGGTTTCGCTTCGTTTGTGTTTGCTGTTCCAATTATTACCCGCGTCTATGGCGAACAATCCCTCTATTTTAACATCAAAGACCAGGGATTGGTAAGTGTAACTGGATGCTGCCACCAGAGTATTGTTCAGTTTGCGGAAACAGCTCGGGACGAGATCAAATATGAGAAGGATCAGCTTCATGGAATTTATGGCGGTCTGCATATCTCTCCTTTTGATGACTGGGATCCCAAATATGATGACCTGGTTATCTCTTTAGGAAAATATGGTTTTCAGAAAATTGGTTGCAACCACTGTACCGGCCTTGTTTGCGCCAATAAATTTATTGCTAGAGGATATCCTGTTGTTCGTGGAACAGCTCGACACCGTTCGAAGGACAGCGCGTATCTGGGCAACGGAGATGTTATAACATTCGGCTGATAATTCTCTGTGGAAAAGTTAGGGGTAAGGTTGACATTAGCATTTATTCTAAGTCAGCCTTACTCTTTTTTTTTTCTACTGGTACAAGGGTGTATAAAGGCAATGGATAGTAAATTTGATGATATTTTCCCTCGCGATGTGAGCGATCCTCAGGCGGCTATGCTTGAATTTTTACGCAATATCATTATTCGTCCAAATTTTATTCCCGCTATCCGGTATTATTTAGGCTGGCGCGGTGTCAAAACAGCGGTCGAAGGGCCTGAGGCCTGGTCAGCCCGTATTAAGAATAGACAGGGTGTCTTTGGAATTGTTTTGCAGGAGAGTCGAATCGATGCCAATGGTTTTGTGTATGGTATTGTCAGGTTAAATTATTTCTGTGATCCGAATGAAGACATAGTAGAAAAATTTTCCTTTCGGGCAGGTCTGGCGGCTATGCAACCAGATTACATCGAACGGGTACGTGAATTCAGTTCGTATGCCGACTTAAATGAACTTTTTAATATTGCGACGATAGAGCTATCTTTTTCGGTAAGTCAGCGAGCATACCATCTCCGTCTCCATGCCTTGGAAAATTTTCGAATTTATTCTGTTGATGGCTTGAGAATTGAGGCAAATGGGGTTGAGCAGGTTGTGGTGGAGCCAGGAGGTATCGACCAGGATCTGCCATCCTGGGATCTGGCATTTGAGTTTTTTGAAGTATTGGCTGCATCTGTTAGTTTTTTGGTTCGGTCGGCTCCAGTCCAGGTTCTTCATGGTGTAGAACCTGGTCAGCTTCTATATGTTCATGACAATGGAGAGGTAACGATCAGCTCGGATGGAAAAGGAAAGAAGAAATTTATTGAATTGATATGGATGGATCAAAGTCAAGAAGGGTTAGGAGAAGTTCGTCCTTTTCCAGATGCCTTGTGGTGGCACTCCCATAAGGCCCAGCATACCGCTTCCATGGATAAACAAACCCTTGGTATTGACCATCGTCCAGAGTTTATTATACTGAGCGGTTTTCTTGGATCAGGAAAAACCAGTTTTCTTCAGAATTTTATTGAATACCAGCAGCAGTTTAACCGTTTTGTTGCGGTGATCCAAAACGAGATTGGCGCTAAGGGATTGGATGCCTCATTGCTCGATAAGGGTTATACCATGCTTGAGCTTGATGAAGGGTGTGTCTGTTGCTCGCTTGTGGGTAGTGTTCACACCGGAGTGCAGCAAATTCTCAAAGAGTTTCAGCCGGATTATATTGTACTGGAAACTACCGGCGCAGCAAATCCACAGAATCTTTTGGACGAGCTCGTTGAGCTGGAAAACGACATTCGATTTGACTCTGTCACTGTAGTCGTAGATGCGCTAAATATTAAAGAGAGTTTAGTGCAGTATGATGTTGCGGCAGAACAGCTCCGGGTCGCGGATATATTAATCCTTAATAAAACAGAAACGTTATCGGAATCTGAAAGAGAATCCGTAAAAGAGATGATCCGCTTTTATAACAGTTGGGCGCCTATAGTATGTACAAGTTTTGGCGATATCAATCCTGCTCTCCTTTATGGCGACATGGAGGAGAGTAGTTCTGCTATGACAAGGGCTAAAGAGGCTATCCACAAAAAGAGCCATCATCACAACCATCAGATGGATGGCATTAGCGCAGTAACAATTTCCCTGGAGCGGGGAGTGGATCAAGAACAGTTGTTTGAAGCACTGGCTGCAGTCCCAAGGGAAATTTTTCGCATAAAAGGATTTGTTTATTTGGAGTCAGAGCAGACCTGGGCTGTTCTTCAATGTGTCGGCGGCAGAGTGAACCTGAATTCTTACAACGGACGCGTCGAAGAAGGGTATCTGGTTTTTATTGGCAGGCATACAGATCAATTTGATCCCCAGGAATGGAGAGATAAGATGTATGGACAACCCCGCAAGATCAGGCTGAAGCCGGGAAAAAAATTGGATATTCCATTTGTATACTAAAGGCATTTTGGTTTTCGGATATCGCAAGGCAACGCCATGCAGTCAGGGTATCCTGCAACTGTCAATGCGATGTGCACGGATGCACGAGTGTCGCGGGTGACAGGAAGTCACAGGAGCGACCGACGTCCACGGATGGACTAGTGTCAGATTTTTGGAGCTGACCCAAGGTCGATAAGGACGCGGTTATGGCATTGCCCAACCGGTCAAATCTTGTGCTGTGGTTCGACAGGCTCACCATACAAGTTTATCGAAGCATCGATGCCTATTGGTATAAAACCCGAGAACCAAAGTGTTTCGAGTATAAAGTTATAGGCAACCTGTTATCCGGCAAGATGCAGAACACAGATTGCCTGAGTGGAGAGAGTTTTTTTTTAATACTCTACCTTGCCGCTCTTGGGTCCTCCCCAAGAGAATGTGGTGATCTTATTTTTTTCCCAGCTTATGGTGAAAAGACGCACAGTACCTTTTGCGTTTTCACTGCGCTCATCGCAATCACCAACTGTCGCCTCAGCAGAGTAGAGGGTGACGCTACCTTTTTTTTCTTTATTTTTAATAACCGGATTGACCATTTGGCATGCGAATAAAGCATCTGGAACAACTCCCGCATTGCTGTATTTCAATGCCACTTGTTTAAGCTTGTCTTTGTTGCCAAAGGCTGCCATAAATTCTTCCATACCTGGATTTTCATTTCCGCCGCACGATGAGAAGGAGATGAGTAAAGCGGATACCATGAATGAAATTACTATTTTTTTCATAAAGACCTCCTGAAAGAGAATATCTTACAAAGAACAATTCATTATTTTCTTATCATAAGATCAATATTTTTTTAAATATATTTATTTGGTACTACCAAAATATGACCAAAAGAATGATTCCTTAAAAAGAAATCCATAGAGAATGGGGTATTCCTTTTCTAAAAATTAAAATTTTATAAACAGTGAAATTGCATAATTTATCCTTTTTACCGTAAATCTAAAAAGAAATGACTGGTGGGTGCTGATGATTTAAAAGTAATTATTTTTTTAAAATAGTTTCCATATAAACTATTTTAGAGTAAACTATATGTGCGGAGGTGATCTTATGCTTAATTTTGTAAATAAGGTAAATGGCGTAGATACTGCTGACGGCGATGGCGTGAAGATTCGACGAATGATCGGAACTCAACACCTTTTGCAGTTTGATCCTTTCCTCTTACTGGATAAATTTAAAAGCGAAGAGGCAGTCGATTACATCGGAGGTTTTCCGCCGCATCCACACAAAGGTTTTGAGACACTGACATATATGCTCTATGGGGAATTTGAACATAGGGATAGCACCGGCGGTCATGGCTTGCTGCAGGATGGAGCCGTGCAGTATATGCATGCAGGCAAGGGGATAATTCACAGCGAGACACCCATGCAAACGAACGGATTGGTCTGGGGATATCAGTTGTGGATCAATCTGCCCGCATCGGAGAAAATGACAGAACCCTTTTATCAGGATATTTCTGCGGCGGATATTCCGGAGATTGCCGAGAGAAATCTAAGAATAAGAATAATTTCAGGGAAATACAAGGATCGTGAATTAAAGCATCCTCGTTTTTATCCGATCAATTATTTCCATATTCAAAGTTTAAAAAACGATTTCTGGCAGTTGCAATTAGCTCAAAAGGAAAATATAATTATATATATTATCAATGGGAATATCCGGCTGTCTGCTATCGGTCAAGAAGGTGAAGCTGGTGAATTGCTATTGCTGCACGGAGATAATCTTCGAATTGAATTTCTGCATGAAGCCACTGATGTATTAGTTTTATCCGCAATTCCCATCGGCGAGCCGATCTACCGCCACGGACCTTTTGTGACGACAAGTAAAGAAGAGATGGAGGAAACTATTGACGATTACCATAACGGGAAATTTATTTACGGTGGAGTTTTTGCATAACTATGGGAACAAAATACAAGGGGTCTTCTGATCAGGTGATGGCTTTAAATTTTTTTATCTATTTGCTGAGAAGTTCAGAAACTTTTTTTGCCAGATTGCGGGATAGTATCGCCAGGACAGATTTAACCTTAGCTCAGTTTGCCGTACTCGAGGCTTTGTATCACCTGGGACCTTTAACGCAAAGACAGATTGCAGCCAAGCTCCTGAAGAGTCACGGGAATATTACCAAACTTATTGATAATTTAGAAAAAAAGGATTTAGTCCAAAGAGGCAAGCAGCCTGGAGATCGTCGGTTTTTTCAGATCAAGTTAACCGAACAAGGAGAGAAAAAAGTGAAATCTATTCTGCCAGATCATGTCCGCGAGATAACCGAGCTTGTCTCTCAACTTTCGTCCCGGGAGATAGAATCTGCGTCACAGGTGTTGCGGAAATTGGGGTTATCTCTTCAGAAAAAAAATAGTTCGAGCGATTGATTACGGACAGCATATCCGGAGTTTCCCTGTTGATTTATTGAATATCCATGCAGATAATGCAGACATCGTCTTCAAAGTTTTCACTACCGCGAAATTCGACCAGAGATTGATATAAACCGGAAACGAAGGATTGCGGCGATTCATTTTTGTGGCTTTGTATCTCTTTCTCTAATCTGTTGGTACCGAACATTTCCTCGTCTTGATTCATGGTTCGGGCTTCCGTGAGTCCGTCTGTATAAAAAAGCAAACGGTCATTCTTGGATAGATAGATCTCATTGTTTTCATAGGGTTTACCCTTGTTTTTGAGTTCGGTGCTCGGCAGGAAGGCCAGAGGCGGACCGCCGTTTCCTTTGATTTCCGTTAATCTATCGCCATTAAGCAGGTAGGGCGGGTTATGTCCTGCATTGGCAAAGGTAAGGAATCGCCTATCAAGATCAAAGAGTCCGTAAAAGGCGGTAATAAAATTTCCACCGCTCAGATTGATCAAGACGTCATTGAGAAAATAGAGCAGTGCTGCCGGATCGACCTTATGATTCCCTGAATTGAGGATCAGAGTTTTTATCATTGCTGTAATAAAAGCCGCAGGAACACCGTGTCCGGAAACGTCGCTGATAAAAATTCCTAAGGAATTGCGATCCCGGAAACGGATTACATCATAAAAGTCTCCGCCGAGAAGATCCATCGGTTTATAAAAAAAAGCCAGATTCCTATTTGTGCTTTCCGAAGGGATTAATTGCGTTTGAATACGCCTTGCCAGCTTTAATTCATTCTCCAGCACCTGGTTGCGATGTTCGATCCCTTTTGAGGCTTGCCAGGAGTGGTAGCGCATTTTTCCCAGGAGAAAAATAAAGGCTAGCGACACCAGGGATGTGGCGGCAATATCATTCAGGGAATAACGGGCCTCATAAGAACCAAAAGTTATACCCTGCAAGTATCCTACGCTAAAAAAGGCGAAAAGATTACTTACAAGCATCAAGATCTGGATTTTTGACGGCAAGGGAACCAGAGGGATCAGCATTAGCAAAAAGAGATAGCCACCAATATAGTGAGACTGTCCACCAGAAAAAGCGGTGATCACAGCAGCGGCAATCTCCAGATAAAAACCGATAATTGATAAAATCAATATACCCTGCTTGCGAAAGTTTTTTAATAGATGCAGGATGAGTATGGAAAGGCCGATGGATACCATACCAAGGCGCAGGTATATTATCAATGGTTTATCCGGATGCAGTTGCATATCCAAAGGTATGTAGGGAAGCCAGGATACAGAAGCAAGAAAAGATAATGGCAGGCTTACCTTGCTGCATTGGTAGTTCAGCTCTTGAAAAAAAGTGTCTGGATACTTCGAGTCCCGCTCGAAAAACTTCATGTTTTGCCAGAGTTTTACCATGGGTGAAAGTATCCCTAAAAAAAAAAGCGCTGGAATGATCTCTTTTTCTAAACAGAGTTTAATAAGCCTGGAATACAACTTTTTTTGCAACTCGGATCTATTTTTCTTCCATATTTTAAATTTACAGTGGGGGGAGATCTATTATAAAATGGGAATGGAAGTTTGGAATTTGTCGTGAGTCGATAGCCTGTTCGGCGCAGGTTTCGATGACATTCTGCGCCGAATGTTGCAGTCAGAACTATTCTTCTACCTTGAAAAAGGTTATTGCATTGTTGAGTTTTTTAGCCATATCAGCCATATTGCTGGCGTTTGCGGTCACCTGTTCCGCGCCGGCAGCATTTGATTGTGTAAATTCATTGATGTCTGACACGGTGCGAACAATTTCGCTGATCGCCTGCTGTTGTTCGTTGATGGCAGTGGTAATGATCTCTGCTTTTTGCTTTACTGTTACAGCCTGTTCGTCCACTCTCTTTCCTAATTGCAGCTGATCCTGAACGGATTCATAATTTTTTTTCATCTGTTCGGATATATTATCTACAGCAGACACAATGCGGTTCATGCTTTGGATAGACTCAGATACGGTCTGCATTCCTTTTTCGATCTCTTCGTTATTGCCGCCGATCAAATCTCCTATCTGTTTGATGCTGCCAGCAGTCTGGTCAGCTAATTTGGATGTCTCTCCAGCAACAACAGCAAACCCGCGGCCAGCTTCTCCGGCTCTTGCCGCTTCAATGGCAGCGTTGAGAGATAACAGGTTGATCTGGGTGGAGATATCATTGATGATACCCACAATATTTTTCATGTCCGCAGAGCTTCCAATGATTTTACTCATGCTTGCGTTCATTCTTTTGAGCGCTTGTTCGCCGCTGCGAGCTTCGTTGGCAACGGTTTGGGTTAAATTGAGCGATTTATTTTGCGCTTCCCCCATCATTTGAATTGATTGTATCAGATCTTTAATTTGCGTAAAAAGCGATTGTATGCTATTGGTTTGATCCATTACGCCCTGAGCGATATTTTCGCTGCCAACAGAAATCTCCTCTGTGGTCGCTGTAATTTCCTCAATGGCTGCGGCCTGATTTTGAGCATTTTCAGAAAAACCAACAGCGGATGACGCCAGTTCCTGGGAGGAGTGGTTGAACTCGTCAGACATACGTTGGATACTGAGAACCACCTCCCTGATTTTTGAAATCATGATTTTCATGGCGGCCATCATGACACCGACCTCATCATTGCGTTTGCTCTCAGAAATTTGCACATTGAGGTCGCCGGTGCTGAGATTCTGGTTTACATAAAGCACCTCCTCAAGGGGTCGAGAGATAAGGCGGCGGGTTAAAAATAGAAAAAATATTGCCAAAAGTACTGCGATAACAGAGCCAAAAAGAATAATCACGACGATTGAGGCATTAGCTGATTTTTGTAATTCAGCGACATCCTGAAAAAAAAGAATATACCAGTTAAAGCGTATGTTGAAATTTTTATTTTTGAATTCAGCGATAATAAAACTTTTTTGGGTGTTATCTATCGTTTCCTGAAAATGACGCTGGTTGTTTTCTACTTTTTTTGTAACTTTTGCGAATGCCTCCTGAGCCTCTTTTTTTAGGATATTCTTTTGATCGGGATGGGATATGATGATACCTCGTGAGTCGGTCATCATCAGCTTGCCGCTATTGCCGACCCGGGCTTCTTTTAGAAAGCGTTCTGAAAAGTAATCCATTTGCGGCGCCACCACAACCGTGCCAAGAATTTTGCCATTATAGACTACCGGCGCGGAAATAACGAAAATCGGATTGCCTCGGAGGAGGCTTGGATAGACTTCGCTAATGTAGTGATCTTTTCCTTGGTAAATATTTTCTATATAAGCGCACTTGGCACTACATTTACCAAGGGTTTTACCCTTGACGGTATCGATAAAAAAATTGCCATCCTTAAGGTCCAGTGTGCGACCTTGGCTGCTAAAGCGAAGCGTCTGATTCTTCTCCAGTCGCAGAGCGATGGGAAGATTTTCGTAGTAAGGATAGCGGTCATGCAAAGACTGAAGATATTTTTGCGCTGGCGTGACTACAGCCGCATTGTTCGGTTGGCGGCAGGCGGCAATGATACGATCATCGGAGGCTATCGTTTTCGCAATGCGAATTTGATCGCCTATCCAGCTCTGGAGTGCGTGCATTGTGCTTTTGGTAATGACTTCGCCAACCTGGAGATGGGATTCTTCCTGTGATTTCTTCTGTAGGTAGTAACTGAAAATGGCGAAAAGTGTCACCATTGCCAGAATAGATGGAAAAAGCCAGAGCAAATATCGGTTGGCAATTTTTGTTTTCTTTACATTGGTGTGTTGCATAGAAGATCCTATCAATTTTTTTTCAGCCTTGGTTACGGAAAAAAGTAGAGCATTTTGAACCATAATATAAAGATTTTTCGTTATGTCAAATGAAAATCATTTCTGAAGAAAAGCGGATTGTATTGTTGATTTTTTGTTATAAAATGTTCTATCGAAGCCGATGTCTTGCGATTTTTTTTTGTCTGGTTCAACTGGTCAACTTGGGGTAAGCTCTTGGTTTGTGTTGTTGAGCCAGATGAGAAAAAAAAGCTAAAGTTGCAGACTTTAGCTGTCGATAAAGAAAATAGGAAAATCTCCTTTCAATGGGGTAACTCTGCTCCAAAAATGCTGTTTTTCTTCTAATTTTGCCGAAAAACTCTCCAAACCTGCCCAAACCAGGCTCATTTATTCATCTCTAGCTTTCGAAATTCGAAAAGGGAATACAATGTTCGTTTGAGGCGATTGTTGTATTCTCACAACGGAACAAAAAACAAAAAAAAACCGGTTATGACCTTCCTTTGGGAAGGGGCTATGGATAGACCGTAACCGGATCAAAGGAGTGTGACCATGATTATCAATCACAACCTCACAGCAGTGAACTCTCACCGTTCACTCAAATTTCGTCAATGGGACGTTGACAGAAGCATGGAAAAGCTTTCCACCGGCACAAGGATTAACCGCGCCGGGGATGACGCCTCTGGATTGGCCGTATCCGAAAAGATGCGGACTCAGGTTCAAGGGCTTCGTCAGGCAGAACGCAACACCGAGGATGGCATGAGCCTGATCCAGACAGCCGAAGGCTTTTTGGATCAGGGAAATAATGTGATCCAGAGGATCCGTGTATTGGCAGTACAGTCGGCTAATGGAATTTATTCCGCTGACGACCGTAAGCTGATACAGGTAGAGGTGTCTGCTTTGGTCGATGAAATCGACAGGATCGCTTCCCAGGCTGAGTTCAACCGTTTCAAACTTCTCAATGGCGATTTCTCGAAAAACGGGAAAATGAGCATGTGGTTCCACATGGGACCCAATATGCACCAGCGCCGCCGTGTATTTATCAGAACCATGAATGCCACATCATTGGGCATGCGCGGAACTGGTAAAAATCTGATGGCAAGTATTTCGACGCCGCAAAAGGCCAATGATACCATAGGTATGATGGACAAGGCGTTGGATATTATGGCCAAGCAGCGCGCGGATCTGGGAGCCTATTATAACCGTTTAGAGGTAACCGCTAAGGGGCTGATGTCCGCTTATGAAAATATCCAGGCTTCTGAATCTAGAATCCGGGATACTGATATGGCGGAGGAGATGGTAGAATATACCAAGGCCTCTATCCTGGTACAGTCTAACGTTGCTATGCTGGCTCAGGCCAACATGAAGCCGCGGACTGTCATGGCATTGATGAACGGTATGTAAGGCTTATCGACAACGTTAGCTTTCTTGTTCGTTCTTTGAAATAGATGATCATTTACTGACAATCGGTATGGTTCAGTTTTTTTAAGGTATAGAAACAGGCACTGCCCCCGGCGAGCGGGGGCTTGCATCACAATGCAGTGAAATGCATTGTGATGCTGGTCTCTGGTACCTTAGACCAGTCAGTTACTTTACGGGATTTCCGGTTGGAGGGCCTGGGTGAACAGGAAGTGCGCCCAGGTGCCGGAATCTCTCGCACCATACCAGGAGGGTAAGTCTATGATCATCAATCATAATCTCAGGGCAAATTTTGTTCACCGTCAACTGCAGAAAAGCACCTGGAACCTGGATAAGACCACCCAGAAGCTTTCCAGCGGCGAGCGTATTAACTCTGCTGCGGATGACGCCTCTGGTCTGGCCGTGTCGGAACGGATGCGGACTCAGATTTCGGGGTTAAAACAGGCAGAACAGAATGCGCAAAGCGGCCTCTCTTTTTCGCAGGTTGCTGAGGCTTCCATGAATCAGGTCAATCAGATTCTGCAGAGGGTTCGGGTTTTGGCTGTGCAATCAGCCAATGGAATCTACAGCGATCTTGATCGGCAAATGATCCAGTTGGAGGTTTCTCAGCTTGTGGATGAGGTGGATCGTATATCGTCACAGGCGCAGTTTAACAGGATGAAGATGCTCACCGGTAATTTTGCCAAGGGTTCCAAGGTCGGTTCTATGTTTTTTCACGTAGGCCCGAATAAGAACCAGCGCATACGCGGCTATATTGCCACGATGTCTGCCAAGGCTTTACAGCTTGAGGACAACACCGGCAGAAACGTCTCTATCTCGACGGTTAGCAAAGCGAACAATGTCATCGGTATTGTGGACGCTGCTCTGGATAAAATTAACCGTAATCGGGCGGAATTGGGCGCCCAGTCCAACCGAATGACGGTTACATTGCAGACGATCCAAGATACTTATGAGGCTATGGTATCCGCAGAGTCGCGAATCCGTGATACGGATATTGCCTATGAGATTATCAATTTCACCCGTCACAAAATGCTGTTGCAAAGCGGTACGGCGATGCTGGCACAGGCTAACCTGGAGCCACATCTTGCTCTGCAGCTCCTTGATTAGGCGGCAATGTCATCTCGTGTTTTGGTCAATTCGGCAGTGCAAATAAAAAATTGGTTGCCCGGGCGCTGTCCCGGGTAACATTCTCCTAACAGTTGCATCTTTCTAGCAAATCCGCAGAACAGGGACAGGAATATCATGTATGGTTGATGTTATTGAACAATCGATAAAAACCCAGGATAAGTTTATGGTCGAGATGAAACTCGATTATGAACTCCATGAGGGACGTAGAACCAGATATCAGATCGCGACCTATATATTTATTCCTCCCAATCTCGGTATCAACCCTGCAACCTATGATAAAGAGAGATTTTATCGCAATATCCAGAATTATATCCGTCTAAAAACGCCCACCTTAATCCTACGGGAGTTTACGCGCAATAAAACGCGTTCCCCATTTTTTTCTATAGAAGAGTGTCTTACCTCGGAAAACTGGGCATTGAATCGCTCGCTTCGGGAAAAATTGACGCACAACCTGAAATATCTCGGGGCGATGCTGCGCAGCGCTCTGCGTGAGCATCTGGAGCTGATTCGCAAGCGTATCCAGGAATCGCCATCGCAGAATGATGCCTTTGCTCTTATCCATAACCTGATCGAAGAATTTTTAATCGAAACGGAAAGAATTAGTGAGCGCTACCAATCCTACTATAGCGCCTTTAATCTTCCGAATGTGGACTCGAAACTTTTTTCCGCGTATGAATTTATTGATGAATCCATCTCAATTCTAATTGAAGAGGCTGCGCTGGAGCTCTTTCAGGAAGTAACGCCGATTCTTAAAAAACGTGATAGCTATCAGATAAAAAACAGAATTGGAAAATTAATTGCCAAGCAGGCAGAGTATCGCCGCTCGCGTGCCTATCCCTCCATCGTGAAACTAGGAGACAACAATGAAGAGTACAGTTACAGGGCATCTGTGTTGAAAAAATATTCATCCAGTGTATTGTATCTTTCCGCCGCTATCAGACGAGAAGGCGCTAATATCCAGCATTTTGTTTTTGCTCTCTCTGCAGGTCTCTCTATGGTCTTCGCGACTGTCATCGCTTTCTATTTTCAGCAAAAATACGGTAATCTGACCTTTCCTTTTTTTATGGCTCTGGTGATTGGCTATATGTTTAAGGATCGGATGAAAGAGGCGGGTAAAAATCTATTCGCCGGCGTACTGGAAAACCTGCTCTATGACAGACGAACTATTATTCGAACCCAGGACGGCCAGTATAGGCTAGGCTTTTTACGGGAGAAGGTCTCCTTTGTTCGGGAGAAGAGCATACCGAAGCGGATTGTGCAGGCGCGCAATCGGGATCATCTGACCGAAATGGATTTGCGGGGGCAGGGGGAGTACGTGATCTGTTATAAAAAGGATATTGTCCTTTTTACCAAGGAGTTTCGTCAGGCCTTTCGCAATGTACCGGAGATTTCAGGTATCAATGATATTATCCGCTTTGATGTTCGACCCTATCTGCAGAAAATGGCAGTTCCAGTGCGTCCACGCCACTATCTGGATAAAGGAGAACTTGTAAGTCTGTTATGTCATAAGGTGTACCAGCTTAATATGATTTTTCGCTACAGATCTGTTTTGCCCAGGCGCGAAAAAATCGATAAGAGGCTGCGGCTAATACTGGATCGTGATGGAATTCGCAGAGTGGAGCATATCGCACTCTGACAATAAAAAAACCGACCTTTGTGGCCGGTTTTTTTGTTTCTCAAGCAAGATTTGCTGATTGATTTAATACGAGCGGAAACTATTCGCAATCTTGAAGGTCGCGGGGCCATAAGTGCCGTTGTGCTTGTCAAACCACCAGAAACGGGCATAGAGTGTAACGCCGGTGCGAGGGTTTTTCAGGCCGACAATACCAAATTTGGCAGGAGATTTGGTTCGGCTGGATTTTCCGGTGCCATAGATCATGTAGCGAGTTAAACCTGACGCATCAGCACTTAATTCACGCTGCTGCAGGATCTGCTTGTCCAGAACAACAGTGTAGCTGTTATAGCCGTTTTCGGCGGCAGCCTTAGCGTCCTCAGCGGTGATGGTTTGAATTTTGATTGTCACGTCATGCTCGCCTTTGGCAATAAAGGTATCTTTGTTGTTCATTTTGACCTTAAAGCTCTTTGGCAGATCAAATTTTACCCGGTGAGGAGCCCATCTCCAGGTTTGTGTTGCTTCTGCAAACAGAGAACCTGCGCTTGCGAGCACAAAAAGGGTGATCATCGCTGCGGCCAAATAGATTTTTCGTTTTTTCATACAAACTCTCCCATAAGCATACATTTTATCCCTGGATCTGTCCTGACCTGTCGAAACGGGACAACCGGGCTAATTTGGGTATAGATTTACTGTCTGTTCTGCCGCTGTCAACGCAATCCGGCTTTTTTATTCGCAAAATGACGAAAATTGGCGAAACAAGAAAAAAATGCGACATAATTTTTTATATTAATTGACTAAAAAAAAGTTTGATTCTTCAAGGGTACTCTTGCTTGTTATGTCGCATTACGCATCAGAAAGCAATGTATACCTTAAATTCGTTTTATAAAATTATCGGGTAGGGAGAGTACCTATGGAGTCCCTTGTCTTTAACATTGCCACTCTTGGAATTTGTTTTACCGCGCTAGTCATATTCCGGAAGTCGGATAAAACAAACAATAAAATCAATAAATTGCAGCGTTTCGCAAAGAAAATCATGGAAGATTTCGAGGTGATGGTCCATGAGAAACGTCGTGAGTTTATGGATACCTCTATTGATTTTGGCGTTCTCGATAAAAAAGCGCGCGGTTTGATGGCAGATATTGTAAAATACAGCCAGGATTTTGATGCTCGCATCAGCAGCCTTCAGGGAGAGATGGCAAAGATTGGATTGATAGAACAGGAGTTGAAAAGAATAGGCGAATCATCTGTAGAGGTGAATCGGCAGATAGAATTTATTGCCGACGCACGCCTCCAATTTAAGGAAGATCAGAAGAAGATCCAGCGGCTCGGCGAGGGACTGGCGGTGCTAGAGCGAGATTCCATGGCTTTCATGGAAACTGTAGAGAGCCGTATGAATGAAAAAACCGTGAAGATGTTTGGTGCGATGCAGGAGAAAGTTGAAACTTTTGACTCCATGATTCAAAATCTTGAAGCTACGGCGAATCACCGCATAGAAGAAAAGGTGGCGAATATTTCAGATAACTATAAAAGAAATCTGCAACAGATGGAAGATTCTATCGTCCGGGCTGGCGAAATTGCCCTGGAAAAGGTCAACATGGATGTTGATAAGCTGGAAGGACGAGTTCGCGATCTGGAAAAAAATTCTAATCAGCATTACATCACAGTGTCCCAGAAGGTAGAGGAAAAATATCAGTTGATCCGCGATGAGATCAACTCTTTTGAGAAATCCTTTCGCGAACGGAGAGAAGAATTTTCCAGAGAAATGGATCAGCAGATGCACTCCTTTGAAAGCCGTTGGGAAGAACAGCAAGTAAGACTGATGCATAAACACGATGATTTGGATGAAAATATCAATAATCAGTTTGAAACATTTCAAGAAAAGTTATCAATGACTTGGCAGGAGTTTGAGACAAGAAAAAGTGATTTTATTAAAAAATTGGATAGTGAAGCTAAAATTCATGACGATAAACTGGCCTCGGTGGAGAGTCGCATGGCTAATTCCGAGAAACGAATGATTCAATCCTTTGAGAACCAGGTACGCCGGGTAAACGATGAGATCAGCCAGTTAAACCTGGAATCAGTTACGAAAAGGGATGAGCTGGTTCAGGAGCTGCGTATGGAGTCTGAAAAGGCTTTGCAAAGCATGGAAAATTTTAACAGCCGTTTTTCGGATGCAGAAATAAAATATAATCAAAAAATTTCTGATGCAATTGTTCGGTTAAACGAAGAGATGAACAATTATCAAAAAGTTTTCCAGAAATCGCAGGAAGAGAATGACGCTCGCGGTCAGGATAGGATCTCAGAATTGTATCGCAGGCTTTCCGTTTTTGAACAAAATTTTGAAGAGTCCAAAAAGACATTGTTGATTGAGGCTGCCGATAAAGTGGATAAATTATTTGATTTGTATCTGAAACGGCAGGAAGAAGGTCAGCAAAAGCTCAATGGCAAGATGTCGACGGTTGAGGAAAATCTGGTGCAGGTCAGCAATAGACTGCAGGATCGCTTTTTACAGTTTCAGGAGGCGATGGATTCAGAACAAGAGCGCCTACGTGAATTTGGTCAGAAAATGCGTATAGAGAATGAAGAGGAGCAGAAGCGTATTTTAGACAGCGCGCGGGAAGATAGTCGCCGTTTGGAGGAGCACGTTCGTGTGATCTGGCAGGAGATCCAGCGTTATGAAGAGGAGACCGCGCTCTTTAAGCGCACAGATTCTATGAAGGCTGAATTGCAGGATGCTTTGCGTTATTTTGCGGAAAAACTAGAAACTATCAAACAGGATAATCGCGAAATTGAGAAGGCATTGGCCAATATCCAGGATCTGAAAACATTGCGCCGTGATATCGAAACCGAGCTATCCATTCTTCAGAAAAAGAAAGGACAGGTTGATGGATTTGAGGAGGATCTCAAAGAGGCTATCAACCTCAGTCATGCTGTATTAGAAAAAGCTGAAAGTCTGGCGCACATTGACCAGCGTTTCAATGATATGAATGATACTATCCATGGTTTGCAGAATATTCTAGATGGAGTACAAAAAGAGTCCAAAGATTTTCTGGCTCAAAAGAGCGAGATCAAGAAGTCGCTTGAAGTGGTCAGCCATACCGATACCAATATCAAAAAGATTTTTCAACGGATGTCCGATCTTGGCACCTATTTGGAAAAGGTGGAGCGGAAAAGTTTGGATCTGAAAGCCTACCTGGATGATGTGAACAATAAATCTCTGGTTCTGACAAGCCGTGAAGAGGAGATTCGTGAAGTGCAGCGTCGTTTTGAGCAGATGGATAGTTTGCTTGAAGATATTAATATCCGTTCTCAATCGGTAACTACAATGAACCAGCGCCTGGAAAAAATGCGCCAGTGGATGCTGGAGGCTGAAAAAAGATTAGAGGATCTGAACGCAAAAGCCTCCGAGAAGATCCGTTCTTTTGCTGAATTTATGAATGCGGTAGAGAATACACCGGATGCCCTCGTAAAAAAGGTGCGCGACGATAAACCGGAGAGTGCCTACCGTGATGATCAGAAAAAACATCAAGCAATATTGAAGCTGCATCAACTTGGATGGCCGACTCGGGAGATCTCGGAAAAAATGGCTATACAGGAGAGTGAAGTCAATATGATCGTGAAGTCAATGGCCAATATGCCGGCCTGATATTTTATACTGCGAAGAAAGTGCTTTTCGCACTTTCTGGTGCTTCAACCTTGCTCAGCACAAGCTTCGTTATCCTTGCTGCCGAATTTTCATTGAAATTCGGCATGTCCCCGCAAAACCTTTCCAAGGCTTTTGCGAGGACAGACATGGTTTCCCAAGGCGATGTGTCTTCATATCGCTTCCGAATTATAAAATACAAAAAGGAAGCGATGCCCAGGGGAAAACCAAATTCTTTTCGGTACATATCCCGCTCCGAACAGGAGCGGGATATGTAAAGGTTACTATTTTGCAGACAACCTGTGCAATTTGATAATTGCAGAGAAATCCTCTTCACCCCAGCCAAGCTGAACAGCCATAGCGAAAAGTTCCTTACTCAGATTGGCAAGCGGCGCGAACTGTCTATAGTCCTGGGCGCTGCGCGCTGCCATACGAAGATCCTTGTGCATGTGCTGGAGGGGAAACTCCGGGTCAAATACCTGGCTTTGGATTTTCTCTTTTTTGCCCTGGAGAAACGGTGCGGCGGAAGGGGATTGGAGTAGGATTTCCATTGCCTGCTGTTCGTCTAAACCTTCCGCCTTGGCCAGTGCAAGGGATTCGCTAAAGGCGACCATGGCGTTTGCCAGCATCATATTATGTATGATTTTCATTTTCGATCCTGAGCCTGCTTTGCCGAGAGGAACAATTTTTTTCCCCATTATGCTGAGGATGGGGTTAACCCGTCTGATAATGTTCTCCTCGCCGCCGATGAGAAAAATAAGCTCGCCCTTTTCCGCTGGTTGCAGGGAACCGAGAACAGGGGCATCGAGAAAATGGATGCGTAGGTCGTGGCTGCGCTGGCTTACATTTTCACTAAAAGAGGGATGCACTGTACTGCAATCGAGCCACACGGAGTCCTTTTTCATATAACAGGTAAACCCTTCATCTCCGAAGGCTGTCTCTTCGACTGCCGCCGGATCGGCAAGCATGGTGATCACGATATCCGCTCCATCTGCGGCTTCTCCGGGGCTGCTGCACCACTGTGCCCCGGACTGAATCAAATCCTGGGCTTTTGATTTGGTCCGATTGTGGATTTTGAGATGTATATCATGGTTTAGCAGCCGTTTGGCCATCCGATTTCCCATGAGCCCCAGTCCAATGAAGCTGACTTGCATAGCGCGTTTCTCCTGATTATGAGCATTTCTCCATGGCCAATTCAAACTGTTCTCTGGCCTGGTGGTGTTTCCCCTGGTAGAAATAGAGGAAGCCCAGAGATTGATGGTCATTGTTTTCTATAAAAGATTTTTCCAGCACCAATGTGTCATTTTGCTGTTTTTCCTGCAAAAAATTTTCCGAATTAATGTGCATTTTTAACGCTGGTAGCATTTCCACAGGTTCTGGACTTAACTCCATTGCCCGTTGAAAAAAGTTTTCTGCCCCGGGGAAATTTTGTCTATGCAGTTCACAGAAGCCGAGATAGCGATAGCAGCGGCGGCAAAGCGGATCCAGTCGCAAAAGACGGTTAGCCAGGTTTTCGGTAGTCGTATAATCCCGGCTTTCGTAAGCCAGAATTATTTTATCCTGGAGAGAAGGTCTGTGATCCGGCTCCTGATCCAGGATGCGATCAAGAAAAAACAGAGCCTTATCGGTTAGGCCAATTTTTCGCAGGGCTACACTGGCGTGATATAGGGCATCTATGTTCGAGGTATTCCTGGTTATGCTCTCCAGAAAGTAATTCAGCGCGTGATCCCAGCGAAAGCGACGAAATTCAATCATGCCAAGTAGATAGAGAGCGTGTTCATCCCTTTCTATACGAAGAATCTTTTTCAGAATTTTCTCGGATTGCTCTAATTTATCCTCTTCATATAAATATTGGCTATTCTGTTTCCAAGTCGTAAGATCTTTCGATACAGATCGGATTGCTTCTTGAGATTGATCTTGGTTTTCCATAAGCTTACCTGTCCTTATTTTCACGGATCGTGCGCATTTTTTTGCCTCTTTGAGAATGGGAGGACATTTTTATGAGTATCGGAAAGATCCTGCAAATCCTCCTCTGAAAAAAGTCTGATCCAAAAAATGGATTGCGTCGGTATTGGGTGTCCATTCTGAATACAGCAACGAATTAGGCTTTCATTCTTCCGATATTATACGGTACCGGAAGTGGTTTCTGGGGAATGTACTGAAAGGGGTGAAAGAGGTGGAGAGGTATTTGATTATAATTGGAGCTGGCTTGCTTCAGGTGCCAGCAATCCAGATCGCGCGTCAGCTTGGACTGAAGACCATTGTAGTTGATCGAAATGGTCAGGCCATGGGTATGCCTATGGCGGATATTCGTCTGGTTTTGGACACAAAAGATGCAGAGGCTATATCAGAGCAGGCCAAATTGCTGGCAGGGGATCATGCTATTGCCGGTGTATTTACTGTAGGAACCGATATGTCGATCACTGTCGCAACGGTGGCTGCTGTCTTAGGTTTGCCCGGTATTCCCGTGGAGGCCGCTAGGAGAGCCACCAATAAGGTTGCTATGCGCCAGGCTTTTGCTGCTGCTGGCGTTCCCTCACCCCGATACCAACCTGTCTACAATGCCCAGGAGTTTATGCTGGCCGTAGAAAAGATCGGATTTCCCGCTGTATTAAAACCAAGCAATAATATGGGCGCACGCGGAGTTCGTTTGCTGGAATCACCTCTCTCCCGTGAGGAGCTCGCCTCGATCTACGTCGAGAGCGCAGCTTTTAGCGCAGGCGAACTGCTGGTAGAGGAGTATATGGAGGGCCCGGAATTGTCAGTCGACGCTCTTATATATAAAGAAAGAATCACCTTTGCCGGAATAGCGGATCGTATTTTGGCTTTCAAACCCTATTTTGTCGAGACAGGTCATAATATGCCATCGGCGCACCCTGAATCGCTGCTAGAGCAGGTACGGGAGGTAATGACTGCAGGTATCAAGGCACTGGGAATAAGCCATGGTGCTGCAAAGGGGGATATTAAGGTAACCCCTTCAGGAGTTCGCATCGGCGAGTTGGCAGCTCGGTTATCCGGTGGTTTTATGTCTGCCTATACCTATCCCTATTCTAGCGGGGTCTCTTCTATTGAAGCGGGAATAAAAATCGCAATCGGCGAGGATCCTGGTCCACTGCCTCTTCAGCGCAAGATGGTCTGTATCGAGCGGTCGATTTTGGCTGAACCTGGATTTATTGAAGAGATTCATGGGCCGGAATATGCATTAAATGTTGCTGGAGTTCGTCATATTTTTTTGACCAGGCAAAAAGGAGATCTGAGTGTAGAGCCGCGCAGTAATGTTGACAAGTTGGGTCATATCATCGCTGAGGGGAAGACTCTGGAGGAGGCGGAACAGCGCGCGGCTGAGGCTCGCGCTAGATTGCAGTATACCATACGCCCTTTTTCTAAAATTGACGACCCCTTTCTGCGTAAGCGAGCCCGTTTGCGTTTTAGCAAAAGTTGTCATGTCTGTCCGGTATGCGACGGCAGGAAGTGCGCATCGGGAGTTCCTGGGATGGGTGGTGATGGCGATATGATTACCTTCGCGGAGAACACTGCAGATCTGGATCACTATCGTATCGTCCCAAGCTATATACATGACCATCAGATGCCGGATCTCTCTTTCTCCTGGCTTGGTAAAAAGATTTTATGGCCGGTCATGATTGCGCCGGTGACTGGCGTGGCCACAAATATGGGAGGCCAGATATCGGAAGAGGAATTTGTGACAGAGATGGTATATGGCTCGCATGAGGCGGGAACTGTTCTCTTTCTTGGGGAGGGTACACATCCGCAGCGTTATCAACTGGGGTGGCCCTTAATCCAAAAACTTGGGGTGCTGGCTGTACCGGTATTTAAGCCCCATGGTGATGAATCGATGCTAGCAGAACGGATCCATTATGCACAGGAGTTTGGTGCGCTGGCCTGGGGGATTGACATAGATTCTGTATCTCTGGCTACAATGAAAAAACCTGGTGTTTATTTAAGCTCTCAGAGTGTGGCGCGTTTACGTCGATTGCGCCGAGAATCTGACCTCCCTATGATCGTCAAAGGCGTAATGTCAAAAAAAGATTTTGAACGGGCATTGGAATCTGGAGCAGATAGTATCTATATCTCAAACCATGGCGGTCGAATTATGGATGGGTTGCCCAGCACAATTCGTATTTTAAGCTCTCTACCGCCGGACTTATTAAAAGAAGTACCAGTTCTTATCGATGGCGGTTTTCGCTTTAGCAGACATATTTACACAGCCTTGGCATTAGGCGCAACCGCGGTTCTGCTGGGTCGGCCAGCTGCCATATATACGATGGGCGGCAATAGATATGGGTTGCGCTACTATCTGCAAAATCTCAGAGAGGAGCTGCTGAAACTTTTTACGATTCTCGGCCTGGAAAAAACCGCATCTCTTGATCCAACTTCTCTCCTCCCAATCGGGGATTTGTTCCGAGACGGGGGATTCCATAGGGAAAATAAAATTAGATCTGGTATTTGAGGAATGCGTGGTGGTAACTATTATGAGGTTTTGGGTCTTCATCCCCAGTGCAGTCGGGAGGAGATCGTTCAGGCTTTCCGTCACCTCGTAAAAAAATTTCATCCCGACAGCGCGATTGAGCCAGATCTTGGAAGTTTTCAACAGCTTATGGAAGCCTATTCCGTATTGCGCGGTGCGGAATCGCGCAAGAGTTACGATAGCTCACTCTCCATGAGCGCTTCTGTAACAGCCCAGGTAACGATTATTCCGAAGCAGCGCGTCTCTTACGCATTTTCGATACATGATCTGGCCAGACAGGGGTTGCTGCGTAAGCGCTTGCGCAGGGGTGATATCTATACACAGACTCAGAAAAATTATGATATAACGATCCAGCTGCATCCAGATGAGATTCTGGGAAAGGTGGTGGTCAAGCTTGATTTACCGATTCGAAAGCGCTGTTTTCAATGCGAGGGTGACCAGACCTGGTCAAGCGTTTGTCCTGTGTGTGAGGGTAGTGGTCAGGTTACAGAGATGAGGGAAACGTTGATTGCGCTTCCTTCTGGGTTACAGTCTGGTTCCATTCTCCGGGTCGATTTGCGCAGGGTTCATCCCGGCGGGCTTGCCTATTTTCGTTCTCGGCAGTTGCGCGTGCGGATTCTCCTATGAGTGATACCCTGCGCTTTAAGGTTGAGCAGTTACCGGCGCATCCCGGTGTCTATATCATGCGGGATTTGGAGGGAACTGTAATCTATGTGGGAAAAGCACTGAATCTGCGAAACCGTGTCCGCTCTTACTTCAGGCATCTGTATCAGGACTCACCCGAGGATTTTATTCTCCGTAATCTGGATCTCAAGACGCAGTTTCTGGCTCAGCGCATTGATGATTTTGAGACAATTGTTACAGATACAGAAACGGAAGCGTTGGTTCTGGAGGCGATACTGATCAAACAGTTTAAGCCACGTTTTAATGTCCGCTTGAAGGATGACAAACGTTATCCTTACCTGATGGTAACACTATCCGAGCCTTTTCCCAGGATCTTCGTGACACGAAAGACCACGGTCGCCAGAGTACCTGATCGGCTGTTCGGTCCCTATACGGATGTTCGCTATGTGCGCAATCTTCTGGAAAACCTTCATAAACTTTTTAAGATTCGAAGCTGCCGCCTTAAATTGCCCGAACAGAAGCTGCAAAGACCCTGTATGGAATATAGTATTGGCAGGTGCGGCGCTCCCTGTACCGATTTTATTTCGCGGGAGGAATACAGGGAGATGATGGACTCCCTGGTTCTTTTTTTGGAAGGGAAGGTGGATAGAATTCGGGAAACGGTTGAGGGAAAGATGAAGGAGGCCTCAGCCTCATGGAATTTTGAAAGGGCAGCGCAATACCGGGATTTATTGCAGGGGCTTGAAGTTATCCAGGCAAGTCAAAAAATTGATTTGAAGTCAAGCGTTGATAGCGACATTATCAGCCAGCACCGTGAAGGAGGGGAGAGCTGTTTTGTTCGCTTTCAACTGCGCAATGGGCGCCTGGTTGATCGATCTCATTTCTTTTTCAGCGGAAGCCAAGTTCCAGCGGATAATGACTCTGATTTCTGGGAGGCATTCATTCGGGATATCTATCTTCAGGCCTCGCATTACGATTTTCCGGAGTATATTGTTTGTCAGCAGCCGCTGCAAAATTCAGAAGCGGTATCCCATATTTTATCCCAGCGTTCTGCCAGGGGTGTGACTGTACTCCATTTAGGGGAGTCATCTAACGTCGGAGAACCCGCTCTTTCCTATGGCGAGCAGAACCACCTGGAACGTTTTCGCAGCGAATGGTCAGGATTACTAAACCTGGCTGCAAAGAATGCCAGGCTTGTCTTCCAGGAAGAGCAGAATCACAAAGAGTTCCAGGATAAGCGGCGTTCCTTGGTCGAAATTGAAACGATGCTGCGTTTGCCTGTGTATCCAGATTTCATGGTCTGTTTTGATATTTCCCATTTTCAGGGGAGTCACAATATTGCCTCAGTAGTCGCATTTAAGGAAGGAAAGGCTGATCCATCGCGTTACCGGCGTATGCGCATACGTTCCGTACAGGATAAGGCTGATGACTACAGCTCTATGCATGAGGCGGTTGCACGCTACCTCTCCCGCCTGCTTGCCGAGGATAAGGCTTTACCAGGTTTGCTTCTTATCGATGGGGGTAAGGGACAGTTGAATGCTGCGCTCCAGGCAGCACAGGATCTTGGGCTCAGAGAGGCGCTCTCCTTTGCCGCTCTGGCCAAGAGAGAGGAGGAGATCTATGTGCCGGATCAGGCGGAGCCATTGCTATGGCCTCCCACAAGCAGAGGTTTGCTGGTTCTGCGCCGCTTGCGGGATGAAGCGCACCGTTTTGCCGTCTCTTACCACAGGCTGCTTCGTGCAAGAGCCAGGTTGCGCAGTGCGTTTGATGAAGTGGAGGGGATCGGGCCAGTTTTACGCAAGAGGATTTTTCAGGCAGTCGCCGCCGCTAAGGATCCCAGCATCCTTTCCCGATCGGATTTCGAAAAGATCAAGGGGATTGGTAAAGATCAGGCGGACCGGATCTATCGGATTCTTTCAGAACGTCAGGAAGATGTTCAAAAATAGATTTTTTTCTGAAATGGAAGAATAAGCAAATTGACTTGCCTTTTTCATCCTTTCACTCTGCTCTCGTATGGATCGTTTTTCTACTATGCACGGTGGCGTTATCGCCCCAAAGGCTGGTCAGGAGGGTTGTGTTTGATGGAAAATCATAAAAAGGGAATGTCCCGACTCAAAAAAAAGCTTCTTCTCTATTTTATCCTTATTTCTCTTGTATCGATATCTGTTACTGTAGAGATTATTTTAGAGCTTGGCAGCCCTGTTTTTGAAGATCAGGTGAAGAGAAATCTTGTAATCGAACTCCAGAAAAGTCTCCCCAAAGAGCAGGCTGAGCAGATTATCATGAAACAGGTGGATTTTCAGCACGTTTTTAATCCCATTGGCAGCCTGCAAACCAGAACATTGCTCCTTCTTTTGGTAATTTTTATGACTATCATAGGAGCGTTCTACCAGTATACCAAGGATATTGTATCGCCCATGGAAGGTATGGTAACCGCTACAAAAAAAATAGCGGACGGTGACTTAAGTATCACAGTTCCTGTGCAATCCAAGGATGAGATCGGACAGATTGGTACATTGATTAATGACATGAGCGTCAATTTGCAGGAGATGATTTTGCAGATCAAGCAGGAGGTTTTGAGATTAAAAGAAAAAATTGCCGTTGCCGCCAACCGAATCAGCTATTTTTCGGAAGATATGGATATCAACCAAATTTTTGCGCAGAAAAAGATGAAAATTCGCGACTTAAAAGAGATTTTTGGTGCGGGAGCTGAGGTAAATAAATTGCTTGAAGAGATGATTGTTGATCTGTCCGCCCTTCAGGCATTTGTCAATATGTATAAGGTATTCCAGCTCTCCACTGCGGAGATGGATAAACGCTGACGGCGATGGATGGAAAAATGCGATACAGTGAAATGATAAGGCTGGGGAAAAGATTGTATGAGTTTTGAATATTGGTATATGTTTCCGGTGGCGATAGTCATCGCTATACTTGCGAACGCTTCAGGTTTTTCTGGCGGTGTACTTTTTCAGCCAATCTATAATATATTTTTGAATATACCGGTTGCTAATTCCGTTGCCACGGGAATCGCAACCGAAACAGTCGGTATGACTAGCGGCGCGCTGCGTTATATTTACCAGAAACAGGTCGAGCTTTCTGTTGGTTTTACGATGGTGATGCTGACCATCCCCGGTGTTGTCGCGGGCAATCATATTTTAATGCTGATAAATGGAAATATTTTGAAAATGGTACTAGGTGTGGTGATTTTTGCCCTTGCCACTATGCAGTTTGTCAGCGCAATCCAGTACAATTTTGGTACTCGTAAAAATATTCCCATTGAGGATATTTATCCCTTTATGTGGGTGCCAACCCTTGGTGGTTTTTTTTCCGCCTCTACCGGTACGGGGATTTGCGAACTCTCCCAGCCTGTTTTGGAACGGGGTTTGAATATGGAGACAAAGCGAGCCAACGCCACGGCAATCCTTATCGAGGCCACTGGCGACTGGATCATTACCATATTAAATCTTCATGCCGGTTATATCATGTGGGATTTGTGGATATTTACAGGGACAGGAGTTATTATCGGGGGGCAGATTGGCCCGTATATCTCAAAGTACCTGCCCGAAAGATTGATCAAAATTGTCTTTTCTGTGTCAGTCATCGTGATAGCAATTTTTTATATCAGCAAGGGCGTGATCTGGCTGATGAGTTAAAAGAACCAGGTATTGGACATTGAGGTAAAATCATGGATTGGAATTTACAACTGAATTTTTCGCAGGAGATCGATATCGAGAAGAGCCTTGAAAAGGCTGTGCAGGCTCGGAATTTGATGTTAGCGGGCAAAGGACCAGGCTCCGAATTTCTTGGTTGGCTTGAGCTGCCAGGTCAGATGCAAACGGGCGGGCTTGTGGAAAAAATGGTCAACCTGGCCGGGCAGATCCGCGCTCATTCTCCGATTTTTGTGACCATTGGCATAGGAGGTTCCTATCTCGGAGCGAAAGCAGCCCTTGCCGCTCTGGTAGATCCTGTTGAGGAGCTTGCGATACTAAAGGGGCAGAAGCAAGGTTCGGTGATCCGATTTGCCGGCCATCATCTGGATAGTTCGGATTTTCATGACTTGCTGAGTTTGCTCGATATGTACGATTTTTCCGTGAATGTGATATCGAAATCAGGAACCACCACAGAGCCGGCTATTGCGTTTCGGATCATTCGTGATTTGATGAAGGTGCGTTATGGCAAAGGTTATGCAAAGCGGGTTTTTGCAACGACCGATGCAGCTAAGGGGGCTCTGCGAACTCTATCAGACCAGGAAGGGTTTGAGACGTTTGCTATTCCCGATTCCATAGGTGGGCGCTATTCTGTCCTGACTCCGGTTGGACTCTTGCCATTGGCTGTGGCAGGCGTAGATATTGCCGCCATGGTTCAGGGCGCTGTTGCTGCTCAGAAATTTCTGCATACCGTTTCTAACCGTGAAAACCCGGCGATTTTGTATGCGGCTCTTAGAAACCAATTGTACGAATCTGGTCACAAAATGGAGCTGCTTGTTTCCTACCTCGCTAAAACATCCTTTTTGGCTGAATGGTGGAAACAACTATTTGGCGAGAGCGAAGGAAAGCAGGGCAAGGGACTGTGGCCCGCGTCTGTTCAATTTACGACCGACCTTCACTCTCTAGGGCAATGGATCCAGGATGGCCCCCGCCATCTGTTTGAGACTATTCTCAACTGGGAAGAGGGGAAGGCGCTTATCATTCCTGTCGATGACCAGGATCTCGATGGTCTGAATTATCTTGCAGGGGAAAAAATTTCTTTTATAAACGAGAAAGCCAAAGAGGGCACGAGAATGGCGCACCTGGAGGGAGGCGTACCCATAATTGATCTCTATCCCGGTCCACTGGATGCCTTTCATTTTGGCGCGTTGTTTTATTTTTTTGAGTATAGCTGCGGTATTAGTGCTTATATGCTTGCGGTCAATCCGTTTGACCAGCCCGGAGTGGAAGCCTACAAAAAAAACATGTTTCGATTGCTGGGAAAACCCTGATATATGTAAGTATTTCCTAACAATTTGCAGAAGTGAACCCTTTGTTGGGCCAAATTGTCCAGGAAATGAAAAAAAGGTTGCTTTTTTTGCGCGACTTTTGTTATGAAATAAAACGCAGAAAAAAGCGATAGTCATACGAAGATCACTCCGATTTTAAACCTTCGGATTGATATTGTGAATATGAATCGTAATTTTTTTTATCTGCCGGGAAATGGGTGGCAAACAACCATTTTGACCTGTCTATAGTTTTTTATGATTTGCGTAGTGCTGGGAGAAGATACAATGAATAAACCAAAAAGTCCTCTTGTTACTGGTAAGGGGGGTCCGGAGAAAAAAAGAAAGAATTTAGTAGCACAGATTGATGGCTCTGCGCCTACGCTGGCAGACTATTTATCCCCCTATGAAAAGGAGTATATCCAAAAAGTGATCAATGATTGCGCTGGAAACCTGGTTCAGGCAAGCCTAATTTTGGATGTTGCCAGGAATACCTTAAAATCAAAATTAAAAAAGCATAAAATCAAATTACCAAAACCTGCCTGATATTAATCACTTCTTAGGTTGTTCTGGGCGAGGCTGATTGGATCTCATTGACCAAGAAAGTTCTCGACAATTTTACTGTCTTTCTTCTAAGTACCCTTATGAACAGTAAAATTGATCATATTTCCTTATTTCCAAATCTGGCCAAAAAAGAATCTCATCCAATTGTTCAGGAATTGATTAACTTTTTCTCGAACAGAGATTTAACCCTGATGGTCAGCCGCGCTTTCGAGCGGGATCATAATCTGATTCCCAGCAGCTTTTTTGTTCAGGATGAGGAGATTTTAGAACGAACCAAGCTGGCGATATCTCTGGGCGGTGATGGCACTCTGCTGAACACAGCCCGTTTTTTTATGCGGCAGTCCGTGCCCATCCTTGGTATCAATGTTGGAAGGCTTGGTTTTCTCACAGAATTCTCATCATATCAGGCGTTGGATAAGCTGGAGGAGCTTTTGGAAGGACAATTTCTCACCACCACCAGGATGCGTTTGAAGGCGACCCATATCAGTGCTGGCCAGAGTCAGGATTATGTGCTATTAAATGATACCGTCATTGCTAAGGGTGGCAAGTCACGTGCTGTCAAGATAAACTTGAAGGTAAACGGTGAATACTTCTCGAGCTATCATGCGGATGGTGTTATTATCTCATCGCCAACAGGCTCTACAGCCTACAATCTATCCTGCTATGGTCCGATCCTGCACCCAACGAGCGATGCAATGGTCGTGAATCCCATAAGCCCCCATACTCTGGCTATCCGCCCTGTGATCCTGCCGGGCGATTCCACCGTCGAATGTCTGGCAGAAAATCCCGATACCACCCAGAAAGAGGATATCTTTTTGACCTTGGACGGACAGGTCTCCTTGCGCCTGCAGCCCGATGATCGTGTGTTGATCAGTCGCAGCGAGTATCCCGCATTGATCATAGCAAATGAGCTTCATTCTTTTTACGCGACATTACGTTCAAAATTAGGTTGGGTTGGCTGATCTATGCTCGAAGAGATTAAGATAAAAAATTTCGCCCTTATTAAAGATCTCTCTCTGCGCTTTACCAATGGGCTTAATATTTTAACCGGGGAAACAGGTGCTGGAAAATCAATTATTATCGATGCCTTAGGAGCGATTTTAGGCGAAAAAGTGACAATAGGAATGATTCGTAGCGGTGAGGAGAAGGCAATTATTGAAGGTTCGTTCATCTTAGAGCCCAATACCCAGGCTGAGAGGTTGCTTGAGGAGATGGGTGTTGAGGTCGAAGGAAGGTTTGTCAATATTCGCCGAGAATTCAGTATCGAAGGGCGCAGCCGGAGCTTTATCAATGGCGTTATTTTGCCATCATCAAAAATCCGGGATGTGGGTCTTCTGCTTGTGGATATTCATGGGCAGAATGAACACCAGGCGATTCTCAAGGTACAAAACCATTTGAATATTCTTGATTTTATGGGAACAGCAGATCAGCTTTGGCAAAAGCGAAACGAGTTTCGTGATCTTTTCGAAAAGCGAAGTGAACTCTTGGATCTTCTGGCAGGTCTTGAGAGTAGTTCTCAGGAAAAAGAGGCCAAGGTCGAGTTGTTAAGCTTTGCCATTGAGGAGATCTCGTCGCATCGCTTTGTTAGCGGTGAGGAAGAGGAGTTGAAGACCGAAGCGCGACGACTGGCCGGGAGTGAAAAACTTTTTGCTGAACTCAAAGAGGCTCACTCTTTGCTTTTTGGCACGGAGGAATCCAGCGGAGCCATGCTGCAAATGCTCACCAGATTGGAAAAGGTTTTAAGTAATGCGGTCGAGACTGATGCGCGATTGCATCCATCTTTGATTCAGGTGCAGGAGTCGCTTTATCGCCTTGAAGAGAGCGCGCGTCTGGTCAGCGATGCGATAGATCAGATTGAATTTTCTCCCCAAAGATTGGATGAGGTAGAGGAGCGGCTCGATGCGCTGCAGAAGCTTTACCGAAAATATAAGGTAGGTTCTATATCTGAATTACTGGAGTATCAGCAGAAGGCTGAGCGAGAATTAGAATCGATCTCTTTCAGCGAAGAAAAGATCCGTAAAACAAGAGAGGAGCTGGAAAGCCTGGTTGTTAAAATGACGGAGCTTGGTAAAGAGCTTTCATCTCTGCGGCAGAAAGTTGCCAGGCGACTAGAATCCGAAATGAATCAGGAATTAAAGGATCTGATGATGGAAAATACCAGGTTTGAGGTCGTCATACAACAGGTATCCGTTGAAGACGAAGCCGATGACAGCGAAGAGGGTGGATCAAAATCTCAATTTCTCTTTGAGGGAAATCCTGTTCGAATCTTTCGTAACGGATTTGATTATGTGGAGTATTATATCGCCGCGGGAAGCAAAGAAAAACCTCGCCCGCTGCGAAAAATTGCCAGCGGTGGCGAAATGTCACGATTGATGCTCGCTTTAAAAAAATTGATTATTGATAAAGTTGAACCGCAGAGTATGGTTTTTGATGAGGTGGATAGTGGCGTTGGCGGTAAGGTGGCGGAACGTATAGGTCGAAAACTTCGCGCCTTATCCCGTAAGGGACAGACCATCTGTATTACGCATTTGCCGCAGATAGCAGCTATGGCAGACATACAGTTTAAGGTTATGAAGCTTATTGATTCTGACCAACGGACTATTACAACGGTGAAACGACTGACTAGCAAGGAGCGCATTGAAGAAATCGCGCGAATGATGTCTGGGGAAGAGATCACGGATGTTACCCGAAAGCACGCCGAAGAGATGATTGCTTTGGCGTTTTCTGGATAGAGGCGAAACAGGAAGAGATTGACGGTGGCAAGATATGAATATTGGTGAATGTACAAACAGCGATCTGGTTTCCATAGATTTAGAAGTCATGGAAAAGAATGAAATCTTTCGAAAGGTGTCAGGCGATTTGATACGTCTGGGCTTGATTCCCGTCGAGGCTTCTTTATATCAAAAATTAATTTTACGCGAAGAACTGATGACAACCGGAATCGGTAACGGTTTTGCGATACCCCATGCTTTTGTGTCAGGATTGGAAAAGACCATCGTCTATTTTATCCGTTTAAAAGAGCCCATTGATTTTAAGGCATTGGACGGCAAGCCGGTCCAATTCGTGTTTGTGTTGGTTGGTCCTGAAAAGAAAGAGGGAATGCATCTCAAGCTTTTAGCCAGGTTATCAAGATTGATCCAAAAGGATGAGTTTCGAACTGGGTTAAAAAATATTTCGGATCAGAGCTCCTTTTTGCAGACACTCCAGCAATTTGAAGCGGGAATTTGAAATCATTATGGAACTACTTGTTGCTGTTATCAATGATCCGAACCGAATTGAAGAGATTGTCGAAGCCTTTTTGGAGATCGGTATTACAGGCGCGACAATCATCGACTCCTTTGGTATGGGAAAGGTATTATCGCAGGATATTCCGATTTTTGCCGGATTTCGTCACCTACTGGCAGGTTCCAGCGCTTCCAACAAAACAATTCTCTCTGTCATCCGTGATCCTGAAATTGTAGATTTGGCCTTTGCTGCTTTACAAAAGGTGTGCGGTAACCTGGAAAATCCCTCGACGGGTATCGCTTTCACCATACCTGTGGGAAGAGTGCAGGGGTTGCGGCCTGGCTGGGATGATTAGCGCATCAATCCATCGTGAAAATGGCCTGCCCCATGAAAACCTTCTCTCCTGGTTTGACAAGCGATCGTCCTTTCATCTGTTCCGGCAGTATCACTTGAACTGTAGAACCCAGATGGAATATTGCCATTTCATCCCCCTTCGCTATAGAGACCTTCTGAGGTAACAGTTGCAATTTGGATGTTTGAGGCCACCACCCATTGCTATGAAGATCATGATAGGCAAGTGAAATATTACCAACATTGAGGGCTCCGACCTTGATAATCGCAATTGTCATCTCCTTTCTTTTATAACTTACATTCAGATAGGTCACAATCCTCTCATTTTTTGCAAAGAGTCCAGGAATGTTGGTCACACCAAACGAATTCACGGGAAATAATTTTCCTGGTATGTAGTGAAACTGATTGATGAAACCAGAAAAAGGGGAATGAATTCGGTGATAATCCGCAGGGGAAAGATAGATTGTAAAGACAGTACCATTTGCAAAATTGCTGGCCTCAGCTTCAGAGCCCAGCAATTCAGCGAGAGAGTAACTTAAACCTTTGATTTGTACCAGTCTGTTTCCCTGAAAGGGCTCTGCGTGTAAAACCTTACCGTCAACGGGTGAGCAGAGTATAGTTTCGCGATCGTCAACGATTCTAGAGCCAGGCTTTAATTTGCGGATAAAAAATTGGTGAAGGGTGCCGTAGCTGCCAAGGGGAAGTTCTGCCTCCTGCACCTGAATACGAAATATCCGAGAGTAACCTGCCAGAACTAGGTGGCGCAAACCTGGTAGCAGGTAGAGTCTGGCCAGCAAACCAAAGATGCGGGAAAAAAAACGGAGAGGTAAAAGTTTTATAAGAATCATGCTTGATCATTCAGATTTGTTGAGTATATTTTTTAAGGGTAATGAACATTTTTATTCTTCCATTTTTTTTGGCAAACAGAAAAACTTCCCTTTTTCCCAACAAGGAGACTCCCTTGATAAAAATCCTATTTCTTCTGGTTCTTTTCTTTATTATCGTATTCTTTTATCGAATTTTCCGGATTCTCTTTATTGCTCGGAAAGATTTTCAGGATGTCGCCTCCTACTTAAACCGCAAACAGTCCCGATTTCAGCAAAATGAGCCTAGAGCTCCAGGCGATAAGGTCTATGAGCTGCCCAAAGATGATTATCGTGTCGAGCGGTAAGGGGCTGGTGTACTTAGAGAAGGTTCTCTGCTGCATGCTTTTCCCAATTTGACCGATAATCAGAGTAATACAATTGAGGTCAATAGACGTGAAGGCAATCCATTTTGTAACACTTTCTGCACTGCTTTTTTTATGCTGGTCATGTGCATCGCTTCCCATCGAAGAGCAGGTTAAAAAAATTGAACTTCGTTATTCAGAAAAAAAAGAGAGATCTGATCTTGAAGAGCTGCTGCGCATCACTCGCGACTCCAAACTCGAGCCGAAAATGCGTCATCTGGCGGTGGAGGGTTTAGGCCGTTTGCAGGGAAGAGCTGTTGATGAGGCTCTTGTTGCCCTAAGTCAGGATGGGTTATTACGGGATTCCTGTTTGTCGGCTCTTGTCAAGAAGCAGGCAAGGGATGTAAGCGCCCCGCTCATCGCATTGCATAAGGATACAACAGACAGCACCTTTCTCGCCAGATTAGGCGAGCTAAGGGATGAAAATTCGCTCCCCTTTTTACGGGGCTATTTTCTGCATGAGAAGCTTGGGTTGGCTGCCTGGGAGGCTGCCATTACCATTGGCGGAGAGGGTGCGTTTGCGATATTTGCCGAGTTACTGCTGGATACCGGGAAAGCGGAGGATTCCGCTGCCCGGATTAGGATTCGCAAGGAGGCCTTTCAAGCGGCTGTGAGGATCAAACCTCGGTTGCCTGAAAATGTGGTAACCGATCTTCTGGAGAGCCCCCAGCTTCTCACCGAGTTGCAACAGGAGTTGGAAGCCTATCTACGCCTCCTGGATCTGGAAGCGGTGCAGAAAATGCTGCGCACTCTGGCACAGCTACAGCGGACGCCATTGGTATATGTGGAGCTCTACCAGCGGGTGAGCTCTCGGACTATGAAACAGAGTTTCCTTGATTTGGGTTTACAACCTCCTGTGGCGCCTCAGGCGATCATGTCACCAGCACCAATTGGGCGTGCTGGCAGCGTGGAGCGGGTCAACCAGCGTATCAGCCTCGCCGCGAGGCAGAGCGGATTTTTGTGGAGCGAAAAAAAAAGTAGACAATTAACCAACAGGATCGCTGTTGCCATTGACACAATGCACTCCCTGGAAAACGCAAAATTTCAATATCTCTACCAAATCATGGCGCGACTGCACCCCCAAAAAAGTTTTGTTCAGCTCAAAGAGGAGATTAAAAATCCTATCAACCGAGAGTATCTATTGCGTACGATCGTAAGGGATGCCCGGGCTACAGGAGCTATTGCTTTTCAAGAGCGTTACCTGATGAGAGTTTTGCAGATTGATCAGTTGCAGGCCAGGGTACTCCTGCGCACTTATTGATGGGCGGATGGCAAATATGCGATTTTTACTCCTTTTCATTTTTTGGGTTCCTCTTATATCCTGCTCCTCTTCAGAGGGCTTTTTGGGTTATGGAACTGATCCGCAGAAAATTCGAACCTACACCTCAACCCCTGTTTTTTCCGCAGATGAGACCGTTTACTGGGTCTTTCAGTTAAAGTCATTGCCGTCCCCGAATTTATTTGGGGTTAAGCTCGAGCGAAATGAGTTAGGATGGCTGCGTATTGAGACTGTCAGCTTGATGGCTGATCAAGAGTTCAAGGTGATATCCTCCCAGTATCCCCCCATGAAGCCTGGATTGTATAAGATCACAATTTTTCATAACCAGGAAATTTTAAGTACGAGTATGTTTCGCTTAGTTGCTGCTACCCAGGGTCTTTATTAGGGATGAAGTATTCTGCGAATGCGCGCCCGGGTCTGGAGCCGTCTTGACAGAATGATTTCTCTCGTATCCCTAAGTTTTCGGTCTCGAAAGGTGACGCGATCCTGAGGCTCGATCTCATCCAAGGAAATCTTTTGACTGCTGGTGGGAAGGGGTCTTTGGGGATGCAAGGCTACGGTAATTTCCTTCTTTTTGCCGATTCCGGGGCGGGTGATGGGGTGCCATTTACTTCGAAGCAGAGCCGCGCGAATCTGTGCTGCCGCAGAATAGGTTACCAGTACCGCTTGCGTAGAACTTTTTTGGAGAACCAGGCGAAAGAGATCAAGACTCCACATTTCGGGATTTTTCGCCGGAGAAAAAGGATCCCACAGCCATAGAAAAACGGATCGATCCGGGAGAAGCTTCAGTTTTTGACGCAGGTCTCCCAAATAGATCGTGATATTGGTGCTGTTGACCTTCTGGTTGATGAAATTTTGCTCTTCGAGATTTTGACAAAGCGAAAAAAGAGTATCCTGATAGCCGGCAACTTCACCAGGGTAGGGAATCTTTTTGAGATTATCTAAGGGGATGAGTTCTTGCTCAAAGGAGACAATGGATGAATTTTTTAACGATTTTTTGTCCAAAAGCGACAATGCAAGTAAAAAATTATATCCAAGCCCCAGACCAACATCCGCTACACAAAAGTCAACGGGTATCTCTGGAAAAAAATCGTTCCACACCTTACCATAAATCTCTGTACTTTCCACCCAGGCTCCGGTAAGATTGTGGTAGTTCTCCCTATAATCGGGATGAAACAGAGTAGCAGAGCCGTCATCGCAGTATAGCATCAATAGTCTTTCAACATAAATTTTGTGATTAGGTTGTTGATGGTTGCCACTGTCAACTCAAAGATGATTGCGCCGCTGTCAGCGTCAGCCTTCGACGGATTGGAGGCCATGCTCCCGAGCGGAAAGTTCTTCTGAAAACCGTCACGGTGGATCGGCCAGCTTATCGCTGGTTTGTGCAGGCTATAATCCTGAGGAGGTCGTGTTTTCCAATCTGTAAACGCCTCTGGATAAAGGTAACGTGTTACGCTGATCTCTGACACTGTGGCATGCTGGCCATTCTCAGCTCCAAAGAGCTCCTGTTCCTTCTGAACAACCTCGGGTAGATGCCACCAATTTGCGATCTCTGTGGCAATACGCAAATCAGCGCATATCTGTGAAAATGCCGCCATCACAGTATGGATATTGCCGCCATGTCCATTGATCATAAAAAAACGTCTGGCGCCATGATGGTAGAGTGATCTGATGATATCCTCCAGTAGGAGAATCAGAGTTGTCGGTTTTAAGGTAACCGTTCCCGAAAAACCCATGTGATGGAGTGCGACACCATAAGGAAGAACAGGCGTAGAGAGCAGCCCTAAATCTTCGCCGCAACGTTCTGCCAGAGCAGCAGTAATCAGATAATCGGTGCCGATGATGCCGTCTGGTGAATGCTGCTCCGTACTGCCAAGACTGAGAATGACAGTATCATTTTTTTGAAAATAGGTTGCCGTGTGTTCATAAGATAGTAGTTCAAGTCTCATAGGTTTTTGCAATATCCTTTTATTCTGGTTATACTACAGCGTTTGTCATTGCCACTGCCTTGGAGGAAGTGAAAAAATTGCCCTTTTTTATGCAAGGATTTTAAGCAAGAATTACAGAAAGATATACTCGAAACACTTTGGTTCTCGGGTTTTATACCAATAGGCATCGAATTTGA